>DWXI01000078.1 GCA_019119265.1 Candidatus Mediterraneibacter intestinigallinarum | reverse complement strand
TTACAGGAAACAGGAGGATGCTGTGCTGCCAGGCGCAGCCCTCCTTCAGAAAGGAGAACAATAGTTATGATATTAGAAAGAAATGAAACACCAGAAGAACTCGCTTTTGCACTAACTTTTCCGCAAATACGGGAAGCGCATGAAATCTACAAAAAGCACTGCTTTTTCCAGGATTTTATCGGGCAATGCGAAGACCGGCGACAGGACAGGATCGGACTTTGTAACCTTCCCTATCAGACACTGGAACATGAGACAGATATCCTGTGTACAGCCTATGAACTGTATGAGAAACTGGAGGACAGCAATGTTTCCTATCATGTTACGATGGAGAACGTGATCGATGCAATCGAGAAACAGATTCTAAACGGCGAACTGCGCCTGCATCCAGAACCGGCGCCCCGTGTGGTGCTGATCATGGAGGACGGCATTGTTACCGCCTCGTATACAAACACTCCCTTTATTCAGGCAGAAGTCATTAAACTGGACAAGGAATATGATTCCGCCGAAGAGCGGGAGGCAGTTTATGGAGCTTTAGAGCACGATCCTGAGTTGACCGAATGTGAGTGCCATATTACCTGGCCCGGACGTGAAAAGGAGGCCGCCTGATGACAAATGTCTGCAAGAATACACAAGGAAATACACCGATAAAGATTTATGTTTTACACGGGTATACGGACGGTCTGACAGATCCCATCGTCAGTACCGACTATGAGGAAGTGTACGCAGCAATGAAAGCTGCCTATGAAAGCGCCCTGAATGGCGTGGAACAAGAGGATTCTGACCGGGAATACAGCTTTCTGGAAGGCTGGTCTGCTACTGCTGTTGTGCATGGCGACTGGATGGAATGGCAGATTGCGGAACTGGAGCTACAAATTCCCAACGGGCAGCCTGCATCCCAGGCTTGAGATTTCTGTCAGATCCGACAGAAAATCCCCTCTGTATCTTGTCGAGGCAGTATGGTAAAATAGACTCATTGAGAATAAGAAGGAGCGATTTCCTATGAAGAACGAAGAACTGATCCGGCGTTTCCGGATTGAGCGGAAGAAATTTGACCGTTCCGGGATCTACGCCTATACCCAGCGGACGCTGGCTTACAACTCCAATAAGATCGAAGGCTCCACACTGAATGAGAAGCAGACCGCTTCTCTGTTTGACACCGGTATGCTGCCCCGCAATGATGATTATTACCGGGCCAAAGATGTAGAGGAAACCAACGGCCACTTCCTGATGTTCAATAAGATGATCGACACACTGGATGAGTCTTTGAGCGAGGAACTCATTAAGGCGTTCCATTTTGAGCTGAAAATCGGTGTGTTTGAAGACCGTGCCAACGGCTATGCCATCGGGGATTATAAAGAACGTCCAAATATGGTGGGAATGTACGAAACCGCCCTTCCAAAAGAAGTGCCGGAAAAAATGCGGGAACTTCTCGCCTGGTATCACGGAATCTCAGTCAAGACTCTTTCCGTCATGGCTCAGTTCCATGCCCGGTATGAGGCGCTGCATCCTTTCCAGGACGGCAACGGCAGAACCGGCAGACTGATCCTGTTCCGGGAGTGCTTAAAAGCAGATCTGACGCCGGTGGTCATCGAGTACAAACACCGAGTCAGATACATCGAAGGGCTGAAGGAATACCGGGAAACCGGAAAGACCGTACTTCTGGAAGAACTGTTTATGGGAGAACAGAAAGAATATGCTAAGAAAGTGGACTATTTTCTTGGCGAAGACTAAATGACTTTGAGCCGCCCTCACGGACGGCTCTTTTTATGTTCCCGGATCAAATGTGTATCCTACTCCCCAGACAGTCTGGATATATTGCCTGTCAGTATAAGCCCTGAGTTTCTTCCGGATACTGTAAATCATACATTCGACCTTTGCATACACACTTATAGGAATATCATCCCACACAGCTTCATATAGCTGCTCTCTGGTAAAAACCTGACCTGGATGTCTGGCCAGAAACAGCATCATATCAAACTCATGATGCGTAAGATATATTTCTTTTCCTTCCACCAATATCCTGCGTTGATCTGGAAGAATAGAAAGTCCTGGAAAAGTGGTCGCATATCTCAAGTCTTATCTATATTCTTCCACCGTAATATGTTCCTTAATAACAGATAGAACTTGATGTAAAATAGTGGTTTCAGTATCTTTAAATTCAACAATCAGAAAATAACCGATGCTTTCACCTCCTATAAGCGCAACGGATCAAGTATCTTTACAAAGTATCTTTTCCTAAATTCTTAAGTCTCTCAACATCATCCAGATAAATGGAAACTTCTCCACATTCCGGGCAAATCGCTACTTTAGTTTTTTCCATCCTGCCACCAACCATCTTTGATATAATCAATTTACGCAACTCGATGTTTACAATAAGACCGTATCGCCAAAAAGCCGAATACAGGAATTTCAATCGCTGCTGAAATCAGAATAATGTAAGGTGTCCAAAAGCTCATATCTCCAACATACAAGAAATTGAAACCGTAAAGCTGATAGAGGAAGTTATTTTGCAGGCCAATACCAGAAGATGGTAAAATCGTGGAAAGCCATACGGAACTGCCCAATGCAGTATAAATGATGGTCGGTAAAAGCATAACGGCAAGTGAAATCAATAACGAACTTAACGAGTCCCTGCACTTTGCAGATAAAAATAGCGTGCAACTAATACTTGCCAATACAGATAAAAGCCCGGCCAATACCAAAATCACTTGTAATTGCCCCAAATTGATATTGGGAAGATTTATGATGGAAAATAGCATTTGGAAAGATGTTTTCAAACACTCTGTCCCAAAAGCAAGGTTGATAATGGACAAATGGATCACCATACCCAAAATGAACACTACCACAAAAATACAGCCAGCAGCAAGTATTCTGGTAACAGCAAATTTCACACGTCCATTTTTTGTGCAGCGCATAATGCTGTCGCTTCCAGTTTGATACTCATTAGCAAATGTAGGTGCCGCAATCGCAACGCACAAAATGGAAAGAATGAAAATATACAACTCAATATAGTCAAAGGCGTCCCGGCTCAAACCCGGATAAAGCTGGAATGGTTTATCAACTTCGGAATATTTTTCTGTTGCAAATTCTTTCGCTGATGGATGATCTTCTTGTTCAAGGTTCATTATATCGTTCAGGTGGGACGCAAACTGTTCATAAAGGCTTTGCTCTACTACATCCGGGTCAATCTCCATTAGATCAGCACCTATGCCTGTATCGGGATCGGCAAAGGCTTCTGGTAAGCGGTCAAGAAGTGGACGGATAGCCGTAATATTTTCCGTATAAACATCCAACGGAATATCATCTGCTGTACCATATTCCTGCACATATTTCTGATATGTGCGTAAGGCATCTGCGACTTTCTCCGGTGTAACTTCTCCATAAATTTGCTGCCGGTATTCCCTCTTAAATTGAATAGCATCTAAGCCATTCAGTTCTATTACAGTACCGTTTTCGCCGGGACGGTTGATAGACTCAAAGCTGATGGGCAGATAAGCCATGATGACAGCCAGAAATAATGCTACTGCAAGCAATATCAAGGTACGGCGTGATTTCAAAATCCTTTTTACTTCTAAACAAAATAAGCGCATATCAATTTCCCTCCTTTGAAAGATCGGCTTGAGGGAATAGCCAGAGGTATAAATCCTCAAGGCGCGGTGATATGGTGATCGACCCCTCAATTTCGGATTTATCAGACAGATACCGTATAGATACTTGGTTGTTATCTTCCCCGCGCTGGTTGATTATTCGCAAGCGCATTTCATACTTGTCTAAATCTCTGGCCGGAATAGTGCAAGTCCAGACCTTTCCCTCGATCTGCTTCACCAGTTCGTCTGTTGTACCTACATCAACAATTTTTCCATCTTTCATAATCGCATTTCGTGTTGCAATATACTCAACGTCAGAAACAATATGTGTGGATATTCTTACGCTTTCGGATGTGAAGCGGAAAAAAATAGCAAAGCTATCTGGCGGTATGAAACGGCGTGTAGGCATTGCCCAAGCCATGCTGAACGATCCGAAAATTTTAGTAATGGATGAACCGACCGCAGGACTTGACCCCGGAGAACGGGTACGCTTTCGTAATTTTATTTCCGAGTTTTCCCATGACCGTATTGTGTTGATCTCCACACA
>DWXI01000077.1 GCA_019119265.1 Candidatus Mediterraneibacter intestinigallinarum | reverse complement strand
TCTCCAGGATCCACAGGATCGGGCAGCGTAACACCTGCACATACATAGATCTGGTAGTGGAGAAGACGGTGGATGAGATGATCAGCAAGGCGCTGGCCAAGAAAGAAGACATGGCCAAAACGGTCGTGGATAACTGGAGGGATTTTTTCTAATGAAAACCATAATTGAAATGGGAGAGGCGTGGGCGAAGGCCATGGCCAGCTTCTTCAGTGGAGTGAATGCAGCCATCGCGCAAAGGAACGAAGAGGTGCGCAGGAAAGCCTTCAATGCGGCTCGCGTATCGGGGGACGAGATGGATGCGATCCTGCACGCGGCAGTGAAAAGGGCGGAGGAAAGCGCTGAGACGGTGTCAGAAGCCCTGGATAGACTTTCCGAGAAAGCAGTTAGAGGAAGCGAATACGCAGCCTCCTTCCGGAAGATTTACCGGGAAAGCACAAATAACTGGAGGAAGATGCACGGCCTCCCTATGAGGAGAAGGAGAAGATAGCATGCAATATTTTTTGTTAAGCGAAGCAGGGGTCATCCGGATGCCGCGTCGGCGGATCATTAAGGGACTGTTCTGCCGGCATAAAAACCAGATAAGCGGGGAGGCATGCTCCGCAAGTGGGATGGTTCGTATCTCCGGGATGGACAGATACAAGGTGTGTACAGACTGTGGAAAAGTCCTCGCGGAATACCATAAAGATTATTAAAAGGAGGAGCCTATGTGGAAAATCACATTCCGGTACAGCGACGGAGGCGTCATAACCGTCCGCGGGAAGGGAAAGGACATTCCCCTTCATCTGGCGCAGAAGTATTACAGGGATTACGGAGTCCATTCAGACGGAGGGATGTATCAGAAATCACCTTACAAGGACAACGAGCCCGAACACATGACAAAGGTGATAAGGAGGCTTCAGAAAGATGAGCATTGTGCAAGTTGATACCATACCGGTAAAAGGGACCAGGAACATCGTGATCTGCAAGAGCTGTAGCAAGCCGGAATACTGGGGAGAGATGCGGTGGCTGAGTGGAAGGTGTGTGTGCCGGGACTGCTACAAGGCAGATTATGAGCGCAGCACCGGAAAGGCATACATCTGGACGGATCTGGATGGGAAGAGGCCAACCATGGACGAATACAACAGACAGGAGGAATAAAGAGAATGGGATTATTAGAAATGGTCAATGAATACCAGGAGCTTCTGGAGGAGAAGGAAGGCCTGGCAGAGGCGACAAAAAAAAATAACAAGGCGATCGAAGAAAAGAAACAGGAGATCGCGCAGCAGATGATCGACGACGACTGCCCGAAGATCAGCTCCGGAGGCTACACCTTCAGCCTCTCGGATAAGACGATCTACAGCAAGAAGTCAGAGGAGTCGCTGCAGGAGGCGGGCCTGGACTTCCTGGAAGTGCTCCGAGAACAGGGCCTGGGAGATATTATCGTTGAAACGGTCAACTCAAGAACGCTGCAGTCCACGATCAAGAACCTCGTGGAGGAGCAGGGAGAACTCCCGGCGGAGCTGGCCGAGGTAATAAATTCATATGACACCTTCGACATTGTGCGAAGGAAAGAAACAAACAGGGCACTGAAAAAAGCGAAGAAAGGAGAATAACATGTACGATCAGATGGAATTTGACATGACACTGGATAGCGAGAGAGACCTGAAGGACAATGTCCAGACAGCCGTGGCATTTGCATGCCGGCAGCTTCAGAGCCAGAACCTCCCTGCAGTAGCAAGCAGGCACGAAGGATACGGGATCGCAGCGGAGAGCTGGACAAACCTCTGCGGAGCCACGGACAAGATCAAGTCAGACATGAAGTCCTTCCTCCGGGTGCTGCAGGCCGGAGACGCCGAGGCGGTGAACTCCGCATCCAGTATTTATAACTCGTCTATCGATGCAGCATTCGAGGCCGTAAGGCTTGCGGCCCAGGCCGATCGGATCATGAACGACCTCTACAGAAAGCTCGGAGAGGAGAAGACGCCTCTGGAAGAGATGCTGGAAGAGGAAGATGACGGGTTCCAGGAAGCGGAAGCTGAAGAGGAGGAAGAATGATGGTAAGGATTGATATAACGGACAGCGAAGGAAAGGTAACAGTCCTCACCGGAGACCGAGCATTCGGATGCGTAATGACGAAGGATGGGGATAAGACAAAATGCGACAGCTATCTCGTCGGAGGAGGAGTACAGGATGATGTGGTCATGGGGCCGGTCATGGATGGCGTGATCCTGTGTGCCAAGGAGGTCGCGGAAGGAAATCCGCTCGTCATGGCATCGAACCTGGGAGCAATTCGGGCTAGCCTGGATTACGCTGTAGAAGAATTTATAACGAAAGGAGGCGTTCAGAATGGCGGGCATTAACATATCAGAAGTAAAGACGGTCGCCGTAAAGGACTCGGATGACCTGGAGATCAGACCGGGAGACCAGATCATGATCCGAAACAACAGAGGAGAAGACATCGTCTGCAGGTTCAAAGAAGTGGCAGGCGGATACTTTGTAACAACGACACTGGACGGGGAGATCGAGAACAAATACCGGATAGGCTCGATCCTGAAATGCCAGATACTCTATGGAATCACATACAGAAAGGACATGTAAAAAATGGGTAAGAACGAATTAGCAGTAATGAAAGATTTTCAGATTGTAACAGGGTTCGAGGGAATGGATCCGGACCTGATCGAGGAGCTGAAGGAGGAAATGGCCGATCTTGACGAGGAGCGCGGGATCGCCTGCAGACAGATCAAGGTTCCTTCCGGAGGAGGAAAAGCATACGAAGTGGAAGGCGACGATCTGGACGATCCGGAGATCATGAAAGAGGTTCAGGGCGTGATCCTCTTCACCCATAGAATGAACAGCTACTGGAGTGCAGCATATGGAAGCGGAGACAACACGAACATGCCGCCGACCTGCAGCTCCATGGATGCGAAGACAGGAGTCAACCTGGAGACCGGAGAGGTCCGGAACTGCGATAACTGTCCTATGAACCAGTTTGTAGACGGAGGAAAGCCGTGCAAGAACATGCGCCGCATCTATCTCCTGATGTCTGGCCGGCCGGATATTTACCTCTTGAGCGTTCCGCCGACATCCATCAAGGATGTCAACAAGAACCTGGCCAGGATCATGGGAAGCAACCGGATCCCATACACCAGGCTCGTGGTTACCTTCAAGCTGGACTCTGCGACCAACAAAGACGGAATCAAATACAGCAAGGTTACTGTGGAGAAGACCGGAGTGCTGACAGATGAACAGTACAAGCAGACTTCCGCGATGAGAAAGCAGCTCAAGGAAAAATATACGGAGGTCGCTATTACTTCCAACGACTACAATGTGGCAGCAGAGTCAGAGGCCGGAGTGGCAGACGCAGACTTTGTAGAAGTTCCGCAGGGAGCACAGGAAGATCTTCCGTTCAATTAAAAAGACAGCGGGGGGGGGCACTGCCCGCCTCCCCCTCACTATTTCAAGGAGGCGGCTATACATGAAAACATGGAAAGAATACAGCAGCCTGCACTTTCCGGAAGGATACATAAAAGTGGGGGACTGCATCGACATAGATCTCGCCATGCAGCTCACGGACAGAGAGCGTGATGCTTATGACGAATACGAAGACTGGGATGAAGGGATCATCCAGGGAAAACATCCTGTGGATGTGATCGGGGGAAAGGGCGTATATGAAACAATTTGCAGAGAAAACGTGTACACGCCTTTCAGATACCTGGGACAATGTTACGCTGGAGAGTCAACAAACAGGAACCCGGCTCTCGGCAGGAAGATATATATCTGCAGCAGATATGCAGCGGATACCGAAGAGCAGGTCCAGCGCAATGTGGCCATTGCAAAGGACTACTGCAGAATGGTGGCGGACCGCGGAGACTTTCCGATCGCGCCGCACTTATACTTCCCGCAGTTCTTAAATGATGCCATCAGAGAGGAACGATCGGCGGGATTGAGAATGGGAATGGAAGCCCTGAGGCACGCAGACCATGTTCTGGCTATCATCGAGAACGGAGTCATCAGCTCCGGGATGGATCAGGAAATGCGCGAAGCAGCGCGGCTCGGAATACCGGTCGAGATGATATACATCGGAGAGACACCAGGAAAGAAAGAAAAGAGGTAGCCCATGAATACGGCAGAAGTAGACATCGATCGCCTGGTCAATTACGAAAAAGAATATAGGAACGTCATAAAGAAGGCGATAGTATCCGATGGCCATCTGACAGGACTCTGCCCATTTCACGACGACAAAAACAACAGCTTCTCCGTCGATCTGGCCACAGGAAAATGGCATTGCTTTGCAGAGGATGAAGGCGGAAACTATGTGAGCTTTTATGCGAAGCTCCATGGAATCGATACGAAGGAAGCATATAAGAAGATCCTGGAGGAGTATGGCGTATCCAGAGAGGAACAGCAGGAGCAGGCAAAACGTGATAAAAGCTACACCCTGGCGCAATACGCATTTGAAAAGCGGCTTCCGGAAGAGTGGCTGCAGAAAGAATGCTTTCTGAGTACCGGGAAGGACCGGAAAGACGGAACGCTGTACATGAAAATCCCATACCTCGATGAAAACGGGAAGGAGAGCACATACCGCAAAAGGTACGCTCACAAGGATTTTAGATGGAAGTACGGATCCGCAGGGAAGATCGGACTGTATGGAGAATGGAAGCTGTCACGGATCCGGGATGCCGGATACGCAGCCATAGTGGAGGGAGAGAGCGACTCGCAGTCCATGTGGTACATGGGGATCAGCACGCTCGGAGTCCCGGGAGCTTCCATGTTCAAGCCTCACATGGCCGGAATGCTGCAGGACCTAAGGATATACATCCACCAGGAGCAAGACCGGGGCGGCGAAACATTCATGAAGAAGATGCTCTCCGGACTGCGCGAGGGCGGTTTCCTCGGAGAAGTGTATCGATGGAGCTGCGGATCCATCAAGGGATGCAAGGATCCGAGCGACGTATACATGAAGTTCGGAAAAGAAGAGGCTGCCAAGAAGATCCTGAAGCTGATCCAGGGAGCAGAGAAGATCGACCTGGACGAGCCGGAAGAGATCCCGGAAGCAGTCAAAGGGGCCCCAGTGAACCTGCGGCAGCCGGAAGGATGGATCTATTCAGACAAGGGGATCAGCCGGATCGATGAGAAGGAATACACGCCAAAGATGGTCTGCAGGACACCGATCATCCTCACGCAGCGGCTAAAAAGCCTGGAGACGGGAGAAGAGAAGATCGAGATCGCATTCAAGCGTGACGGAGAATGGCACCGGGCGATCTATCCAAGATCAACGATCTTCACCGCGCGGGCAATCACAGTCCTGGCCGACCTGGGATGCACGGTAACATCGGAGAACGCCAAGCAGGTGGTGCGCTTTTTGTCCGCCCTGGAGGCGGAGAACATCGACATCATACAGAAGGCAGACGCGACGTCAACGTTCGGATGGCAGCCAGGCCGCCGGTTCATTCCGGGAAGGGAGCAGGGCATTGTCCTGGACATCGATCCCAGTCAAAAAGGAATGGCAGCAGCATACTGCAGGAACGGTGACATGGAACACTGGATCCGCACGATGGCGCCACACCGGGAGCGCGACAAGTTCCGGTTCATACTGGCCGCCAGCTTTGCGGCGCCACTTCTCCGGATCTTGAAACAGAGGATCTTCTTCGTGTACAACTGGGGAGGCTCAAAGGGCGGAAAGACTGCAGCACTGAAAGCAGCGCTTTCAGCCTGGGGAGATCCGGATCGCCTCATGGTAAACTTCAACGCGACGCAGGTCGGCCTGGAACGTACCGCCAGCTTTTACTGTGATCTTCCGCTTGGCATTGATGAGAGGCAGCTCGCAGGAAAGAACCAGGAAAGCCTGGAGAAGACCATCTACATGATCGCGTCCGGTACCGGAAAGATCCGCGGAAGCAAGGGCGGGGGCCTGCAGGCCATCCACCAATGGAGAACCGTGGCGCTGGCCACAGGAGAGGAACCACTGTCCACAGAGACCAGCCAGACCGGCGTGAGTACCCGTGTACTTGAGATCTACGGCGGACCGTTCGATGATGAGAAGCAGGCAAGCCTCATGCACCAGGAAGCACCAATGAACTGCGGATGGGCCGGCCCGGAATTTATCGAGGGGCTGATCGGCATCGATGAGCGGGAAATATGCGACAAGTATGAAGAGATGTCGAAGTACGTGGCAAGCATCAGCCAGGGAAAAAGCGGAAGCCATGTGGCCGGGATCGCAGCGGTCGCCCTGGCCGACTCCATGATAGACTCCTGGTTCTTTTCAGGAGAAGATCGTGATCAGGAAGAGGCAAAATGTGATCAAAGCGAGGAAAAAAGTGATCAGAAAAGCCAAAAACGGAACGAAACCCTTCAGATCCGGAACGACTCCTGGGAGCGGGCGAAGAAGATGGCAGCGTCCATCCTGCAGGAGCAGATGAACTCAGACACGGGCGACGTCAATGAAAATGCGGTCCAGTTCATTGTGGACTGGGTGCTCTCAAACAGGCTTTACTTCGGAGAGAAGGCGATCGGGACATGCCTGGGAACCACATCGGAGTCCGGGAACATTGTATATATTTTCCCTTCTACGCTGAACCAGGCGCTCACGAAAGCAGGGTACAGCCCCAGGAAGACTCTGAAATACATGGCAGAAAGAGGACTGATCACATCTTCAGAAAGAGCAGACCATAAAGGAAAGACGTACCAGGTCTCAAAGCGATTTGACAATCGTGTTTGCAAGTTCGTGGAATTCTTCATCGGCCAGCTTTCCGAAAAAGAGGATCCGCTGGACATTGACGACGAAGATGAGCAGCCTCAGAAAGCGGAGCCGAAGTATCACCAGGAGTCCTTCGCGGATGCGGATGGTTTTATTCCGGTGGACGACGGAAGCAAGCTGCCATTTGATTAAAAGACCGTAACTCCTTTTTTCGTGTAACTCCAAAAAAAATCAAAAGGAGTTACAAAAGGAGTTACACAAAAAACCGCGGAAATTCGGGCTTTTTTAAGGCTTGTAACTCCAATAACTCCTAAAAATGAAATACTGTGCTTAGAAAATGTTGCGCGATGCACGTTTTTCATGCATCGCATAAAAAAATTCATTGTGTATTTAAAAAAAGGAGTTACAGGAGTTACACACCGGGGAAGCCTTGTAAAATCAACGGTTTTAGCGTAACTCCAAAAAAATAGCAAAAGGAGTAACACTAGGAGGCGATGCAATGGAATTTTCATGGGGAGATTATCTGGGAGACATCAAAAAACTGCGGAAAAACAAGGAAAACGTACCCACCGAGATACTGAAAACCAAGTATGCAGAACCATACAATGAACTTTTAGAAAAAATCAGGCGCGAAACAGAAAAGATTTTGTTTCAGTTTCTCTTCGGAGGGATCCTGATGCGAAAAGACGAGCCGGAGGAAAGAGACGCCTTCTTCAGAAAGGCGCAGGCCATCATCGACGAGGAGAGGGCAGCGGGAACATTCCGGGAGATAGCAAGGGCAGTATTTGAGGAATACGACGCCGACAAGGCTCTGGACATCGCGGCCGAGAAGCTGCATCCCAGAATCTGGCTGGAGGCTTATCCGGAATACTGGCTCAAGCATTGCATCATCGAGAACGACCGGCCGATCTGGAACGATCTGATCCAGATGAGATGGAACTCAGACCTTCAGGTATGGGAGAGCCGGGACGGAACAGCCGTCACCATTATGCTGCCGCCAACAGCAGAGCTGATAGAAAGGGAGCGAGAGAAATATGGCAATCAGGAGAATATGCGGAAGAAAAAGTAAGTTCCTCCACACATGCATCCAGTGCGGGAGGAAGATCGGCCGGATCCAGGACGGGAAGGCCACGAAGTGCCATGCATGCGGCACAGTGCATCTGGTCCAGTTCACAGAAAACGGAAACGTGATCATGACGGACAAGAAATACAAGCATTTATTTGAAAAGGAGAAGAAAGATGAACAGGGAAAGAAACATAAAAAGGTTTGAAGAACTGATGGAGCAGGTGGACCGGCCAGGGAAAGACGCCCTCATGAGATACATCCGGAACAGTGATTTTTATACCGCGCCGGCAAGCACAAAGTTTCACTTAAGCTGTGAGGGAGGGCTGCTGCAGCATAGCCTCAACGTATACGACGCCCTCCTGGGACACGCAGCCATGGCATATCCGCCGGATGAGGTCGATTATGAAGACATCCTGTACACGGTAGCATATAAGACAGTGATCCGGATCCACAAAGAGACCGCCGTCATCGTGGCCCTGCTGCACGACATCTGCAAAACAAATTTCTATTGCACAGAGATGCGGAACCAGAAGATCTACAAGCCGAACGGATCCAAGAGAGACAATGGCGGAAGGTTCGACTGGGAACAGGTCCCGTTTTATACCGTGAACGACAAGAACCCGTATGGCCACGGAGAGAAGTCGGTCATGATGATCGAAGAGTTTATGAAGCTGTCCATGGAGGAGAGATACGCGATCCGCTGGCATATGGGAATGTCAGAGGTTCAGAACATTAACACCTTTAATCAGGCGTGCGAAAAATATCCGCTCGTTCTGCTGCTCCACATGGCCGATCAGGAAGCGAGTCACTTCATGGAGGACCAGACGGACAATAAAGAGGAATACCAGGACAAAGAGGAGACCTGCTGCCAGGACAGCGATCCTTCAGACACCGGGTTCCAAGAGGCGGAGCCGATAGGATAAGGAGGGAGCAAAGTGGCAGACATCGTATTCGGGATAGCCGGAGGCATTATCCTCCTCGTGATCTTTGCGGCGCTCATCCTCATCATGGCGCTCGCAACGCTCTGGATCGATGACAAGGAGCGGAAGCAGTTCCGGATGGAACAGGAGGACAGAGAGCAGGAGAAATACCTGGCGGAATATTTCAGAAAGAAGGAGGAGAAGAGGCGTGCTCGAGAAGTACGAAAAGAACTTCGACGAAAAAAGCTTCGTCGATGGATACATGGCAAAAAAAGGAATTAAGACCAGGAAGCAGGCCATCGCCATGCTGCGAAAGGAAATCCCAAGGGAGTCCTACTACCAGGACAAAATCAAGAAGGCGATCAAGAAGCGTTTTCCCGGAGCGTTTGTCCGGAAGATCGCCCAGGGAGCATACAGCGAAGGCGGGACGCCGGATATCATGGTGATCTGGCACGGTCATTACTTCGGATTCGAGGTGAAGCGGCCGGTCGTCGGTGAACCGAGCAAGCTGCAGGAGAAAGCAGTGGAGCAGATCTGCGCTGCAGGCGGGATCGCGGAGTTCATCACCTGGCCGGAGCAGGCGATCAGCACTATGCTCGGAATATACCAGATGGATGAATGCATCGGAGACTGTCAGATCTGCAGACACGCGATCACGAAGGAAGACGCCGTGGACATCAATGACTTTGAATGCAACCTGGATATGGAGGAAGCAAAATGAATGAGGAAATGATCGATGAATTAACAAAGGTTTATGCGAGAGCTTATACCACTGCGCTCGATATCACATTGAACCAGGAGCTGGCGGTTCAGATCGCGGTGGGAGTGACAACGGTCGTGAACATGGGCATGAAGGCAGACCAGGAGAACGTCAAGCGGAGAGCCAATGGCGTGCCGGCGCTTTACACCATGTTCATGCAGGGAAACAAAGGCAAGAAAGATCCTGGAAAGGAAGGGCACTAATGAACAGCGAAGACTTGGAAATTTTAAAATGGATCTTAGGACAGGCCTATCGATCAGAGCGCAGGAAGGCCAGGCTTGACAATCGGCTGAGACGGCTCCGCGAAGAGATCGAAGGGCCGCCAGGAGGCAGGGGATATAGCCCCCTGCCGAGAGCTCCCCAGAGGAACACGAACGGAGCGGCCGGAGTCATGGCCGAGATATCAGACATCGAAGAGAGGATCTACCTTCAGAAGGCCGACATCGGCAAAGCGATCGTAAAGACCATGGACATCCTGGACTATCTGCCGAAAAACTCGGACGAGAGAGACATCTGTGAGATGCGGCACATCGATATGATGCAGTGGCGCCAGATCCAGGAAGAGGCACATATGAGCCGGAGCCAATGCTTCAAGATATACCGGGACGCATTGGAGCGCATCCTTCAGAACGAGCGGATCCGGAATATTGTCAATGAAAACAGAGAGGAGTTCCGGAAAATCATGGCGGAAAAATCCGGAGAAAAAAGGGGGCATGAAAAAAGTGGCCAAAAAAAATCCGGAAAAAAATTCCCGGAAAAATTTTCTGGAAAAATTCCGGGAGAAAATAAGAGGGAACATGAAAGCGAATGAGAAAAAGACCCCGTCCATGACAGCCCAGGAATACACGGACATGCTGGAAATGGCAACGCAGCTCCAGTGCCTCCTTCCTGTCAGGAATACCTGGGAGAGCATGGGCGTTATTATGGAGGGCTGGTGCAGGGGGCAAAATCCCAGGGACATTATAGAGCTGGCTAAATGCGGCAGAAATGAGCTGCAGATAATGGGCAGCATTTACAGGGGGACTGTGCAGCAGGACCTTCAGGAAGCCAGGGAAGCAAGGGCTGCCAAGCAGATGATCAAGGCGCTGCAGGCATCGGGCACCACAACAAAGGAGCTGGCAGAGGGGATCACAGAGGCGTGGCGCGCGCTTGACGAGGAGGCGCAGAGGCAGGCACAAGAGAGGAGAGAGGCGCTCGAGGCAAGGCACACAGAGGCCCGCACCTAAAGAAAGAATAATAAACATGAGACCCAAACGGACTCTTGCATGTGATAAGATGATACCATGGCAAGGAAGCGAAGGGAGAGGCAAGGAAGAGGCCTCCCCACAGCGTCGCAAGACAATAAGAGAGGCCTGACGCAGAGGCAGGCACAGGACAGTCGAGAGGCTGTCCTTTTTTATTGTCGATGTTGCACAAAAATCGTAGGTACTACTTGTGCACAAATTTTACTGCGGGGCGCGGAAGGTCCGATTCTTGCCCGGGTATGACCAAAAATGAAAAGCCCGTTTCGTTACGCATTGCCATCCAATCAGAAAAAACAGGCAGGGAAGGAGGAGGTTCTGTGCGGACTGAAATGAAAATTGAAACATGGAAATTAAAGGACTTGAAACCGGCGGAGTACAACCCACGGAAGCGACTCACCCCGGAGGACAAGGAATATCAGGACATCAAGCGAAGTGTGGAGCGGTTCGGGTATGTGGACCCGATCATCGTAAACCGGGATGGAACCATCATCGGCGGCCACCAGAGATACTTTGTCCTTTCAGATCTTGGGTACGAGGAGGCCCAGGCTTCCGTCGTCGATCTCAACAAGAACGACGAGAAGGCGCTGAACATCGCCCTGAACAAGATAACCGGCGAGTGGGATGAGATGAAGCTGAGAGACCTCCTTCTGGAGCTCGATCTTGACGGATACGATCTGACAGCAACCGGATTCTCAAGCCAGGAGGTGGAGGATCTCTGCATCCGGCTGGACGATGATCTGGAGGCGGAAGAGGATGAGTTCGACATCGACAGCGCGCTGGAAGAAATCACAGAACCAACAACGAGAAAGGGAGATCTGTGGATAATGGGGCGCCACAGGCTCATGTGTGGGGATAGCACATCCCCTTCAGACATCGCAGCACTCATGAACGGAGAGGTGGCGGACCTCGTGATCACGGATCCGCTCTACAACGTGAACTACGAGGAGAAGGTGGAGAGCCTGAACCAGTACCTGGAGGCGGATCCGCTTCGGAAGCAGAGCTCCATCGCAAACGATCACATGGATGATGGCAGCTTCTACGAGTTCATTCTTCAGGCATACGAGCGGATGAGCGAGGTCATGAGACCAGGGGCCGCTATCTACGTGTTTCATGCAGACACAAATGGACTGACCTTCAGATCAGCGCTCAAGGAAGCCGGCCTAAAGCTGGCCCAGTGCCTTGTATGGGAGAAGAACTCCTTCGTTCTTGGGCGCCAGGACTACCAGTGGAGGCATGAGCCGATCTTATACGGATGGAAGGAGGGAGCCGCCCACTACTTCATTGATGACCGAACTCAGGACACCGTCATTCTTGAGGAGGATGCGGACCTAGAGGGAATGAAAAAAGAAGACCTCATCACCTACATACGCCAGATGCAGGACGCATTCAAGGATAGAACAACCGTTTTCTATGAAGACAAGCCGGCGAAAAACGACATTCACCCCACAATGAAGCCGGTTCCCCTTATCGGAAAGCTCATGAAGAACTCAAGCCGCCCCGGATGGAATGTGGCTGACTTCTTCGGAGGCAGCGGAACGACGCTCATGGCAGCGGAGCAGTTGAACCGCGCAGCGTACATCATGGAATTTGATGAGCGATACTGCGACGCCATCGTAAAGCGATGGGAAGAATTCACAGGAGAAAAGGCCATACGCCAGTCGGATGTGGCCCTGGAGCTGAAGCTGTGAGTGAAGAAAGAACGCTGCAGATAGGGGGGGTACAGCTCATGAGCGATAACGGAGAAGTAAGGGGAAGCTTCTACAGAACAGAAATTATCGCTCAGTTGTTCGGAGTAAGCGTGCGGAGAATTCAGCAGCTCACCCAGGACGGAGTGATATCCACCACAAAAATCATAGAAGACGGAAGGACGGTCCGGCGCTACGATCTGGTGCCGACCATCCAGAACTACATCAAGTATCTATCCGAGAAGGCATACGGCAGACAGGGCCGAACCGACAAAGAGATCGAGCTGCGGGAGCAGAAGATGGAGGCTGACATCGCTCTGAAGGAAAGCCAGGGCGAACTGCACAGGCTGAAGACAGAGATCGCGGCAGGAAAGTATATCAGCGTCGAAGAGGTAAAGATGGATTATTCAAAATTCTTCGTCGTGTTTAAGAAATTCGCCGTTTCCATTCCGGCCAGAGTTGTCGGAATGCTGTCCGGCCAACTGCAGCCGACGGAGGCCAGGAAGATCGAGAAGGAGCTCGCGGACGAGGTCAACAGGCTCCTGGGGGCATTTGTGATCGCTGGAGTCGTCGAGCCGAAGGACGTAAAGAATGGAACTCCAAAGAAAAAGAATACGGATTCGTAAGTACGAAACCACAGGGTACCTGAAGGAAGCCCTCCGGTACCTGCAGCCCCCGGAAGATCTCAGCGTTTCAGAGTGGGCGGAGAAGTACAGAGTCCTGGACACGAAGACGTCCGCAATGCCTGGCCCGTGGCGGAACGACAAGACGCCATACCTGAAGGACGTCATGGACGAGCTCCTGAACTACGAGACAGAGGAGATCATCTTCTGCAAATGCACCCAGGTCGGAGGAACCGAAGCGATGCAGAACATGCTCGGCTACATCATACAGCAGGATCCATCACCGACCATGGTGGTGTATCCGACCGATAAGCTGGCGGAAAGCATCAGCGAGAACAGGATCCAGCCGATGATCACGGCGAGCAAGCCGCTGAAGAAGCTGTACTACAAAAACGAGTCATCCAAGCTCGAGCTGCAGTTTGAGGGAATGTACCTGACGCTGGCCGGAAGTAACTCTCCATCGTCCCTGGCCAGCAAGGCAATCAAGTACCTTCTTCTCGATGAAGTTGATAAATACCCAGGGGCGAGCCGGAAAGAGGCGGATCCGATCAGCCTGGCCCGCGAGAGGACGAAGACCTTCAGAAACCGGAAGATCTACATCACGAGCACGCCGACACTGAAGAGTGGCCACATCTGGAAGGCCCTGGAGTCGGCAGACATTGAGAAGCGCTACTTTGTGCCCTGTCCTCACTGCGGGGAATACATCGAGCTGAAGTTTAAGCAGATCCACTGGCCAGACGATGAGACATTGAGCTACGCGGATCGCGCAGACATGGCCGTGTACGTGTGCCAGGAATGCGGATGCGCCATCACGGATCAGCACAAAGATCAGATGCTGCGGTATGGGGAATGGAGGACCGTGAGGTCTGACACCAAGAGCAGCAAGCGCGTGGCTTTCTGGATCAACACACTTTACTCCCCGTTCGTTCGGTTTTCAGAGATTGCGAAGGAATTCCTGGATTCGAAAGATGATCCGGAGAAACTGCAGAACTTTGTAAACTCCTGGCTCGCAGAGCCGTGGGAGGATACGAAACTGAAGACGAATGCAGACATGGTAATGGAGAGGCAGACAGATGTGCCTCCGATGGTAGTCCCGAACTGGGCTCACTTCATTACCGGAGGAGTGGACATCCAGGAGACGTCCCTATACTGGAGCATCCGGGCGTGGGGCCCGTACATCACGAGCCAGAACATCGCCCATGGGCAGGCGCTTTCATTTCAGGAGATCGAGCGCATTATGAACCTTCCCTACCTGAAGGAGAACGGGGACCAGCTCGTAGTTTCGCTTTGCCTCATAGATTCAGGATACGATGCGGACAGCACATACGACTTCTGTGCATCGAATTTAGACTGGGCAATGCCGGTCAAGGGCTCCAGTAATCCGATGCTGTCACACTTCAAAATATCGAAGATCAACAGGCCGGAAAGCCGGGCGCACGGAATGACTCTGGTCCTGACCGATGGCGACAAGTATAAGGATATGATCGCGGCCAGGATGAAGAAAGAAAACGGGAAAGGATCCTGGATGGTATATGACGGATGCGACATGGACTACGCGGAGCAGGTGACTGCCGAGCACAAGGTCAACATGAAATCCGGAAGCCGAGTCATTCAGAGATGGGTTCAGAAGCAGACCCACAATGATAACCACTACCTGGATGCGGAAGTCTACGCGATGGCCGCTGCAGATATCCTGGGCGTCCGGACGCTTCACCTGGAGGAGAAGAAAGCAGAGGAGAAGACGGCAGCACAGGGGCAGTACACACCAGAGGAAGACTGGATCCACGGTAACGAAAACTGGATGTAGGGAGGCGAGAGAAAGATGGAGCAGGGAAAAGAAATAACAGCAGAGTCAATGCTGAAGGAAGTCAATAATGCGATCTTTAATGTCCTGGTCGGCGGCCAGAGTTACAAGATCGGAAGCCGCCAGCTTACGAGAGCGGACCTCTCTATGCTGCGGGAGATGAAGAAAGAGCTCGAGGCTCAGATCAACGCGGAGTCCGAAAGCTGCCTGCTGGATGACACATATGTAGCATTTTTCGATGGACGATGAGAGGAGGTGAGCAGAAATGAATTGGTTAGATTCAGTGATCGCATTCTTCTCTCCGGAGGCAGGTGCCAGGAGGGCAGCGTGGAGGAATAGCCTGGAAGAGATCCGGAGCTACGACGCCGGAAGCCATTCGAGGCTAAACGCCGGATGGGGAGTAACGAACACATCGGCGGAAATGACCGACCGAGCGAGCCGGGAAATCGTCAGGGCCCGCGCCAGGGACCTGGAGAGGAACTCCGACATCATGAATTCTGTGCTAGGAGCATACCGGCGGAACGTGATCGGCCACGGGTACCAGCTCCAGGCGTCAACGCCAAGGGAAAACCTGAGTAAAGAGATCGAGGAGCTCTGGAAGACCTGGTGCAAGGCAAGAAACTGCGATGTGACAGGAGTCCAGACATTGAACCAGATGCTGAGAATGGCTGTGGTCCGGAAGAAGGTCGACGGAGGAATTCTCTTCGTGAAGAGGTACACCAAGGAAGGCATCGTTCCATTTCAGATCCAGATGATTGAGGTCGATGAGCTGGACAACATGGCATCCGGAGCCATATCGGACAACCGGAGGATCGTCGGAGGGATTGAGTACAGCGAGTACAACAAGCCGATCGCTTATTACATCAGGCAGTACAGCATCGATGGCTTCAGTATCACCGATCCGGTCCGGATCCCGGCCAAGGATGTGATTTTTTACTACGAGAAAAAGCGGCCGAGCCAGATCAGGGAGATGTCGGACATGAGCCCGACCATTACCAGGATCAGGGATACGAATGAATTCATCACGGCCGTGTCCGTGAAAGAGCGAGTCGCGGCATGCCTTTCAGTATTCATCAAGAAGGCGCTGCCGGTGACAGGGATCGGACGTTCTTCTTCAGCAGATACCGGCCCGAAGAGAGACTACGACGGAAAGACGCTTACTCCCGGAATGATCAAAGAGCTGAACGCGGGAGACGAAGTTCAGGTCGTGAACCCAACCGGGCAGGCCACAGACGCGACAGCCTTCACGAAGCTGCAGCAGCGCCTGGCCGGATCCGGACAGGGACTCAGCTACGAGGCCACGAGCCGGGATATGAGCGAGACGAACTACGCATCCGCCAGACAGGGCGCGATTGAAGATGAGCTTACATACGGAGAAGAGGAGGAGCAGATTCTGTCGATCCTCGATGAGATCTATGAAACATTCGTGATCTCATGCGTATTAGCAGGAAAGATCACGATCGCGGATTTTTGGGAGAAAAAGGAGAAGTACCTCTCCCATGCGTGGATCAAGGCTCCGAAGAAGTGGATCGATCCGATGAAGGAGTCATCAGCGACTAAAACGGCAATGAACACAGGACAGAAGACATTCAAACAGATCGCTGCCGAAAACGGAAGAGACTGGAGGCGGCAGGTCGACGACATGGCGGAAGTCCTGGAATACGGAAGAAAGAAAGGTATTGACTTAGGAGGTGTGATCTTTGGCAACAAAGTGGAAGAGAAAGAAGAAATCCAGGCACCCGGAAGCGGATCAGCAGAACAGACTGATCCTTCAGAGAAGCCAGGCGGAGACGGAAAACCAGACGCCGGCGACGAACAGGGGAAGAAATAGCGGATACCGGGAGCTCACAGACTGCTCGATCCGGGCGGTCGAAGGAGAGGGAAATGAAAGAACATTCACTCTCAGCTTCTCCAGTGAGGAACCATATTCGAGGTGGTTCGGACAGGAAATCCTGGACCACACAGAAGGATGCGTCGATCTGAACCGGTTGAACTCCATCGGGTGCGTACTCTTCAATCATGACCGGAACCGCGTATGCGGAAAAATCAAACGGGCATGGGTAGAAAACGGAAGAGGATGCGCAGAGATTGAGTTCGATAAAGACGAGGCATCAGAAACAATCTACCAGAAAGTAAAAAGCGGCACGCTCAAGGGCGTATCCGTGGGCTACAGGGTAGACAACTGGGAGGAAGTAATGCCGAACAAGCAGTCAGAAGACGGAAGGTTCACAGGACCGTGCTCCATCGCAAGGAAGTGGGCGCCTTACGAGATCAGCATCGTGTCCGTTCCCGCCGATCCGACGGTCGGAGTTGGCCGCGCGGAGGATGAGGAGATCAGTGACGCCGAGATGGACTGCAATGAGAGGCAACTTCAAATAAACAAAAATTTAATGGAGGTAGAAGATCATGACAATTAGACAGATGATCGAGCGGCAGCAGCAGATCCTGCAGGCCGCAAGAGCGGCAGGAAGAAACATGACTCGCGAAGAGTCCGATGAGTTCAACCGCCTGCAGAGAGACATCGAAGCCGCAAGAGCAGCAGGCCAGGCTTCCGGAAACGGAACCGCGCCTACCACTGGAGGCGAAGAAGGAGATGGCCAGCGCCAGGAGCCTGGCGGATCCGGAGAAGAAGGTGGAGAAGGAGATCACACAACCCTCTCCAGAGCTGTGGAAGCTGAAAGAAACAGGATCCAGACCATCTCAGATATGTGCAGACAGTTCGGCATGGAGCCGCGCACATATATCGAGCGCGGAACAACCGTAGAGCAGATGAACGCAGCTATCGTGGAGCACTTACGTGCGACCGGAGCTCCGGTAAGCGCCAGCGCCACCGTGACAGACTCTGCAGAGGATAAGTTCAGAAGAGCTGCTTCAGACGCAATGCTCATGCGCGCCGGAATCGAGCTGGAGAGACCGGAGGAAGGCGCAAGAACCATGATGGGAATGTCCCTTCGCGACCTCGCCATCGAATGCCTGCAGGCAGACGGATCCAGAGAGACAGGACTGAACAGAAGATCTTCCGATGAGATCTTCTCTATGCTGCAGAGAGGATTTTTCAATCCCGAGGCGGCATTCCCGGCAATCTTAGACCAGACGATCGAAAAGGCATACCGGGAAGGCCATCGCAAGGTAGCAGTTACCTTCGACAAGTGGACCAAGAAGGGAAGCCTGAAAGACTTTAAGACACACGACAATTACTACATCGCAGGGCCGGTAGGAGAGTTCCTGGAAGTCTCTGAAAACGGTGAGCTGAAGCACGATGTATTCACAGATGACAAACTGCCGACCAGAAAGCTGAAGACTTACGGCCGTCAGTTTACGCTTTCCAGAAAAGCATTCATCGATGACGACATCGGCCTGGTAACTTCCATTCCGGCAAGATACGCAGCATCTGCGAGAAAGACGATCAACAAGCAGGTATATCAGATCCTGATCGGAAACTCCAACATCTACGATGGACTTCCGCTCTTTGGAACAGATCACAAGAACCTGCTGGCAACCGGAACAGGGATCACCATGGAGGCAATGCAGACCATGATCATGGCTCTGGCCAACCAGAAGGACCAGTTCGGAGAGTCGATCATCATCAACCCGGCAACGATCATCGTGCCTTCAGGAATGAAGTTCGACATGTACACACTGTTCTACAGCCCGACGATCAACACGGAAGGCAACACCCAGGCAGTGAACCCGCTCTACCAGTACAGAGACAGCATCGAAGTCGTGGAAGATCCGACAATCAACGCGATGTGCGGCGGCCTTGGAAACGTAATGCCGTGGTTCCTGATCGGTGATCCGGGAGACACAGACTTCATGGAAGTCGACTACTTAAACGGACAGGAAATCCCGAACATCCGCAGAATGGAGCAGGCTGGACAGCTTGGATTTGTATGGGATATCTATCTCGACTGGGGCATTTCCGTCATGGACTGGAGAGGTGCCGTGAAGAACCCTGGCGTCAAAGTAGATACGAAGCTGAAGCTGGCGTAAAGAAAGGAGGAAGCACAGATGGGAAAAGCGACATATTGGCAGAGAGGCGAAACAATCGACTTCAAAAATGAGACCGGAGCAAAGATCGAGGCGAACACGATCATCACTCTTGGATCCAGAGTCGGCATCGCAGGAACCGACATCAATCCGGGCGAAGTAGGAAGCCTGCATGTGACCGGAGTATTTAAGATGGATAAGATCGCGGAAGAAATCGCAGCGGGATCCGATGTATACCTGGATCCTTCCGGAAAGATCACGAAGGCAGCGAGCACCCCTGGAGAAGAAGAAGGGCCGGAAACTCCGCACGTTAAAGCAGGGTTTGCAGCGGAGAAAGCGGAAACTTCTGACACATATGCCATCGTGAAGATCAACGCATGATGAAATTGATCGCGACGCAGCCGATCCTGTACAAGGCGAAACAGTATCTCTTCGGAGACGAGCTCCCTACATCCGACGAGAAGATGGCGGAAGCCTGGATCGGCGCAGGATCCGCCTGCTGGTCTGAAGAAGACGGAGAGCAGGCGGCATCCTCAAAAGCGAAAGCGATGACTGCACAGCCTGGAGCTACAGGGGTGAGCTCTACAGGCAATAACGAGGACCTCATCGGGAGGATCCCGGAAAGTGCAGAGCGCGAAAAGCCGAAACCGCGTAAGCGCGGAGCGTCAAAGGCGGTAAAGAAATGACTTTCAAGGAAATTGTGAAAAATGATGTGCGCCAGGTCTTCATGAACCTGGATGAGTTCTCAGAAACCCACACCATCAACGGGAAAGAGATGCCAGTTCAGATCGACTCAAACGAGCAGATCGAAAGGGAGAAGAGGCTGAACCAGAACATGGACGGAATCTACAAGAACCAGAAGCTGATCTACGTGTCAGCCGAGGAGTTCGGGCCGATGCCGAAACAGGGAGCGATGCTCAATATGGACGGCAAGATGTACAAAGTAGAAGACGCCATACATGAAGACGGGGTGTATTCCATCACACTGGGGGCGAATAGAGCATGATCAGGGTTGAGGTAGACCAGGAGAGCCTGCGGTATGTTCAGAACAGGCTCGGACTGATGCAGCGGAAGGCTCCACAGGTAATTTCAGCAGCGCTCAACGATACGGCAAGAAGCGCCAGAGTGAAGCTCGCAACGAAAGCGCGGGAGACGTACACCGTAAAAAGCGCGAACTTCAAAGGAGAAATGAAGATAAGGCGCGCCACTTATTCAAGGCTCACCGCAGAGATTAAGTCTCAGGGAAAGCCATTGAAGCTCGCCTCCTTCCGCACATCTGCAGGAAGCAGGACAAGTGGAGCGAAGGCCAACGTCGTGAAGGGGAACGGGCTCAAGGCTCTCATATCGAGCGCCACCGGAAACAAGGCATTCAAGGGACAAGGCAGCCTGAACGGTCAGATATATCAGCGAAGAGGAAAATCGCGATATCCGCTGAAGGTGTTCAGCTCAAACTCAATCCCTGTAATGATCGGAAACGAGGAAAAAGTATATGGCATCGTTGAGCCGAAAATAAAGTCCGATCTTCAGAAGAACATGGAGCGCCAGATCAAGAGGTTAGTGGGGTAGGAAGGCATGACGCATCAATTTTTGATTACAGACCTCATAGAAGAGGTGGAAAAAATCCTGGACGACGTCCAGACAAAGAACACAGCAGGGGAAACCGTGTCAGGAGTGAAGGGATACGAACAGTCCCTTCCGGTCGTAATGGAAGACGAAGAGGACGACTCCAAGTATTTCCCGTATTTCATTGTGAGGATGGGAGAGGGAAGCACGGAAGACGATAACGATCCATGGACAGATACGGTCAACATCCTTTTTGGTGTTTACGACGATGACAAGCAGACAAATGGGCACAGGCACATCTTGACGATGATCCAGAGAATAACGGATCGGTTCGCAAAAGAGCCGCTCCTGAACAGGAAGTACAGAGCTCAAGAGAAGATGTCCTTCGCGCTCCAGGACGATGATACATACCCGTTCTATTTTGGAGGCGTCGAGATGAGGTTCAGCGTGCCAAAAATGGGAAGGAGTGACGGATGGTCATGACAACAGCAAAGCAGTCTACAGGAGAAAAGCAGAAAGTAGAACCTGCAGCAAAAAGAAAGCAGGCAGAGGACAGCCGGAGGATGTACGTGGGACCAACGATCCCCGGAGTGGCAATTCAGAACGTGGTTTACACACAGGTGCCTGAAGCCGTGGAAGAGGCAAAAAAGGATTGCCCTGAGTTCGCGAACCTGTTCATCCCGATTATGAAATACGGGATGGCCGAGGAGATGATCCGGAAGAGAAAAGGATACATCTTCGACGCCTTTGTAAAGGCGATGGAATATGGAGAAAAAAGAAGGAGGAAATAAGCGATGAGCAAACATGGAGTTTTTATTGTCGAGGAAGCAACAGCGTTGACCGTCCCGATCAGCGGCAGATCCTCAGTCCAGGTAGTAATCGGAACAGCGCCTGTCAACATGGCAGAAGATCCGGCTGCGGTCGTAAACACACCGATCCTGGCAAATTCCGCAGCGGAAGCCATGGCGGCGCTTGGATACAGCACCGACATGGGAAAGGGAAAGTACACGCTCTGCCAGACGATGTATGCAACGAATAACATCTATCAGGTTTCTCCGGTCGTTTACATCAACGTACTGGATCCGGCGAGACACAAGAAATCCCTGGAAGAAGCACAGTATCCGGTCAGCCAGATGCAGGCCGTCATTCCGGTGGAAGGCGTGCTCATTAACGGGCTCACCGTAAAAAATGCAGAGGGATCCACTGCACTGACACTGAACACGGATTATACAGCAGCCTTCAATTCAGACGGACATCTGGTCCTGACGCTGATCGAAGGAGGAGCAGGAGCTTCTGCAGAAAACCTGACAGTATCCGGAGAGCAGATCGATCCGAGTGCAGTAACGAAGACGGATATCGTAGGAGCATACGATCCGCTTACAGGCAAAGAAACAGGCGCGGAGGTAATCCGCCAGGTGTTCCCGAAACTCGGTATCGTTCCTGGCCTTCTCCTCGCACCGGGCTGGTCCCAGGAGCCGGAGGTCGGCATCGCACTCGCCGCAAAGGCCGCGAACATCAATGGAGTATTCAAAGCAATGGCGCTCCTGGATCTGGATACAACGAAGGCAAAGAAGTACACAGATACGAAGAAGGTAAAAGAAGACAGCGGCTTCACTTCCCCGTATTGCTACCCGCTGTGGCCGTGTGACAAGGTCGGGGACCTGATCCTGGCGAAGTCGGCAGTAGTCGGCGCCCTGGTTTCCTACGTGGACGCATCAAACGACGACGTACCGAGCAATTCACCGTCAAACACGCTCCTCGGAGTTACAGGCCAGTGCCTGGCAGACGGAACAGAGGTTACTCTGGATCAGGACCAGGGAAGCACTGTGAACGAGTACGGAGTGACGACAGCGATCAACATGAATGGATGGAGACTCTGGGGGAACTACACTGGAGCATACCCGGCAAGCACAGATGCGAAAGACATCTGGTTCCCGGTCCGGAGAATGTTCAACTGGCAGGGTAACACCTTCATTCAGACATACTTCAGCAAGGTCGATGATCCGATGAACACCGTTCTGATCGAGTCCGTTGTTGACTCCGAGAACATCCGCTGCGCAGCGTATGCGCCGGACAAATGGGCAGGAGCCGAGATCGAATACAGAGCGGATGACAACCCGACGACGGATATCCTGGCAGGAAAGATGACCTTCAGACAGCGGATCGCGCCATACACACCGGCACAGGAAATCGAAAACATTCTGAGCTATGACACAGCGATGTTAGCAAGCGCAATCACAGGAGGTGGAGAATAATGAACGTAATTCCTGAAGTATTAAACCATTTTAACGTTTACAACGACTCAGCGAAGAAGCTGATCGGTATCTCCGGAGAGCTGGAGCTCCCGGAGATGGAAGCGATCACGGACACCATCGAAGGCTCCGGAGTGCTCGGAGAGATTGAGGATCCGGTTACCGGCCAGTTCTCCAGCATGAAAATGAAGATCCCGTTCGCGACTCTTTATGAGGACATGTTCTCGATTATGAACACGACGAAGCCCCCGCAGCTCACCCTGCGCGCATCCATGCAGTGTATGGATCCATCCACGGGAGAGACCGGATACTATCCGGTCAAGATCGTGGTTAGAGGAAAAGCGTCCACATCAAACATGGGTAAGGTCGTAAAAGGAAAGAAGATGGAGCCGGAAGTAGAGCTCGAGATCCTTTACATCAAGATCCAGATCAATAACAAGACCGTGCTGGAGCTGGATAAGCTGAACTTTAAGTACGTCTTAAACGGAGTAGACATGCTGGCCAAGATCAGAAGCCAGTGCTAATAGGAGGAAAATGACATGAGCGAAGTAAAAAAGCCGGAGATCGTAGAGATCCCGAAAAAGGAAGCGGAACTGGAGAACGAGAACATTCTCAAACTCTCAAAGGTTTACAAATTCGAAGATACAACCATCGGAGAAATTGACATGAGCGGAATGGAGAACTTAACCGCAGACGACATGATCAAAGCGAACAGAGTTCTCTCTTCATCCGGAAACGTCAGCGTGCTCCAGGAGACAAGCCTGGAATATGCGATCACGATCGCAGCAAGCGCAACAGGGCTCCCGATCGAGTTCTTCAAGGGTCTGTGCCCGAAGGATGCGATCAAGGTGAAGAATAAAGTCACAAGTTTTTTCTTCGGAGAAGAATAAACCCGAATGACTTATCCGAACTCCGGAAATTATGCCTTGCACTGTCAATAAACCTGAAGACAGGCCTGGATTTTTTCCTAGGCCTGTCTTTGTTTGAACTAATCGAACTGTGCGAGGATCTGAAGGAGGTGCAGAAAAAGAAATGAGTGAATACAAGATCGCGATACAGATCGCAGGTGAGCTTCAGAAGTCATTCGGCAGTGCGCTAAAAGGAGCACAGTCCGGGCTGAACGGGCTCGCAAAGATCGGAAAAGTAGGAGCTGCAGCCATCGGAGCAAGCACTGCAGCTCTTGGAACCCTTGCAGCGGCAGGAATACGCGCAGGCGTGGAATATGAGCAGGCGTTTGCCGGTGTAAGGAAAACCGTTGACGCGACAGAGCAGCAACTTGCATCTCTTAACACCGGGATCCGGAACATGGCAAAGGAAATGCCAACGTCTGCAGTTGAAATCGCAGGAGTGGCGGAAGCTGCCGGCCAGTTGGGAATTCAGACAGATAACATCCTCGGCTTCACGAAGACCATGGTCATGCTGGGAGACTCCACAAACTTAAGCGCAGACGAAGCAGCCACGGCACTGGCAAGGCTGGCGAATATCACAGGCATGCCCCAGGACAGCTTTAAGAAACTCGGCTCTACCATCGTAGCACTCGGAAACAACTTCGCCACGACGGAGAGCGAGATCACTGCAATGGGACTCCGTATAGCCGGAGCCGGATCCCAGGTTGGCATGACGGAGGCGCAAATCATGTCCTTCTCCGCCGCCTTAAGTTCGGTCGGCATTGAAGCAGAAGCTGGAGGCTCTGCGTTCAGTACCCTGCTCTCCAACATGCAGCTTGCAGTGGAGACGGGAAGCGAATCCCTCCAGCAGTTCGCAAACGTGGCAGGAATGAGCGCTTCGGAATTCAAACAGGCATTCCAGACGGATGCTGCCGGAGCCATGGCAAGTTTTATCAAGGGACTGTCTGAGAGCGAAGCTAAAGGAAAGAGCGCCATCGCCGTCCTGGATGAAATGGGAATCACAGAGATCCGTATGCGTGACATGCTCCTGAGAGCGGCAGGTGCTTCGGATACCTTTACAGAAGCACTGGAACTGGGAACCGCAGCTTGGGATGAAAACGTGGCACTGACCAACGAAGCCAACCAGCGGTACCAGACCATGGGAAGCCGGCTGTCGATGCTGAAAAATAAGGCATACGACCTCGGCATCACATTCTACAACAGCGTCAATGAACCGATGGGACAGGTGGTGGACTCCGCAGGAGAAGCACTGGACAACCTATCGGCAGCCTTTGAGTCCGGAGGACTGGAGGGGCTGGTCTCACAGTTTGGAACAGAGATCGCGAACGCAGCGAAAGGCATCGCCAGCGTTTCGCCGGAAATGGTGGAGGCCGGCGCATCCATGATCGAATCTTTCCTGACCGGGATTGATGAGAACTCGGAAGAGATCGCAACCGGGATGGCGGACACAGCAACAGCGGTCGCGGCCGGACTGGTCAAGTTGGCGCCAGACATGATCACGGTAGGCGCTCAGTTTATCATCGAGTTCGCGCGCGGAATATCAGACAACCTTCCGGAACTCAGAGCGGCAGCAGAGGAGGCGGCATCGGAACTGATCGACGCGGCCGGAGATGCAATTCAGTCGCACATGGACTTCCTGCGGGACGATTCAGTCGGAGCATTTGAGAAAATCGTATCTCTTCTCCCGGCGGCACTTGCGGGCTTCCTGGCATTTAAGAAGATCGCAGGCGTGGCCAAAAACGTGAAGTCATTCGTGGACTCAATCAAAGGCGCCGGAAAGATCGGAAGTTCAGCGAAACAGGTCCAGAACGCATCGAGCGTCATGTCTGCAGCGGCGAAGAATATGCTCGGCGCAGGCGTCGGGTTCGGAGCGGCAGCGGCCGGATTATGGCTCCTCGTAGATGCGGCAATCCGGATCGGAGAAGCCGGACCTGGGGCGGCAGTTGGAATGATCGCCATGGCGGCAGGAATCGTCGGAATGATGGCGGTCGCAAGTAAGGTCGCACCACAGCTTCAGACGGGAACACAGGGCCTCCTGGCGTTCGGTGGAGCGGTTCTGATGGCATCCGCAGGAATGAGCCTGATGGCGATGGCAGCAGCGCAGATGGCAAGCGCAGGACCACTGGCGGCGGTCGGATTGACGATCATGACAGCGGGAATGGTCGGAATGTTAGCTGTAGCCGGAGTCTTTGGACAGGCGCTCTCAACAAGCGCAGCCGGCCTCCTGGCGTTCGGTGGAGCGGTTCTGATGGCATCCGCAGGAATGAGCCTGATGGCAATGGCGGCGACTCAGATAGCGGCAGCGGGCCCGTTGGCGGCAGTATCCCTCGGAATTATGACCGCGGGGATGATCGGCATGCTGGCGGTAGCCGGAGCGCTTGGCCCATCCCTGACAGCCGGGGCAGTCGGCCTTCTGGCATTCGGAGCGGCCATCATTATGGCAAGCGCGGGATGCCTTATCATGGTTCAGGCAGCAACACAGCTCGCGGCAGCAGGAGCGCCGGCACAGATCGCAATGGCAGCCCTGGCAGCAGGAGTCCTGGTGATGGGCGCAGCGGCCGGAGCACTGGCTCCATTGTTACTGGCTGGGGCAGGAGCCCTGGCGGCATTCGGGGCAGCCCTGGCAGTTGTCAGTGCAGCAGCGCTTCTCGGATCGGTAGCCATCACAGTGATCGCGGGAGCACTTCCGCAGCTTGCTACATACGGAGCATCCGGAGCAGTGGCAATCCTGCAGCTTGGATCAGCGATGATGCTCTTCGCCGCAGGGGCAGCGATAACCGGCGTTGGAGCAGCGGCAGCAGCCCTCGGGCTCGCTACCCTTGCATTAGCAGGAGCCGCAGCAGCCCTGGCAATGAAGCCACTCGCGTCGGCAAGTAAGACCGTGGCGTCTTCGGTAAAGACAATAAATAACAATGCAAAAGAAGCCGGAACGGGGCTGAAATCAATGGCGAAGGGAGCTGTCAGCACCGCAGCCAAGATGACCGCTCTGTCAACCGGACTGAAACCTGCCGCATCAGCGCTCGAATCGTTCGCCGGTCCAGCAACTGCAGCGGCAACCGCTGTGACCGCGCTCATGACAGGAATGAGCGGAACCGCAACCGCGGTCATGATGCTTCAGGTGGGAATCATGGGAGTGACAAACGGACTCAGAATGGCCGTCGTCAGCTTCCAGATGTTCAACGTGCAGGCAATGAGTATCCGGACAGGGACAACTGCAGCAGCTTCAGCATTTACGACACTTTCCGCAGCAGTCCCGCCGCTGGCATCCTCGCTGGCAACCCTCAATCCGCCGATGATGACTGCAAGGGTGGCTCTTATGAGCTTCTCGGCATCGCTCGCGGCCACAAGGGCGTCGATGGCCGGCTTCGCAGCGTCCGTGACATCGTCAGCGATGGCATTCACGACCATTACAGCAACCGTGCAGACATCCATGACAGCCATTCAGACGACCGTCACCATGACGATGACCATGGTCCGGACGACAGTGCAGACAACAGGGACGCAGATAACATCCATAACCACGACGACCACAACGACCTCCGTGACGATCGTAAAGACCGGAATGTCGCAGATGGTAGCTGCAGTGGTGAGCGGGTGCTCGCAGGCCCAGGCAGCGGCAAGATCCGGAGCATCGGGGATCCAGGCGGCATTTGCATCGGTGAACCTTTACAGCTCCGGCGTGAATATGATGTCCGGACTGATCAACGGAATGAATGCCATGCGGGGATCCGTAATGGCAACAGCATCGAGCATTGCAAGCGCGGCAGCTTCGTCCATCAATTCAGCGCTGAAGATACATTCTCCTTCAGATGTGACCACGGACTCTGGTCAGTACACAGGCCAGGGCCTGATCGTCGGAATGAGAAGGATGGCGCGCCCGATCAGGAAGGCAGCACAGCAGAGCATGGCGCAGCCATTAATGGAAGGCGCTGGCGTACAGAGGATAGAGGCCCCGGATACGGTGTCCAGATCATCCGTGATCGGAGAGACCGTGCAGCGCTTCAGCGGCGGATCCGGGAACACGGGATCCGGAAACAGGGATGCAGAAGGCAACAGCACATTCATCTTCAGTCCTACTTATCACTTTGAAGGCGATGCTCCGTCCAGAAAAGACCTGGAGGATGCAAACCGGATGAGTCAGGCAGAGTTTGAGAAGATGATGAAGGAATACCTGAGAAACAATAAGAGAGTATCGTTCGCATAAGAAAGGAGGCGGCAAGATGGCGGGAACATACAATACCATACAGGGAGATACATGGGATCTCATCGCTTACAAATTATTCGGAAGCGAGAAATACATGAAGAACCTGATCGAAGCAAACTGGCCGCTCCTGGACGTCCTCATTTTTCCGTCCGGCATCGAATTAACGGTGCCGGACCTTCCGGAGGAGCAAGACGATGATCTTCCATTCTGGCGGAACGATGGGGAGGTGGATGAGTAGTGGCCAACCCAAGAAAGACCGTTCCTGATCTTAACTTCAACGGAAAAAACGTCAACACGGAGCTGGAAGATTACCTGAAATCTGTGGAGTACACGGATGTGGCCAGTGGGGAAAGCGACTCCATAAAGATAAAGCTGCAGAACATATCCCTGCGATGGCTGAACGGGTGGTACCCGGTAAAAGGAGACAAGATAGGAGCATACCTGCAGTTTCAGAACTGGGACCGAGAAGGGGATAACTTCAAGCTGCAGTGCGGAGAGTTCGTCCTGGACGAGATCAGCTTCAGCGGAGGACCAAGAGAGGCAAGCATCGGCGGCCTGGCCATACCGGTAAACGACTCATTCAAGACCACGGAGAGAACGAAGACCTGGAGCAATGTCACCATAAAGCAGATCGGGACCGAGATCGCGAAGAAGTACGGGCTTGGATTTTCATACGATGCGGATCAGATCAAGATCGCGTCCATTGAGCAGAGCGAAAAGAGTGACTCGGCATTCCTGTACGATGTGTGCGAGACTTATGGGCTGGCCATGAAAGTATATCGGAACAAGATCATTATTTTCGACAAAGGAAAGTATGAGAAGAAGAATGCCGTGGCAACCCTGCGGCCGGAAGACTTCGTCGACGAGGACTGGGAATACCTGGATACGCTGGAGGGAACCTACACAGGAGCAAGGATCTCTTACAAGAGCGGATCAGACAACAAGGAACTGAGCATGTACGTGGGGCTTAAAAAGGAGAATGCCGCCGGAAGCAGAGTGCTGAAGATCAACGAGCAGGCGTCAGACATCAACGACGCCGGATACAAGGCAGCAGCCAAGGTCAACTCATCCAATGAGCAGGCGACCACCATAACCGGTCCGATCTTCTTCAACCGGAAGATAGTGGCCGGAGTGACGGTCACACTTGAAGGCTTCGGGAAGGGAAGCGGCAAATATTACGTTGACAAGGTGACGATAGACACATCATCCAACGGAACCAAGATGAATGTGGAGCTCCACAAGGTTCAGACCAGACTGACATACGTTCCGGTCGTGATCGCAGCTCCCGCAGCACCGAAGAAGAGGGAATACAAGAAAGGAGACATCGTCCACTTCAAGGGCGGAACTCACTATGTAAGCAGTTATCCCGGATCAAAGGGATACAGGGTAAGCGCCGGAACCGCGAAGATCACGATCGTAAACGGTTCAGGAAAAGCGCATCCATGGCACCTGATCACAGAGAACTGGAGCCAGACGCATGTATATGGATGGGTCGATGACGGAACGTTCGAGTAGGAGGAGACAACGTGGCAGAGAAACTGATAAGAATTGGAAAAGTATCCAGCGTGGACTATGGATCCGGAATGATTAAAGTAACATATCCGGATCTCGATAACGCTGTTACAGACAGCCTTCCGGTCCTCTCGCTCAACGGAGAATATAAGATGCCAGGGGTAGGAAAAGAAGTCCTGGTGGTGCATCTCTCAAACGGATGCACTGCAGGCGTTGTTCTTGGACCTTACTGGAACACGGCGAGTCAGCCTCCGGAAAGCGGGAAGGGGCTATACAGAAAAGACTTCGGGGAATCCCCCGGAGAAGCGTATATGAGGTACGCAGCGGGAGAGCTTCTCCTGCATGCAGCATCAATCACCTTTTCAGGTAACGCGGGAAGTGCGACATTAGCAGGCATACTGAATTTATTTGACCGCGTGGATAGGCTGGAAGGAAGAATGGAGAAGGCGGAAGGAAGACTGACAGAGGTTGAGGGGAAGGTGTGATATGGGAAAGATAGGAAACTTTGGAAAAACCATCACCTTCGAGGTGAACTCAAATAAAATCGTATCCCCAAAAGACATAAAGCGGAGCGTTTCCGCGAGGTGGCAGGCGCACAGCCTTCTCGGAAAGAAGCCGAAAAGTGAGTTCCTGGGGCCAGACGCGGACGAGACTACGCTGACCGTTGTACTTTCAGCAGAGCACGGCATCCGGCCGCGGGCAACCCTGGACAAACTGGAGAACGCAGTCGCCAGCGGGACCGTGGACTACCTGGTAATCGGCGGAAAAATCGTCGGGAAAAACAAGGTCTACCTGGAAAGCATGAGCGAAGAATGGAACTGCGTGTGGAACAAAGGGGAGCTCGTGAAGGCGACCGTGGAGCTTGTCTTTAAAGAATACACATAGGGGGCGATAAGATGAACAGAATCAGCCAGATGCAGATCGTGGCCACAGACGGGATGACAGATCTTCAGAGATACGACACTCAGCTCAAGGCCCTCATCCTTACGGCAGAAGGAACGCTCCCAGGGAGCCGGGGCTATGGGCTGAACAGGGAATTCCTCTCAAAGAAACCGGAGGAGGCAATCAACCTCCTGGCGATGGAGCTCGAGGAAAAATGCCTGCAGTATATCCCGGAAATAACGGTGGCCAATGTGGAAGGCACATCAAACACAATGGGACAAATGGACCTCACCATTTACATCGAAAGGAGGGTGTGAAGTGATAGAAGAAATTCTGAATTTACCAGACGTCAGCTTCATCGATGAGATGACGCTGGAGGACGTCCAGGAGCAGATGATCCGCGACTACGAAGATAAGTATGCGGAGCTTACGAAAAAGAGCTACTCACTGCCGAGAGCTGATCCGATGGCACTGATACTCTTCGCATGCAGCGTTCAGATCTACCAGGGGCTCATGTATGTTGACCGGTCCGGAAAGATGGACCTGCTGAAATACACCTATGGAGACTACGCAGACCATGTGGCAGCTCTGAAAGGCATCTCAAGGGAACCGGCAAAGCCGGCAAGGGTAACCGTGAAATTCACTTTATCTGCAGAGCGTCCGGAACCGATCGCAATCCCGGTAGGAACCAGGGTGACAAACGGAGAGGTGTACTTCGCGACCGAAGAGTATGCGGAGATACCGATCGGAAGCACAGAGGTATCGCTTCCATGCACATGCCTCACAGATGGAGAATCCGGGAACGGGATAATGCCCGGAGACATTAATATCCTGACTGATCCGATCGCATACGTCGGGAAGGTGGCAAACACGACAGAGAGCAGCGGAGGAGCAGAGATCGAGTCAGATGCGGACCTGATCGAGCGCGTATACATTGCACCGTCCAGGTATTCCGTGGCAGGACCCGAGGATGCTTATAAATACTGGGTAAAAACATTCAACGCGAACATCGCGGATGTCTACGTGGACAGCGACGATCCCGTGGACGTTATCGTGGAATTCATCATGGAAGACGGAGAGCTGCCATCAGAGGAAATAATCCAGGCAGCGCAGGACTACCTTCAGGATGAGCAGATCCGGCCGCTTACCGACCGGGTAACCGTGAAGGCGCCGCCAACAGTAGACTACGATCTGGAGCTTACATATTACATCAACAACAGCGACTCAACATCGGCAAGCACGATCCAGTCGAAAGTGAATGCGGCGGTAGAAGAGTACATCGTATGGCAGCGGAGTAAGATCGGGAGGGATATCAACCCTTCAGAGCTGATCCAGAGAGTCGTGTCTGCAGGAGCCAAGCGTGTGGAAGTCGTGAAGCCTGTATTCCAGAGGATAGCCAAGGACGCTGTCGCAAAGCTGGGCACGAAGAAAGTCACGTATGGAGGTGTTGAGGATGATTAAATTCTACGAGGGAGAACTGGCGGATCTATGGCCGGATCAGAAGTCTCCGGAGTTCCTCGCTCTGAGCTACGCCCTGAAGAATGCAATCATCCTTCTGAAGGAAAAAGCAGACAAGACCAAGTGCTACAGCGACATCGACAAGCTCGACGAAGGAGTCCTGGACTACCTGGCCGTGGAGCTGAGAACCATGTACTACAGTCAGGACCTGCCGATCGAGCAGAAGAGGGAGATCATAAAGAAGACCATGCTGTGGTACACCAAGGCCGGCACCGTTCCGGCGGTCGCTGAGATGATCGAGGTTATATTCGGAACCGGAAAGATCGTCGAATGGCCGGACTACACAGAGCCTCCGTACACGAGGGGAACGTTCGATATTATCACATCAGCGATCATGACAGAAGACGTCATGGAGCGGCTGACTAATATCATCCGGAGGGTAAAGAACGTCAGATCCCACATACGAAGAGTCGTAATCGAGAGGGAGCTTCATTCAGCGATGCATGCCGCAATCTTCCATGTGGCCACCCAGGAAAGCACGACGCTGAACCTTTTGAGAGGAGACTCAGATATCCGGCCGGCAAGCAGATATGGTGCATTATTATTTGTAACCGCGCCGGAAACAGTGGTCCTGAACCACACGATCGGAGATGCCAATACAGAGAACCATCTCCATCATGCCGCGATCCCGATCACAACAGGCGTTCCTGCTTCGTATGTTACGAACGAACTGCAGGGCAGCGCAGAGACAAGGATCCGGGAAAACATCGCGACCATGGGAGCGGCAGAAAGCAGCCGCTCGACAGTTACAAATGACACGACCGGAAGCGCAACCGCGAAGGGAAAGGTCCTGAAAGCGCAGAGGGGCGTGGCCATTATAGCAAATACTTTCATAAAGGAGGAACATTGAAATGTTAATCTGGAACCCAAGTAAACTGACAGAAGCAGGAAAAGCGCTCCTGGCGCAGGCGCAGGCTGGGCAGACAGCGATCCACATCACAAAAGCTCAGACCGGATCCGGAAGCTACTCCGGAAGCGAGAACCTGGAACAGAGGGCAGCCCTGAAGGCGCCGAAGCAGACCTTCCCGATTTCAGACAAGGAGATCAGCGCGACCAATACCCTCATCCTGAAGATCGCGATCACGAACAAAGGCTCCGATTTTGAGCTGGAAAGCGGATACGAGATCAAAGAGTTCGGTATCTTTGCAAAGAGCAATGACGGGGGCGAGGTCCTGTACTCCATCGCAACAGCAAGCACATCGGACTACATGCCGGCATACAACGGAATCATTCCTTCCGTGATCAACATGAGCTACTACCTGGAAGTGGCCAATGCGGAAAATGTGACGATCAATTCCGGAGGAGCTCTCGCCCTGCAGGAAGACCTGGAGGCCCTGGAGGAAAGAGTGACAAAGGTTGAGCAGTACCGTTCAAAGAAGTACGGAGTCAGAAGAAAGACGTCTGCATCCTCTACGGCATGGGAACGGATCGGAGACGCAGAGGGTCTCGTGGCAGGGGCTGCCGTTGGCGCTGAGACCGTAAGAAATGACTTCATGGCATCCGTATACCCGTACAACAAGGCAATCCCGTGTAACCTTTCAGAGGCAGGCGATGTGACCGCCTACATGGGAGACGCGAACTTCCAGTGGGACGGAAGCAACGGGGATGTGATGGTGGAGCTGCCGATCTTCTATTCGGACAGATACTTCGAGGAGGATGAGGATGGCATCGAGTGGGAATACAGATGGATCTCCGCCGGACCGGTTGATGGATTGCACATTCATCCGCTCTTCATCGATGGGGATGTGATCAAACAGAAGGCATACCTCCCGATCTTCAACGGATCGCTTTCAGAGGACGAAACGAAGCTGGAGAGTAAGGCAGGCGTGTATCCGCTTCATAACAAGACTAGAGCACAGCTCCGGACGCTTTGCACAGCCAAAGGAACCGGATGGAGCCTGGACGATGTATGGGGAATGCACGCCCTGGATCAGCTGTATCTGGTCATGTTCGCGAATAGCAACGCCCAGGCGGTCATCGGAAAGGGTCTCTCTGAAATGCCTTATAACAAGGCGGACGGAATGGCTCTGCAGGCCAGAGATGGCGTCAACTACATCACAGTGAAAGACACGTATGCGGCGAAGTTCAAGGTCGGCGATGGCATCGGAATCGGAACAGATGTCGGATACTCCACGGTCTGCATCGACAGAACGATCACGCAGATCGTAGCATCCACCGAAGTGGGATCCGCAAGCTGCGTTCACTTCGACGGTGAACCGGTCAATATCACGACCGACCACTGCCTGTGGTCCTGCGTGCAGAAAACTGGCGCCACAATCGACATGATGGAGGCGAACGGAAGATGCGAAGGCGTGGATGGCCGGACGCACATGAGGTTCCTGTACATCGAGGACTGGTATGGAAATGGATGGCAGTTCAGAGATGGCGTCAACATCAACAAGTGGCAGCATTACTACTGCGGAAAGAGATCAAGCTACGCAGACAAGAAGTACGACGGAGACTACTATCCGGTAGCGCACAAGGCTCCGCAGGAGAATGGATACGTTAAGAAATTCGGATACGACAGAGAGCATCCGGAGATCGAGGTCGCTGAAGAAGTAGGCGCTGCATCCACGACATACTTCTGCGATTATTACTATCAGGCCGAAGGCGGAGAGGTGGTTTTCTCTGGTGGTATCGTGGCCTTCGGCACGATTGCTGGGCCGTTCGCCCGCAACTGCCTCTACTCCGCGGCGTATTCCAGCTGGAGCATCGTCGGGCGCCCTCAATACAGAAAGTAACCATTTCGAGGGGGACCGGGGGATTTCCTCCCCCGCGCACCTTCCGGCGGGCAAAGGAACTGAAGAGCAATATCATGTCCGCCGGAGCGCCCTCTTTGAAATGAACAGGTAACTCGCAAACTTGAATATAGGGGATGAAGATACGCGCGTCCGGTGGTTATCTCTGGTGGTAACGTGGACAACGGCACGAATGCTGGGCCGTTCTACCGCAACTGCAACAACTCCGCGGCGAATTCCAACTGGAACATCGTCGGGCGCCCACTTTGTTATTTATCTCACTTTTGGCATTTCTCTCAATTTTTGGTATAGATCTGCCGTACCTTCATCCGCAGCCGAAAGGCTGACGCCAGGACATCCTGGTGCCTCACCCCTTGGTGAAAATGAGCCGTAAATGGCACCGGTTAGTACCAAGCTGGAAAGCCGGTGAGGCTAACAAAGAGATAAGGAATACCATGGAACCAATACATTACACGAAGCGGATCGGGTACCTTTTCGAGCGTGTACGCGATCTGGACAACATAAAGACAGCCATCAGAAGGGCCGCAAAGAGAAAGTCGAAGCGGCGATCCGTCCAGAGGATCCTGGAGGATGTAGATGGATACGCTCTGAAAATTCAGAAAATGTTAGACGATGAGACCTTCATCCCAAGCCCTTACACAATCAGAGGCATCAACGACGGAATCGTAAGAAAGAAGCGCGTTATTGCGGTGCCGAGATTTTATCCGGATCAGTGCATCCATCACGCATACATACAGGTGTTTTCAGAAGTTGTGATGCATGGAGCATACCCGCATAGCTGCGGCTGCGTTCCCGGAAAAGGAACAGACGGAGCAAAGAAGGCCATCGAGAAATGGATCCGGACGGATCCGAAAGGGACCAGCAAAGTCCTGAAGCTGGATATAAAGAAATGCTACCCAACGATGAGCCATGAGAAACTGAGGGAGAAGCTGCAGAAGAGGATCAAGGATCAGAAGTTCCTGCGGTTAAGCTACCGCCTGATCGCGAGCTTCCAGCAGCCAATGGCGACCGGAGGAGAGATGCTTCCGGAATCGATCGCTGTAGGACTCCCGGTCGGGCTTTACACCTCCCCATGGTTCTGCAATTTCTTCTTTCAGGATCTGGATCACAAGATCGCAGAGGAAAGCGGAGTGAAGCATTATACCAGATACGTGGACGACATGGTCCTGTTTGACAACAGCAAACGGAGGCTGCACAGCGCGCTCCGGATGATCGAGGAGGAGGCAGGAAAACTCCTCATGAAAGTGAAAGAAAACTGGCAGGTCTTTCACCTGAACATACGCCCGCTGGACTTCTTAGGGTTCAGGTTCCACAAAGGATGGACCACGATCCGGAAGTCTATCATGTTCAGGATTAGCCGGAAGGCTCGGACCATAGCCAAGAAAGATTATATTTCACTTACGAACGCTTCCGGAATGGTGAGCTACATGGGATATATTCAGAACTCCGACTCGCATGACTTCTGGGACAAGTACGTGCGCCCCTTTGTAAATATTAAGAAACTGAAAGGAGTAATCAGCCATGAAAACAGAAAGCAACATCAGGCCGTCTGTGGAGTTTGAAGTGGAAGCAATCCCAAAGACTCCGGGAAGACCGTGCACGGTAATCTTCTACGATAACATCCAGGGGCCGCTCACAAGGCCTGCAGAGGGCGAGAACGCGGAAGGCGAGGAATACTTCACCTTCGACCGTTACGAAGCCCAGGCGACCTACAGCGAGGGCCTGGAGGGCATCATTGAGGAGAACAAGGAAGCGTGGCTCGCGGCAGCTAAAAAAGCTGAAGAAGATGCAACGGCTGAAGAAGTTCGGAACACCAGGAACAAGCTTCTCGAGGAAATCGACTGGACACAGACCATCGATGCTCCGATCAGCGCGAAGAGCAGGTCGGAACTTAGAACCTACCGGCAGCAGTTGAGAGACATCACAGAGCAGGACGGGTTCCCTTACGAGGTAGAGTGGCCAGTCAGACCGACAATCGAGAAAGCAGATCCGGATCCGGCCGACGAAGCCCTGGATGTATTGATCGGAGAGGAGGACAAGTAGTATGAGCAGAAAAACAAAAGCTCTGGAGGCGAGACGCCTCAATATGATCTCTGCACAGAGCATGAGCGATGACCAGGCCGCAAATATGCCTGGAATGTATCCGGAATGGAGCAAGGACAGCGTAGACTACGGAAACGCGGAGGAGGGCCAGCCGGTCATTGTCAGATACGCAGGCCAGCTCTGGCACTGTATTAGCCCGCACACATCCCAGGAAAGCTGGTCGCCAGGCAGCGCACCGTCCCTGTGGGTGGCATGCTCCGATCCTGCAGAGGAGTGGCCGGAATGGAGACAGCCAGGAGGAGCTCACGACGCCTATCCCCTGGGCGCCAAGGTTTCGCATAATGAAAAGCACTGGATCAGCACAGTCAATGCGAACACATGGGAGCCAGGAGTATACGGATGGGAAGAGCAAAGCTAAAAGATCATTTTTCTTGTGCGCACGGAGACTTCTCCTGCAGGAAGTACCTGAAAGAATGCGACAGGAACTGCACGGACAGCGGGAAGTGCTCGGAGTGCCGGTGGTACCACATTCCTCTATCCCAGCATCCGTGCAGCCACTGCAGGTGGAAAGGAGAATGGGAACATGGATCTGCAATCACCAATAAGCAGGGGCGAGCACGAAGAATTCCGTAGGCGCATGGAAGAGGATCATGACAGGACAAATAAAAGGCTTTCAATCCTCGAGGAGACCGTCAAGAGGATCGGTGAACTTACGGTATCAATAGAAAAGCTCGCCACCAATATGCAGAATATGACCGACGTCCAGAAAGAGCAGGGCCAGAAACTGGAAGCTCTGGAATCCCGAGATGGACAGATGTGGAGGAAGGTCGTCGGCCATCTCGTAACTTCAATAATCAGCATTATCGTGGGATATTTATTCGCACAGATAGGAATTATGTAGGAGGAAAAATCATGAACACTGAAATTATTATGCAGTACATCACATACGCACTCATCGCGATCGGCATCCTTGCCTTCTTCGTGAGCGCGATCACACAGGTCATCAAAGAGATGCCGGGACTGAAGAACGTCCAGACCAACATCGTGGCGCTGGTCATTTCCATCATCCTGTGCCTGGTCGCAGTTCCGATCATCTGCCTGGCCATCCTTCAGATCGCGATTGTTTGGTATTACTTTATCGCCGCAGTTATCGCAGCATTCCTCGTTTACCTGGTAGCCACAGGAGGCTGGGAGAAACTCTCGGAGATCTGGAACCGTACAAAATACAGCAAGAAATAACCCAGGAGGGGATCAAACCCCTCCTGATCAGGAGGATGAGAAGCAATGACAAAGCAGGAATTTATTTCTTCAATCGCTGCACTCGTTCAGAAGTACGCACCGGGATATGGCATCAAGTGCCACAGCGCGATCATTGCCCAGGCGATTAATGAGAGCGGCTGGGGAGAATCGGAGCTCGCTGCAAAATACCATAATTACTTCGGAATGAAGTGCGGAACCAAGTGGACAGGCCCCTCCGTCAACATGACCACCCAGGAAGAATACCAGCCGGGAACGCTGACGGAGATCAAGGACAACTTCCGGGTCTACTCCAGCATGGAGGAAGGCGTAAAGGGATACTTCGAATTTATCCAGCTTGAACGCTATCAGAATCTGAAAGGGATCACGGATCCGCAGCAGTACCTGGAGACGATCAAGGTAGACGGATATGCAACAAGCTCCACATACGTGGAGAACAACATGGACCTGGTAAGGCAGTACAACCTTACCCAGTATGATGGAGAAGGAGGAAATACGATGGGAGCAACAGCGCAGGACGTACTGAACGTCATGAGATCATGGATCGGATACAGTGAGGCAAACGGAAAGCATAAACAGATCATTGATCTGTACAACAGTCACAAGCCGCTGGCCAGAGGGTATGCAGTCAAGTACACAGACGAATGGTGCGACACCACCGTTTCTGCCGCTGCAATCAAAGCCGGAGCAGTTGACCTGATCGGAACCGAGTGCGGATGCGAAAAGCACGTTGAAATCTTCAAGGCAAAAGGGATCTGGATCGAAGACGGCACCATCACTCCGAAGCCTGGAGACGTTATCGTGTATAACTGGGATGACTCCACGCAGCCGAACGACGGATACAGCGATCACATCGGATACGTCGAGAGCGTGTCCGGAGGTACGATCACGCTGATCGAAGGAAACAAGGGAGAGGCAGTCGCAAGACGCCAGATCCCGGTGGGATGGGGATACATCAGAGGATATGCGCGGCCGAAGTACGCATCTGGTGGCAGCTCCGTTCCTTCCACCCCGACACCTCCGAAGAGCGTGGACGAGATCGCCCAGGATGTGATCAAGGGCGTATACGGAAACAATCCGGAGAGATCTAAGGCTCTGGCGGCCATGGGCTACGATCCGAACGAGGTCCAGAAGCGCGTGAACGCGATCCTGAAGCAGAACAATGCGAAGCCTTCAAAGAGCATCGCAGAGGTGGCCAAGGACGTCATAGCGGGCAAATATGGAAACGATCCGGAGAGAAGAAAGAAGCTGGCAGCGGAGGGATACGATCCATCTGCAGTCCAGGCGGAAGTCAACCGGCAGCTCAAGGGCAGCGGATCCACGCCTACATACTACAAGGTTCAGCCGGGAGATACCCTGTCGGAGCTTGCGGAAAAGTACGGAACAACCGTGAAGCAGCTCCAGTCATGGAACGGGATCGCGAATGCAAACCTGATCTATGTAGGACAGAAGATAAGAGTCAAATAAAAAAGACAAGCCAGGGGCTACGGCTCCTGGCTTTTTGAATTCTCCGGGAAAAGAAAGATATCCCACACGAGCTGCGGATCCAGTGAGTACCGGATCGCGATCAGCCGGATGTGCTTCACATTAAACTGCTGCCTTCCGTTCCAGATGGTGGAAAAGTTGGGCGCAGACATTCCGAGATAGGCGGCCAGATCCTTATTCTGATCTCCATGCCTATCCATGTATTTCTTCAGAAGTTCTTTATTAAACATTTCAGTCACCTCTTTACAAAGTGTGCCGTGGGCGGTTCGATTAAGCTGTGCGGGGAACCGGCTGAAAACCCAGGGGATATTCTATTCAATCATAGGCATTCACATGTCTCCTTTCTGGCCAGTGGCCAGGTGCAAAGTTTACTAGGACGTCCGGCCGGAGCCAGACCTTCAGGTTTTCACATTAAAAACCAGGAAAACTTGTCAAACAACATCCACGGCACCCGTCGCACTTCTTCCTGCCGGACTTCGGACCAGCCATCGGTGGTTTAATGCCGGGGCAGGAGCCCCGATAGATCTATGCATGCGTTCTCTTCAGAGGGAGACCATGCATCCTTCTCCAGTTGTTTGTGGATCCGGAAAGTACGTTTGCAGGACGATGTTTGCCGCTGATCAGTAGCTCGATGACTTCCCTTGCCCCGGCCTCCGCGTTGTAATCGTAGAAGAACGCCTGGCTCATATAGACCTTTCCGTCACTTCCGAATACGAAGGACCGGAACCCCCAGTCCTTGTTCACCCATTTTACGAGATACTCAAAATTCTTATAGATTTTAGTTGCCACGCTGAACCCTCCCTTCTTTTTGTTGTGTGTATGTTAGCTCTGACCGGGCGACTATTCAAGTTATTTATAACCGTAATTTGCACAAAGATGCGGGCCCGGTTTTGGTGGTTTCTTATTCTTTTTTATAACTGACCTTATCCAGATCCAGGAGATCTTCCATGCTGCAGCCGAGCGCCTGGGCCAGCCGGAAGACGATGTCAACCCGGCAGCGGTTGATGTCCCTGCGGAGCTGCTCCAGGTTCCCGATGGATTTCACCGGCACTCCGGACCGGTCAGAGAGCTCCTGCTGCGATATGCCGGCGCGGATCCGCGCGAGCTTTAGTTTACTGTAATGGATTGTATGCTTCACTTTTGACATTGAACAGCACATCCTTTCATGTTAAACTCGGGAAAGAGGTGGGTGAGATTTTCACACCTAAAGAATACATTCGTCAAGATCTTAAGTTACGGTGTGGACAGGATCGTGTATATTTCCTGTAAGATGACAAGTCTTGCGAGAGACCTGGAGATGATGCAGATCGCGGGGTACCGGGTAGAGAAGATGACGGCGGTGGATCAGTTCTGTGAAACTTATCATCTGGAAAGTATTGTAAAACTTGTGCGAAAAAAATAAAAATCGAAGATCAAGGAGGAAGAGTGAAAAATATGAAAATTGAGCATGTTGCACTTTATGTAAATAATCTTGAAAATGCCAGGGATTTTTTTGTAAAATATCTGGATGCCAAATCAAATGAGGGGTATCATAACCCGAATACAAATTTCAGTTCCTACTTTCTTTCATTTGATGAAGGTGCGAGAATCGAAATTATGAATAAACCGGAGGTGCCGGATTTACCCAAGAATCCGGCACGCACAGGATATGCGCATATTGCGTTCAGTGTGGGAAGCAAAGAAAAGGTAGACGAATTAACGGCAAAGTTAAGAGCTGACGGCTATGAAGTCCTCAGCGGACCCAGGGTAACAGGAGATGGCTATTATGAGAGTTGTATTGTCGCAGTCGAGCAGAATCAAATTGAAATTACTGTTTAACTATATTATGCGCTGTGTTGGAGGATCTTATGAAAGATGAATGTCTGATCTGCAAAGCTCCATTGGAGTATCTGAATGAAGATACTGAAATGGAGTGCGAATTGTGTCACAAAAAAGAAAAAAGTAAAACCAGATGCGTAAACGGTCATTATGTCTGCAACGAGTGTCATATGCAGGGAATCGACAGTCTGATCGGATTATGTCTGAATGAAACATCTGGAAATTCCGTGGCAATACTCAATAAAATGATGGACATGCCGTTTTGCCATATGCATGGACCGGAGCATCACGTTATGGTGGGAATGGCGCTCCTGACCGCATATAAAAACTGCGGCGGCGATATTGAACTGAAGAAATCTTTGATCGAGATGAACAACAGGGGGAGCTCGGTACCGGGAGGAGCCTGCGGGTTCTGGGGAGCCTGCGGAGCGGGGATCAGCGCAGGAATGTTTGTATCTATCGTTACCGGCTCCACACCTCTCGGAAATGAAAATTTCGGCTTATCCCACAAGATGACGGCGAGAGCACTGGAGTCGATCGGTGAGGTCGGCGGCCCTCGATGCTGCAAGAGAGATTCTTACCTCTCTATTTCCAGAGCTATTGATTTCGTGAAAGAAAATCTGGGAATCGAGATGGAAAAGTCAGATATTGTCTGTACATACAGCAGTCAGAATAATCAGTGTATCGGGAAAAGATGTCCGTTTTCCAGAGCGAATGCGAAAAAGGTATGAAGTTTACCGATTTACAAATCTGCCATTCTGGCAGTATCAAGGAACGGATTGTGACAATGAGTCAAATCCGTTCCTTCTTTTGTCAGTTTTATAAAAACCGTCCTGTTATGCTCTCCGGTGCTTTTTGGATATCTTCGGGAGTTCCGACGGCTACGATCCGTCCGCCTGCTTCACCTCCGCCAGGACCCATATCAATGATATAGTCGGCATTGCGGATTACGTCAAGATCGTGTTCGATGACAATGACTGTTGCCCCGTTTTCGATCAGTGTCTGAAAGACTTCCAAAAGAGTGCGAACGTCAAGGGGATGGAGTCCGATAGTGGGTTCGTCAAATACAAAGACAGAATCGGACTGTGCCTTCCCCATCTCGCTTGCCAGCTTCAGACGCTGTGCTTCTCCACCGGAGAGGCTGGGGGTTTCTTCGCCCAGGGTCAGGTAACCGAGCCCCAGATCTTCCAGTACCTGAAGCCTCTGATGAACGGATTTCAGGCCTGCACAGGCTTTCAAGGCTGTGCTCACATTCATTTCCATTAGCTCTGGAAGAGACCAGGATTGTCCATTTTTATCTTTCTTATTCGTGTATTTTATTTTCTCGGCATCTTTTGAATATCTTGAACCCCGGCATTGCGGACAGGTGATCTTTACATCCGGAAGGAACTGAACGTCCAGATTGATCACCCCGGTTCCATCGCAGACCGGACAGTGCAGCTTCCCGGTATTGTAGGAAAAATCCCCTGCTTTATAACCAAGTTCCTTAGCGTCAGCAGTACGGGCGAATGTCTTGCGCAGCTCGTCGTGGACATTGGCGTAGGTGGCTACGGTAGAGCGTATATTGATGCCGATCGGTGTCGCATCGATTAGTTTCACCTGTGTGATTCCGTCTGCGCTGACGGCACGTACATGATCCGGCAGAGGATTTCTGTGAATTGAAGCCTCCAGACCGGGAATCAGGCTTTCCAGGATGAGAGTCGTCTTGCCGGAACCGGATACGCCGGTGACTACGGTCAGCTTTCCTTTCGGGATATCCACTTCCAGCGGTTTAACGGTATGGATAGCTGAAGTAGAGAGATGGATTTTCCCGCCGGCAAACATTTCGGAGGGGGATGCCTGGTGTCTTATCGGTTCCTGAGGTTTCCCGGTGAGAAAAGGCCCGATCATTGAAGCGGTATTTCCGGTAATATCCGGCACGGTTCCCTGCGCAATCACCCTGCCTCCATCGATGCCGGCTCCGGGCCCCATTTCAATGATCCAGTCCGCTTCAGATAGGATCTGTGTGTCGTGGTCAACCAGCAGGATAGAATTACCGTCTGCGATCAGGTCGTGCATTACGCCGGTCAGTCCGAAGATATTGGAGGGATGGAGTCCGATGGAGGGTTCGTCCAGCACGTAGAGAACGCCGGTAGTCCGGTTGCGCACCGCACGGGCAAGCTGCATCCGCTGCCGCTCCCCGGTGGACAGTGTGGAGGCGGCCCGGTCTAATGTCAGATATCCCAGCCCCAGATCCATCAGGCGCTTTGCAACAGTCTGGAAAGATTCACAGATACTTTTTGCCATGAGCCGCATTTCTTCCGGCAGGGAAGCAGGTACTCCCGATACCCATTTCGTGAGATCGGACAGTGTCATTGTACATGCCTCGTCAAGAGAAATGCCTCTCAGTTTTGGTGCTCTTGCAGCTTCGGAGAGACGTGTGCCTCTGCAGTTAGGACATTTCTCAAGTTTCAGAAATTTCTCAACGCGTTTCATTCCCTTTTCATCCTTGACTTTTGATAAAGCATTTTCCACGGTGTAGACTGCATTGAAAAAGGTAAAATCGAGTTCACTTGCCTGATTCGTCTTGGAAGAATGATAAAGGATGTGCTTTTTTTCGGCAGGACCATTGTAAACAATATCTTTCTCCTTGTCAGTCAAATCCCGGAAAGGAATATCAGTACGTACGCCCATCTCCCGGCAGACGTCTACCATTATGGACCACATGAGAGAATTCCAGGGCGCGACAGCGCCGCCCTCTATGGAGAGAGAATCGTCGGGAACAAGGGTGGAGCGGTCTACTGTGCGCACTGTTCCGATTCCGTCGCAGGTGCGGCAAGCCCCCTGACTGTTAAAAGCAAGCTCTTCGGCAGACGGAGCATAAAAGTGGGTGCCGCATTTTGGACAGATCAGTTCCTGTCCGGCGGCAACGGCAAGGGTAGGAAGAAGATAATGGCCGTTTGGGCATCGGTGGCTTGACAGTCTCGAATACATCAGACGCAGACTGTTCAAAAGTTCAGTGCCGGTGCCGAATGTACTGCGGATGCCGGGAATTCCGGGCCTCTGGTGAAGGGCAAGAGCAGCAGGAACGTACAGTATATCATCTACGTCTGCTTTCGCTTCCTGTGTCATGCGTCTTCTCGTGTAAGTGGACAGGGCGTCCAGATATCTCCTCGATCCCTCGGCGTAGAGGACTCCGAGAGCCAGAGAAGACTTGCCGGAACCGGATACGCCGGCGATGCCTACGATTTTTCCGAGCGGTACATCTACGTTAATATTTTTCAGGTTGTGGACCCTGGCTCCGCGGACCAGTATTTTGTCTTTCACGTACGATCATCCTTTCCAAATAAGGTATGGTAATTATACTCTTTTTTAAAAGAAACATCAATTTTCCTATAATTCTATTTTCTGAACAGAAAAGTTTCCTGATAGTTGATTTGTTCTACCAAAGTTGAGAGAAAATCCATTGTAATCTATGACAAAGCTACGTAAAATATCAGTACAGTTTGATAAGAAGATATAATATATACTGGGAGAGGTGAATGTATATGAAAGAATTGCATCTTGGCAGAATCCTTGCGGAAAACCGACGAAAACGGGGAATAACGCAGGATGAACTGGCAGAGTTCATGGGCGTTTCCAAAGCGGCAGTATCCAAGTGGGAGACGGAAGTCTCTTACCCGGACATTATGCTATTGCCCCGACTGGCTTCTTATTTTGATATCAGCATTGATGAATTGCTGGGATACGAACCACAGATGGACAGGAAAGAAATTCAAAAGCTGTACCGAGCCATTGCTGAAGAGTTTGCTGCAGGTTTCTTTGAGACGGCGGTGGAGCATTGCCGGGAGTATGCAAAAAAGTATTACTCCTGCTATCCGCTGCTCTTCCAGATTGCATCGCTTCTAATCAATCACTCTATGATGGCGCCGGAGAAGCAGCAATTAAATTGTCTCCTGGAGGAGGCGAAAGAACTTTGCAGGCGCGTGAAGACAGATTCAGGTGATCCGAATTTGTGCAGGAATGCGCTTCATCTGGAGGCTTATTGCCTTTTGATGCTTGGACGCCCGGAGGAAGTTCTTGAGATGCTGAAACCGGAATCACTCGTAGCGGGAACTCCGGAACCGCTTATAGCGGCGGCATGGAAAATGGCAGAAAATACAAATGAGGCGAAAAAAATTCTTCAGGCTTCGATTTATAGAAATGTTGTTACATTTTTAAATCTGCTTCCGTCCTATATGGAAATCTGCACAGAAGAAAAAGAGAAATTTGAAGAGAGCTGCCGCAGACTGTACGCGGTATCGGATGCATTCAGGATGGAGAGGTTGCATCCAGGTATTATTCTGACCTGTTATATTACGATGGCACAGGGCTGGATGAAGATGGAAGAGAAGGAAAAAGCGTTGGAAGTTCTGGAACAATATGCAGAACTTGCCGATGGCGATATCTATCCTGTGCGCCTGAGGGGAGATGAATATTTTGATCTTCTGGATGGATGGTTTGAAGAAGAGTTGAGCCTTGGAGAATATCCGCCAAGGAACGAAAAAGTGATCAGACATAGTGTGACTCAGGCAGTTGCGGAAAATCCGGTATTTGCAGGATTAGCAGATGAGCCACGTTTCCGGAAGATTTTGGAACATCTGTGGAGACAGGAGGAAATGTAAGATGAAGACGGTTGTACTGGAGGATTTATCCAAGACATATCCAGGAGGAAAAGAAGCGGTGAAAGGGATCAGCCTTTCTCTTGAAAAAGGTGAAGTGTTCGGTTTTCTGGGCCCTAACGGAGCGGGAAAAACGACTACGGTAAAACTGCTGAACGGAATGCTTGTTCCATCAAAGGGCAGATGTTGCGTGCTCGGTTTTGATCCGGCCCGGGAACCGGAAAGAGTACATGAGGTGTCAGGAGTTCTTACGGAACATGCCCGGATGTACGATAATATGACCGGGATTCAGAATCTCATATTCTATGCGGAAATATTCGGAATATCGGAAGAAGAGGGGAGAAAGAGGGCAATGGTTCTTCTGGAAAAACTGGGGCTGAAAGAGGCGGCAGAGCAGAAACTGGCAGCGTATTCTACCGGAATGCGGCAGAGACTGTCTCTGGCGCGGGCAATGATCCATAGTCCGAAAGTTCTCTTTCTGGATGAACCTACGTCCGGACTTGATCCTGAGAGCGCTCAGAATGTGAACCGGATTATACAAGAGCTGGCGGGCGAGCAGGGAACGACAGTGTTTCTCTGTACTCATCAGCTCCGATATGCACAGGAAATCTGTACAAGATACGGATTGATCGAAGAGGGAAGCCTTCTCGCTGCAGGAACTCTTGGCGAACTCAGGGAAAAGGTGGACTCAGGAGCAGAACTTCTGATTCGGGTGAAAAATCTCCCTAAAAGAATATTTCAAGGGAAATACGCAGAAGAAAAACCAGACAATTCCGGAGAAGGTCTTTCCTTAAAAATAAAGTCTGAAGAGGATGTACCAGGTATTATCCGATGCATTGTCGGGGAGGGCGGAGATGTTTATGAGGTAAAAGTCAACCGGCCTTCTCTTGAAGATATTTACTTTGCGCTTACGGCAAGAGGAAAGGAGGAGCAGCTATGAACCGGGCAATGTATGCCGTGTTGAAAAAAGATTTCAAAGGGGTTGTATCGAATAGAAGACTTTTCTCCGAATTGCTGATTGTTCCACTGATTCTTACAATCATCTTTCCTTCCATTTCTATAGCTGCGGTTCATTTTGCGCCAGATGATCCGGATATTGTGAAATTGATGGAACTGCTGCCTGACGGAAGCAGGGCAGACAGTCTGGAAATGGCGGTTTCCGGTCTGATCTTTAATTATATTCTTCCGGTATTCTTTCTGATGATACCGATTATGACTGCTTCTATTATGGCGGCAAGCTCGTTTGTAGGAGAAAAAGAAAAGCATACGCTGGAGACGCTTTTATACTGCCCTTTAGGCGTAAAACAAATTTTTCAGGCAAAAGTACTGGCTTCCTTTCTGTTCAGTATGCTGGTATCTATGATCTCATTTATTGCGATGTTGTTCGTACTGGAGATGGAAGTGCTTTTTGTTATGGGAGATCTGCTTGTGCCATCCGCAGGATGGCTTGTGATTCTGTTTCTTCTCTCGCCATCCATTTCAATGATTGCGGTGACATTGATCGTAAGAGGATCTGCAAAAGCTCAGAGTGTGGAGGAATCTCAGCAGGGAGCGGTGTTTTTGATTATCCCGGTGATTCTCTTGGCAGCAGGGCAGTTTGCGGGAGTGATGCTGCTGAATGTGTGGATACTGCTGGGGCTGAGTATGGTGTGCGCACTATTGGCATGGGCTCTTCTGCAAAAAGCGGTGGGGAGGTTTAATTATGAAACATTACTGAAATAAGTATAATTCAGAAAAACTGAATCCAGAAGTGCAGTATTAGTAAGCTGTATCAGCGCCGGTATGCGGAGAATGAAGGAAGAACCTGCGGAAACATAGAACTCTCCGGTTGCCGGCGCTGGTTTGTGTTTATAATTTGTGTTATGATATTCGAAGCGAGAATGTTCAGAAGAACTGATCATATGATGCAGGAGGAAGATTATGTCTAATGCAGTTGTTACATTAAGAAAAGGCGCAGGACGCACACTTAAGCAGGGCGGTCCATGGATTTATGACAATGAGATAGAAAGTATTATGGGAAGCTTTGAGGACGGCGATATTGTGCTTGTCCATGATTTCGACGGCTATCCGCTGGGTCGGGGATTTATCAACCGGAATTCAAAACTGACGGTACGCATGATGACGAGAAACCGTGACACGGAAGTTAATGAGGATTTTATCCATATGCGCGTGCAGAATGCATGGGAGTATCGGAAAAAAGTGATGGATGATATCTCGAGCTGCCGAGTAATCTTCGGCGAGGCGGATTTCCTGCCGGGTATTGTGGTGGACAAGTTCGCAGACGTGCTTGTAGTGGAATCTCTCGCTCTGGGCATCGACCGCTTTAAAGTGATGATCGTGGACATTTTAAAAGAGTTGATGGAGAAAGACGGGATCCATATCCGGGGCGTCTATGAGCGCAGTGATGCGAAAGTCCGCGAGCAGGAAGGAATGGAACGCCGTAAGGGATTTCTCGGCGAGCCTTTTGATACAAAGGTGGAGATCGTGGAGAATGGTGTGCGCTATTATGTGGACGTAAAGGACGGCCAGAAGACCGGCTTCTTCCTTGACCAGAAATACAACAGGCGGGCAGTGGCAAAGCTCTGCAAAGGAGCACGGGTATTAGACTGCTTTACCCATACCGGGTCTTTTGCGCTGAATGCAGGAATTGCAGGAGCAGCACACGTGACCGGAGTGGACGCTTCTGAGCTGGGCGTGGCTCAGGCACGAGAGAATGCCGCTCTGAACGGACTGGAAGATCGGGTGGAGTTTATCTGTGAAGATGTTTTCGATCTTCTTCCGCGTCTGGAAAAACAGGGCGAGAAATATGATGTAGTCATCCTTGATCCGCCGGCATTTACAAAATCGAGAAGTTCGATCAAAAAAGCGGTGAAGGGTTACCGGGAGATCAATCTGCGGGGGATGAAACTGGTGAAGGACGGCGGATATCTGGCGACATGTTCCTGCTCACATTTCATGGATCAGGAGCTCTTCACAAAGACGATCGGGCAGGCGGCGCAGAATGTGCATAAGAGACTGCGGCAGGTGGAATTCAGGACGCAGGCGCCGGATCATCCGATCCTGTGGGGAGCGGGGGATTCTTATTATTTGAAGTTTTATATCTTTCAGGTGTGTGAGGAGAAATAGGGTGCATAAGCACCCGGAAATCCCTGATTTATAAGGATTTAAGGTAATGCGGCAATGGAGAAAATGTATCGTAAGATGTTGCTGGATGGTGTAATTTTTTAGAAAAATGGTGTAGTAAATGGTGTAGTGCCAGAATGTAAAAAGGAAAATGGTGTAGTACATTGACAGGAACCTGAAACCTGATAATTTATCGTAAAAGAACATATAGAAATACCCTGACAGATATTAGAAGCACAAGATGCCTGACAGGGTATTTTTTTGCAAATTGTTTGGATTTATTCTATAAAATCTGATCGCTGTCGCTTGGAGTATATTTGCAAATGTCCTGAATATCACAATTCAGTATGCGGCAGAGATCATTCAGAGTTGTTGTATTCAATGGTTTATTCTTTCTCAGTTTATCTATCGTAGAACTGGAGATATGGTGCTTGTTGATCAATGTATATGTTGATTCATTTGATTTCTTTAATGTTTCCCAGAATGGACTATAATCAATCATATCATACCTCCTACACCTAAAGGATAGTATGTGGTTGTTTTATTGACTATAGTCATTAAAGAGACTATAATTTATAAAGAAATGAAAGAGACGGATTTTTCAATCTGATAACCTGATAATTCAGAGAAACAACATAAAAACCCCAATCGGAATGATAAATGTTTTAGAAATATGGAATGGACAAAAGATCAATATGAGCGATTTGAAAAATTTATACTTGGAGATGATATGGATTTCTATGAAGAGTATACAATCAATCTGTCGGATGAGGAACAGGAAAAATTCTTTGCAGAGAATCCGGATTTTATGTCGGAATATCCAATAAGTCGTAATAAAATATATTTACTAAAAGATCCGATATATAGAGGA
>DWXI01000076.1 GCA_019119265.1 Candidatus Mediterraneibacter intestinigallinarum | reverse complement strand
GAAACCATGTTGTGCAAAAGGCAATTCCATTTCTCATCCACACAAAGAATTGAATAATATCTTTTTTACGATTTCGCATAAATACCTCCTATATAGACAACATGTTACGAATGACTTTTACATACTTTCTGGATATGTAAAGCTGCTCTCCGTTAAACATTGTCACTAAAATTGTGCGATTTAATTCAGGTTTCAATGACCTGATCTGATTTATATTTACTATCTGAGCTTTTGAAATTCTGACAAAATCTTTATCAGAAAGCAAAATCTCCAATTCATATAATTTTTGTTTGATTTCCATCACATCATCGTTAGTATATAAAAAAGTGCGATTATCTACTGAATCAAAATATAAAATATCTGATGAATTGATCAAAAACAGTTCGTTATCTTTTTTGGCATATAATTTTTTATCAAACAGTTCAATGTGATTTCTTAAACGAAGAATCTCTTCGTCAATTTTTTTACACTGTATGATCACCTGAAAAGTGTTTTTTATATCTTCAAAAATCTTAATATCCATCTCATACCTCCAATCAGAATTATACATACTTAAAAATCTTTCGCAATCGTTCAATGGTTAAGAGGTACATTTTTCATAATTAAGAAGCCATCATCTGATAAAAATATAAATCAGGTATTAGTGCAGACATTTTTATGCCGATTCCGCAAATGTTAAGGATAAGACAAAATTTGTTTTGTCAAATATCCTTGTTGAACGGCCAAATAGCACATATCAGATGAAATAAGCAGTGCGTAGTCATCAAAAATTAATGAATGTAAAAAAAGAAATACCAGTATGCTGATATAGGAGTAAAGCTCATATTTTATAAAAATAGAAAATCCCTGCATAAAGTGAGAACGCGTAACGATGATTAAGAATAAAAAAGCGAACAATGTGGTTAGCAAAGAAATTGAAACGGGCATGAGAGCATATAACAGGTATGCACATACCAGTACAGATTTATATTTTACCGGTATCTTTTTAGTAACGTTTGTTTCGGTAAAACGGAGAAGAAGGAGAACATCAATAATATTTGTTAAGATATAAGTATAAATACGAAATAAATCACTCATAATATAAAACTCCTTTTCGATTAAATATTATAAAAGGAAATAGAGGGAAAATAAAGAGGGAAAAATACCAAATAGCACGAGTTACCTACCAGATAGCACAAGTTAGTTGAAAGAGTTTGATATAGATGATAATGTATGCAAAAAAGAAGGAGATTGAAAATATGTGGACAAATCTGACAAAAAAAGACTTGATTAATTGTAATGGCGGTGGATTAACAGGGCGTACTACTTTCGTTAGTTGGGTAATAGATATGTTCAGTAAATTTAAATAAGAAGACTGATGGAGTATCAGCATGGAGAGGAAGGGAGGTTTTTCTCTATGGTATGTGAATTTAATTGCCCGTATTCAGAGATTTCCAGGGAAAATACTATGTATTTGAAAAAAGTGTTATTTAAGGAAAGAATATGCTGTGATAGCCTAAAAGTGAGAAATATAACTTCGTTGCTGCTCCGGATTTCTGAACAGGGAATATCAAAGGATAGCTTTAGGGAAAGTAAAAACAGGAGAAAACCATGAGATACTATTGTGTAAAACAACATGACATAACCGACTGCGGCGCGGCGTGTCTTGCTACGATCGCCAAGCAGAACGGATACAAGATACCCATATCCAAGATACGGGAGATCGCGGGAACGGATAAACAGGGAACGAACGCGTTTGGGATGATCAAGGCTGCGGAGCAGCTTGGTTTTTCCGCCAAGGCTGTAAAGGGCGATCAGAAGGCATTTTTCTCAGAATTTCCCCTGCCCTGTATCGCTCATGTTATCGTTAACGGGAATCTCATGCATTATGTAGTGGTCCACAAGATCACGAAGAAACAGATTATCATTGCGGATCCGGGGCGCGGCATCGTCAAACTTACTCCCAAAGAGTTCTTCGGGAAGACGGCCAGACCCGGAAAGCCGCCGGAGTATCAGTGGACGGGTGTGCTTATATTTCTCGTGAAGTCGGAAAGCTTTGTAAAAGGAAATGAGACGAAAGGACTTTTTCAGAGATTTTTTCATCTTCTCCTGCCTCAGAAGAGACTCCTTTTACATATCTTTATGGCGTCTCTTGTATACACTATACTTGGAATCGCAGGGGCATTTTACTATAAGGCGCTGATGGATGATATCCTTCCGGACGGACTGATCCGGACGCTTACCACGCTGTCTGTAGGCGTTATTTTTTTGAACATTTTTAAGGTGATTCTGGACGCTATAAGGTCTCATCTGCTGCTCTATCTGAGCCAGAAGCTGGATATCGCTCTGCTGCTGGGATATTACAGGCATATACTGGAACTGCCTATGAATTTTTTCGGCAGCAGGAAAGTCGGCGAGATCGTATCAAGGTTCAATGACGCGTCCAATGTAAGAGACGCCATATCGGGAGCGACGCTTACGATCATGATCGATACTCTGATGGCAGTGGGCGGCGCCATCGTTCTCTATATGCAGAATGCGAAGATGTTCGGGATCGCAGTGATCATGGTCGTGCTGTATGCGGTGATCGTACTGGGATTCCGTAAGAGCTATGACAGATGGAACCGTAACCAGATGGAGGATAACGCGCAGCTTACGTCCTATCTGGTGGAATCACTGAACGGGATGCAGACAGTGAAAGCGTTTAATGCCGAGAGAAAGGCAAACTATGAGACGGAGAGCAGATTTGTAAAACTTTTAAAGAGTGTGTTCCGGCTCAGCTTTATAGGAAATATGCAGAATGCCCTGAAAGTATTTGTTGAACTGGTAGGCGGCATTGTGATCCTGTGGGTGGGCGGCGTAGACGTGATACATGGTTCGCTTACTATGGGGCAGTTGATCACGTTCCAGTCTCTTCTTGTATATTTTCTGGATCCGGTTAAAAATCTGATCAATCTCCAGCCTCAGATGCAGACGGCAGTCGTTGCGGCAGACCGCCTGGGTGAGATTTTGGATCTGGAGGCGGAAAAAGGAGAGAACGAGAGGAGAAAACTGCATCCGGAAAGCATCGCCGGGGATATTGAACTGAAGAACATTGATTTCCGTTATGGCACGAGAAAATTGGTGCTTGAAGATGTGAGTCTGACAATTAGAAAAGGAGAAAAAGTCGCTTTCGTCGGTGAGAGCGGCTCTGGAAAGACCACCCTGGCAAAACTGCTTCTCCATCTCTATCAGGCGGAGAGCGGAGAGATACTGATAAATGGAAATAACATAGAAGATATCCGGATTGAAACATTAAGAGAGAGGATCGCCTACATACCACAGGAAACATTCCTGTTCAGCGGCAGTATCTATGAGAATCTGACGCTGGGAATTGATTATCCTGTGATGGAAGATGTTGTGGACGCTGCGAAGAAAGCACAGGCACATGGATTTATCAATGAGATGCCGCTCCGCTATGAGACGCGGCTGGAGGAGAACGGCGCGAATCTCTCGGGTGGTCAGCGGCAGAGACTTGCCATCGCCAGAGCTATGCTGAAGAAGCCGGACGTATTGATTCTGGATGAGGCCACCAGCAATCTTGACGCGGTGACAGAACGCGCTCTGGACGATACGATTCAGGAATTTTCCAAAGATATGACCACTATATTTATCGCACACAGGCTGAGTACGATAAAAAACTGCGACCGGATTTATGTGATGGATAAAGGCAGGATCATTGAATCGGGAACACATGAAGAACTGAAAAAACTGGGAGGAAAATACGCAGGTCTTGTAAGACACCAGTCACTGGGAGGTGAAGAGCTATGAATCCGATCGTGATAAAGATGGAAGATATGTCAGACAGTACGGAGGTATATTCTTCCAGACCCAGTCCGATCTTTGCCATACTGATCTGGACGCTGGCAGGCATACTGGTGATCGCGCTTGTGTGGATGGGCCTGTTCCGTATTGACCTTGTGACCCATGCAGACGGGATGATCAGGAGCGGATCGACGACGGCTACGATAACGAACATAACAGACGGAACGATCCTTTCCTGGGATGCAGAGGACGGTGAATATGTAAAGGCAGGTCAGACTATATATTCCGTGGATCCGTCAGAACTTGAGAAACAGGAGAAAAGCTGTGTGACAGAGCTGGACAAGACAGAGCAAAGGCTGGAAATCCTGGAGGCTTATTATAAGGAACTGGATGGTGAGAGCGGCGCTTTGGACAAATGTAAAGAAAACAGTTATTACGAAGAATTTAAAACAAAGCTTGACGCTGTGAATATCAGTCGAGATATGGTGCGGGCGGACGCCGGTACTCAGCAGAGCCAGTATCAGAACAGCCTGAACAGCATTGACAGCTCGATCGGCAGCCTGACGGATCAGCAGGCGAAGTTAAATCAGATGATCTCTGATATGAGAAACAGGACGAACAGTTTCAGTTCGGAAGAGGTGTATTATCATACTGCTGTAGCAGGGTACATAGACCAGTATAATTATACAGCGAATCAGTATGATATCCAGATCGCAGAACTGAAAAGAGCGCAGGAGACGGCAGAACAGCAGGCTGAGAGCACCGGCACGAGGGAAGGCGCAGAAACAGATGATGAAACAGACGCTGCAGCAGGAGCGTTGGCAGGTTCGTCAGCGGAGACAGACAGTAATAGTAATACGCAGGGCGTAACAGACAACAGTAATGCTATCGCCGAACTGGAAAACCAAAAGGCGCTGGCGCTAAGCCAGCTTGAGACAGAGTCGATAGCATCTGTAGAACAGTCACTGTCATCGGTTCAGAGCAATATAGAGTCTCTGAAAACGAATCGAAGCGAGGCGGCGGGAAATCTGAGCGGACTGGATAACGGTTCGCTGGAACTCAGCACGGATCAGATTGTAACCAATGAAAAGAACACGGTTAATACAGAGATCAATACTTATGAGGGGCAGAAAAAAGAATACGAGGAGACACTGGAAACGATCCGCACGAGAATAGAAGAATGCGATGTAAAGGCGCAGACCGACGGATATCTGAATCTGAGCGCGGAAAAAACATTGGGCGACCATGTGTCCGCCGGCGAACAGATCGGTAATATCGTGCCGGATGGAAACGGCATATTCCGCACGGTAATCTATGTGGAAAATCAGGACATAGGATCTGTGCGCGAGGGGCAGAAGATCAAATATGAAGTGGCGTCCTACCCGCAGACGGAAGATTACGGGATCTTCGAAGGCGAAGTGACGTCTGTATCGAAAGACATCAAGGTCAACAGTGAAACTGGAATGAGCTACTATGAGGTAGAGGCTACGATCACAGCACGGGGCGGGGCAGACGGAAAGGAAACCCCTGAGTTCATACAGGGAATGGCTGTGCAGGCAAAACTGGTGACCGGCGAGGAAAGCGTGCTCAGGTATCTGCTGGAGAAGATAGATCTGGTGGATGAGTGAGAGGGATAAAATGATTTTTTTACCGAATGTCACCGTTAATGTGTCAAATAGCACGGGTGTATTGAACAAGAAAACATGGAATGATAATATGTATTTACCAAACAAGAGTATATTAATATATAAGGAGTATGATAGGTGCACATATTATGCGAATTATGTATGAATATAAAAATATAGTACAGGAAGGAGAAAAGCGTGTTATGGATATGATTAAAACTGTTAATTTCACAGAACTTACCGTAACAGAAATGAGTGAAATCGATGGTGGTGGTGTCGTTGATTCTGTCGTCAATGGAATTTCTAATATTTGGGATTCTTGGTGCGATATGTGGTACGATGCGGGAAGACATGTTTATAATTGGACTCATTAACATAGTAACACAATAATTTTGCTGGAGGTAATAAAATGAATGACAACAATTTTCAGAGTTTAAATGATAACGATTTAGCAATGGTTAATGGTGGCGGAATAACAGTAGGAACAGCAATTCTTATAGGTTGTGGTGTGACTATGGGACTTAGTGCTGTTGTAAGTTTCTTTAATGGTTATTCTGATGCTGCTGGTAAATAAAAATGAATATTGATCCAAGGTACAAAAAGATGATTTCTGTATTAGTAGGAATTATAGCAATAATTATTCTGATAGCTATATGGGATAAATGGAATGAAATATGGTATCATTTCGGAGAAAATATTTATAATCTTATCCATAAATAAAGCTGCCGGGAATGATGATTGATGAAAGTATTGAACAAAAGGAAAAGTAAATTACTCTCGCTGGTAATGATAGTTTTTTTGATTGGCGTTCATATGTTTGTCGCGTTTATGCTGAATTATTATCATTATTCTGATCAAACCTGTTCCGGGAGCAGATCACTTGTTCATTTCCATCCCGAAATCAATGAAGCTGGGAGTTTTTTAAATCTTAAGCTCGGTATAACCTATAATGAATCTGTTTTTATTGTGATGACAGTAGCAGGTCTTTTTGCCGGTATATTGTTTTTGTTATATGTGCTCTTTTTAAGAGAAGTGTATTCTGCAGTAATATGTGTGATTATTTCTCCGGTCTTTTTTATAAGCGGATGTATG
>DWXI01000075.1 GCA_019119265.1 Candidatus Mediterraneibacter intestinigallinarum | reverse complement strand
CTAAAAGTTCTCTAAAAACTGAGGTCGATTTCTTTATTTCTTAGATGAGTTTTACAGAAGTTTTTTTGTATGATAGGCCCATAAAACAGAAAGGAGCTATGTCAAATGAAACATATGAAATTAGTAATGGTAACTGGAGTCTTGATTTTTGCACTCTCACTGGCAGGCTGTGGAAATTCCAAAGGGGAACAGACTGCAAACAATGGGACTTCTGTGAACAGTCAGAGCGAGAATCAAGCTGGGGACACAGGCGCATCTGACGATGGCAACGAAAATTCGACAAATCTGGACGATTTGTTAGAGACAGCTAGTTTAAGAGGCAGCGTAGCCGATTTTCAGGATGGAAGTTTTCAGGTTATCCCAGATCAGGATGATGGGCAGATAGCAAAATCAGCGGCAGAGGGAATGGAAAGCGGCATGGAAAGCACTACGGTTTCTTATGGAGAAGATTGTACCTTCCAGATTGCCAACATCAACAGTTCCACCGGCGCAGTGGAATTAGAAGCGGCTACGGCTTCCGATGTAAAAAAATCTACGTCTGTTTATGTTTATGGAGAAACACAGGATGATGGGGAAATCCATGCTACAAAAGTGCTGATTACCCGGTTTAATTAACAGGAGGGATAGATCGATGCCTTTTTATAAGAGAGGCTTCCTTTATCTGATGCGGAAACGCGGAAAGTCGGTGCTGCTGCTGTTGATTTTCCTTTTTGTCAACAGCATGATCCTCAGTACAAACATGATTTTACACGCCACAGAAAGCACAGAGGCTGCCATGCAGGAAAAAGCAGGAGCAAAAGTGGTATGTGAAATTTCAGACACCGCCAATCCGATTACAGACAAAGAAGCCGAAATGATTAAAAATATAGCGGAGGTAACGTCCATCAATCGAATGGGGCAGCAATCCGCATATTTAACGGATCTTGCGCCTGTGACCGCAAGCGCTTCCACAGAACCGGACAACTTGAAAGTCAGCCTGCTATCCTTTGATGATATGGATACAGACAGTCCCTTTGCGGATCAGTCTTATCGGCTGACAGACGGTGAACTGGTCAAGCCGGAAACCAAATATGGCGCCGTCATTAATGCAGGATTTGCAGAATACAATGGTTTGCAGATTGGCGATACACTTTCTTTTGAAACAGAAAACGGGAAAGCTGTTACCGTGGAAGTGATTGGGGAATATCTTACTGGCAATGAAAGCCAGCAGGAAAACAATACACTTGCCGTCTATCGGATGGAAAATCAGATTTATATAGATAATACGGCATATTTAGAATTATTTGACGGCAGCGGATTTTATAAAGTATCGGCATATACCGGCCAGCCGGAGCTTTTAGATCCATTGGCAGAGAGCATACAGGGCATTTTGCAGGATAAAGCGGACATTACCACGTCGGATGTCCTGTATCAGCAGATGAAAGCCCCATTAACACAAATAACAAGGGTAGTATCACTAATGCGTTTGCTTACCTTTTTCGCCGGCACGGTGATTGTCTCCCTACTGCTTTGTATGTGGATGCGGAGCAGACAAAAGGAAATGGCTGTATTTATCAGCTTGGGCGAACAGAAAGCCACTATCTTTTTGCAGGCTCTTTTGGAAGCGGCAGCCGTGTTTCTCATTGCCCTGCTTTGCTCCTGCGGTCTAGGTTCGCTGGCTGCAGGAAGCCTTACAGAACTGTTGCTGTCTTCTGTGGAAACAGGCGTTTCTCTGCAGGTTTCCTTACAGTTTACCGATATCGCATTGCTATTGGGGATTGGCAGCGGAGTGGTTGTGATTGCGGTATTGCTGTCTTTGCTGCCAGTGATCCGTGCAAATCCGAAAGATATTCTGTCACGAATGGAGGGATAATACGATGAACTTATTTCAACGGGCAATTCGTTCCTGTTTTAGAAAGCCGGTTAAAAGTCTGCTGCTTCTGCTTGTAGTTTGTATCATCAGTCTGCTTTTCCTGTCTGGTATGGCAAGCCGTTCTGCAAACATTGCTACGCAAGACAGTACACGACAGGCCATCGGTGCAGGATTTCTTCTGGAATATAATCCAGAGAGCAGAAGCCAACGATTGGAAGAAGCCAGTCAAAAAATATTAGAACGCAATCCGGACGGTCAGGGAAGTTATGGTGGAGTCCATTTGAAAAACGTGACTGTCATGGGTTCCGAAAACCTGATGATAACGACGGATCATTCCTTTGAGTCATTAAAAGCTGATGATATTGAAAAGATTGCTGCTGTGGAGGGAATCGCCGACTATAATATAACCACGGTTCCTACTGCGGTAAAACAGGCAAATTTTGAACGGATTGAGGATGCCGATGCAGACCAGACCAATGATTTTCAGGGTGTAGCCTTGATTGGTAATCGGGATATGTCAATGGATGCCAATGTCCTCAGCGGCAATGTTACCATCCTGGAGGGACGGATGACGACAAAGGATGATACAAATGTTTGTGTCATTTCCGAAGAACTGGCAGAAAAAAAACAGCTAAAGGTCGGCGACCATCTGCAATTTCATTCAGTAAAAGCGGAGGAACCCGTGCAAGAGGCAACGATTGTAGGAATCTATCAGGTAAAAGAACAGATGAAACCTTATATGTCCGGTGATACTTACCGTTCCGAAAACGTTATTTTCACGGATTTACATTTTCCTGAGAAGGTGGAGCAGGATGATCCGCTGTATGAGAAGGCTTATTTTAAAGTGGCAAATGTGGATGATTACGATGCGGTAAAGGAGACCATCAAGAAAACGGATATTAACTGGCAATGGTATGATTTGATCGACAACAACGGAAATCTTGACACAATGGCTTCCAACTTCAATGATTTGGAGAAAATCAGTAACACGCTGCTTCTGGTCGTGACCGGAGCAAGCTTTGTGATCCTGTTTTTGATTTTTATTTTCTGGATCAGGAACAGAACAAATGAGATTGGCATACTTCTGTCCATTGGAATTGCAAAGGGAAAGATATTTTTGCAGATTTTAACCGAAGCTGTTCTGATCGGAGTTTTGGCGCTTGCACTTTCGTTCCTGATTGCTCCGGCAGTTTCCAATGCCGCTGCTGATTATCTGGTGGGTCAGCAGGCACAACAGGCCGAATTGCAGGATGAAATGGATACGGGCAAAGTTGCCACCGATTATCAGGCACCGGAACTTACCGTCACGGATGTAGAAACAGAGATTACCTCTACTATGCTACTTGCAGATAGTCTTAGCGTAGGTGTCTTGATTGTTTTATCTACAGGTGCGGCAAGCGTCCTGATTTTCCGCAAGAACCCGAAAGATATTTTAAGCGAAATGAGTTAGGAGGAATGGAAATGATTTTAGAGGCGAAAAATGTCTTATACTCTTATAAAACGAAGCGGGATAAAATAATTCTGAAAAATGTATCTGCCACTTTTGAGGAAGCTACGTTCTATGCGATTGTCGGTTCCAGTGGTTCAGGAAAAACCACATTCCTTTCCCTTTTGGCGGGCTTGGATAACCCGGTATCAGGAACCATTCTTTATAATGGAGAGGATATTCGTAAAAAGGGGCTGAATTATCACCGGAGGCACGATATCTCTCTTGTTTTTCAGAACTACAACCTGATCGATTATTTGACAACGGAAGAAAATGTGAAGCTGGGTGGAAAGAAAGATGCAGAGAAGCTATTACAGGAAGTTAGTATTCCAAGGGAAGACTGGAAGCGGAATGTGCTGCAGCTTTCCGGTGGCCAGCAGCAGCGTGTGGCGATTGCCCGTGCTTTGGCAAGTGAAGCCAAGGTGCTCTTAGCGGATGAACCCACTGGAAATTTGGACGAGGATACGGCAGGGGAAATTATTGAATTGCTAAAGAAAACTGCACACGAATTGGGAAAAAGTGTAATTGTGGTGACTCATAGTAAACTACTTGCAGAAGAGGCAGATAAAATTTATGAAATAAAGAATGGCAAATTGTGTACAGAGTAAGGGCTGCGATCTATATGAACCCGATAGAAACAGTTATTTGATTGGAGATGGGAATATAGGATATATTTTACTCGCAGAATTTGATGATACAGAAAAGGCTATTTTAAATGAAATTATGGCTGTATTAAAAAGATATTCTGCTAAGTATAAATGTGAGGAAGAGAACATAAGAAAGATCGTTTTTCGTGGGCTTGTTATTTATCCAGATCAGCGGAGGATATTAGCAGCGGAGAATGAAGTATTTCTATCACATTATGAGTTTGATATCTTACTGCTTCTTGTAAATCATCCAGGCTGGGTATTTACCAAAGAACAGATCTATGAAGCAGTCTGGGATGACATCCCTGTAAGTGTGGATGCCAAGGTTGAGTGTATGATTTACAGCATCCGGAAGAAGTTTCGGGAGTATACTGACAGGCAATACATTCGGACTGTCTGGGGTGTAGGCTACAAATTCGATCCGGAAACATAGAAAGGAGCCGTCCGTGAGGGCGGCTCCAAGTCATTTGTTATTTGCTTTTCTTCTTCGGACACCATGCCGGAGAGGTCTTTAGCGGAACCTCATCGGACCAGGCCTTTCCATAATCCAGGAATCCTGGATCTTTCGACATTCTATGTTCCTGAAAATAATCAAAAATATAATGCTGATCCGGATGCTTACAGCGAAAAGATGCCCGGCTGTTACCGTAGGGACGAAAGGAATTGCAAAATTCACATTCACTGCATTTTATCTTTTCTTTCATATTCGATTACCTCATTATTCTATTCGGATTGCCTGAGTACATAAGAGCTTGCGCCACGCTGATCTGAAATGTCTCTTCAAACCAGTGCCAGATTTCTTCCCGGTGTGTTCCAGCTGAAAATCCGTGCCAGGCTTGCTCAATACATTCTGTTTCCGGGTTCATAGGGATGTCTCCAAATTCCGTCCAGAGACGCCGGATGCTGTCCGGCAGGTACAGGATGGTAAGGGTAAAGCAAGACTCGGAAAACAGAGGCATAAGGATCTGGCTGTAGACCGTTTCCCAGTCACCGCCTGCAAGCCCGCATCCCAGATAACCGGGAATGGCAATCTGCGATAATTCCCGCTGTGCTGCCAGGAACATCATGGCAGTCAGGCTCTGTCTCAGTGCTGCATAATCGGTATCTAATCCTCTGCCTGTGGGAATATTCTCGGCAAACAGATGTGCCACATACTGAGTGGCGCCGGTATCCATCCGCAGCATCAAAGAGCAGGATCCTAGAAGTTCCTCTTTATTCTTCCTGCAAATCTGCTGGTATGTCCGATACTGTTCTGCTGTCAAAATACGATGCCGGATCTGCCTGGCTACGCCTGCCCCCATGATACCCAGGCAGTTGACCTGGTGGGCGATAATGGCAGCATCAGAACGAAGCAGATTCCCTTTCCTTTCTTTGATCATAGATTTTCCTCCATTTGTTCTTAAAGATATTCATAGGTTACGTTTTGGCTCTGGCACCATTCTTCCACCAGATTCAGGTTTAGCGGGCTGTGTGTTGGGTGCTTGGAGATCCAAACCGAAGGGTTAGGGCTGTGATACCATAAATCTTCCGGAGCCGGCCCTTGCGTATCCTCGAACAGAAGGACAGCAGGACGCTCCAGAAATTCTTTCTGCCGTGCGGATAACCCTTCCTTCTCCCGGTAACGGAGCCGGTAGCCGAGCTGGCACTGACTGTATTTGCAGCGTTGGAGCTGGACCTGGATACAGGGATGAATAGAAATTCCCCCGTTATCCATATAGGCCAGATAACCGGGCTTGGACCGATTGACCTGCTCAAAAGGGATATTGTCATGGTTCTGAACTGGCAGCATGGCGTTTTCCTTCTGAAATGCTATTTGAGAAAAACCAAATGTATCACAGAAATAGAAACGGCTTTCTCCCGGTGAGTGCTGTATTTCCAGAATGTCAGAGACTGACATGGAATGTCCGGTGAAACCGATCTTTTCCAGATAGCGGGCATCCGCTTCATCTTTGCGGTTGAATGTCCGGTAGATTTCTTCCAGTGTGGCGACTTCCGTTTCTCCGCAGAATACGGATTCATAAATTTCTGCAGGCGGTGATGGATACCCGGCTTTTTGAAAATAGGAAAGGGGCATAAACATCAGCCTGTCCTGATCCAATTCCGGGATGATCTGATAGATCGTTATTTTCATAAGACATCGTCCTCCTTTGCCAAAGAAGGACCTCCCTGGTTGGAAGATCCTTCGTAATCATTATGGTTATTCGTTACACAATTCTTTTTCATAGTTCAGGAGCTGCTCCCAGGTCAGCCATTCCGGTTTCCCGTCAGCAGGAAGCTCCTTCCACAATTCTTTCATACGGTCAATATGATGCTGCGGATCACTTTCGGATAAGATGGTAACGCTCCGGTTCCCGTAGCCGAGAAAATATTCGCAGTCACGCTGCATCCGGCTTAACATCATATACTGGAACTCATACGGGGATCTTCGGAACGGTTCTGACTCAAAGGTATATTCCTGCTGGATGTGGGATACTGGCTCCCCATCCAGGTCATTCCTCGTAGTAGAATACAAGTCCGGGGTTTCGGATTTCCCCAGGTTAAGGTCTTTCCAGAACTGTCCGTACTGATCCTCATAAGTTGGACAAGAAAAATCATCTATGCCGATGAATTTCAGCGTCAAGACCGTCTGTTTCTTTTCTTCCATAGTTCATTCACCTCGTTATGCAATCTCATTTTCCATTCCCATGCTCCATTTCAGCTTTTCACGCACGTCCATCAGGATAAGCCCTAACTGGTTTTCCCCGTGGCCGTTGACTTTGCCCCAGAAGTAATCGCCCCAGGTATTGCCTTCTATGAGAAGGCTGTTTCCTGTGGCAAGCAGGGCATCCCGCAGCTTTGGGTTCTGCATGAACTTGCACATACAGATTTCATACATCAGGGAAATCTTTACCTTATCCCAGTCCGGGCGCAGCGTGAGGTTCTTTCCACGCTTTTTGGCTTCTGCCGGGTTATGCAGGCGGAAAATAGAGAATTGCTGCTGCTCTTTTGCACAGCAGGTCTTCTGCGCCTGGAAAGCGGCTTCATTATTGGCGTAGGTCTGCCCCATGTAGGTAACAGGAGCCGGATAAAAATTACTGAGAAATGCGTATTTTCCTGTAAAAGAGGAGATGACATTCCTGTGAGTTTGTTTATGGATAGTTTCTTTTGGTTGATCATTGGATTTCATGCACATTCCTTTCCGCACAAAAAAAGGAACCGCCTATCCTATAGGTAGTTCCCTTCTTAAACAAAGTGCTTAAATCTTCAGTTTGTCTGTAATTCTTTTTGTTCCTGTTCTTCGTAGAACCGGTCTGCGATATAGCCCGCTGACTCCGCCCAAAGCGTATTCTCGGTATTCTGCAGAGCCTGATACGTCTTAGAATGGTAAAAGGCTCCGGCGGCATCTTGGAAAGAAAGATGGCTCCGTTCCTTGATGATGTCGATCACATCCCGGATCTGGATACACAGGTTCATCGTGATATCTTTGTTATTAAAAAAATATTTTCCTTCCATAGTTTACGAAACCTCCCTTCGGGATTCCAGTGTCAGGTGTTCCAGGGCAAGGGGCGTATGGAAAGACACCTGGTTGTTGACTTTATTATAGCGAAGCCTTTCCACTGCTTCCTCGGCTTTTAAAATACCTGACAGGTATAATTGCACAGTCTCCATTGTATTGTCATCTGCAACAGGCCCTACCACCACATCATAAGCGTGCTGGATGCCGCCTTTCGTGCGGTTTTCTTTGATAAACTCCAGCCACTCCTGATCCAGAGCAGCAAAGTGCTTGATCTTCAGGTCCTCTGTCTGGCGGAACAGGTAACGGTAAACATATCTGCCGCCTTTGTGGGAGCGCAGATAAAGACGTTTGGCCCATTCCTCCGCCTGGCTTTCCAAGACGGTACAGTAAAATCCCCGGCCAAAGTCACGGCGGTTATGGGATTTTCCCAGGTCAATCTCATCAAATGCGATGTTGGAACCGTGGTAAAGCACCAGTTCCGGAGCATTTTCTTTGATGATTTCCTCCACATATTGAAAAGTCTCTTCCATATCTAACTGATGAAGCGTTTCGTGCTGTATCAGGATTTTTTCAAAAACCTGATGCTTACAGAAGAGATCAAAGACGTCCCCTTCAGACAGATGATGCTTTTGTGCGTAATACTCGACTGCTTGTACAGATAAGATTTCCACATCGGATTGAATACTCATACTCATCATTGCCTCCATTTGCCTCTATTATACCCAAAGGAAACGGGATGTTCAACGCAAAAAAACAAGCGTATCTGCCCTTTCCATACTGCCAGACAGGTAATTTTTGGAGAAGCTGCTTGTCAGGCAGCTTTCCCAAGTGGATCATGTACAATCTTATGCAATCATTGCTAAAAACTCTGCTTCTGACAGGATCGTGACGCCAAGAGCCTGGGCTTTGGCCAGCTTACTGCCAGCTTTTTCCCCGCAGATCAGGTAGTCGGTCTTTTTGGATACCGAGCTGCCCGGCTTTGCGCCAAGCGCCAGGATCTGGTCGTTGATCTCTGAGCGGGTAAAGTTTTCCAGCTTTCCGGTTGCTACGATAGTCTTTCCTGCAAATTCAGTATTTTTTGCCATAGTGGTTTCTTCCTTTCTTTCTTCAAATGTAAATTCTTTCTGTAACGTGTCCCAGAGCATCAGATTTTCTTCATCCGTAAACCAGTCGTGAATGTTCCGGTTCAGTGTGGCGCCAAAATCCTCTAACTGTGTGAAATCATAGTCATCGGTGGCAGCCGCCCGGAAGGCATCCAGACTACCGGAGAATACGGTATCCAATACCCGGCTTTTTGTACGGCCTACCATGGGAATATCCATGCTGACCAGATAGCGGACAAAGGTGGTGTTGCGGCTGGCCTGGATTGCGTTCCAGAGCCGGTCGAAGGATTTCTCCCCGAACCCTTCCAGCCGGATGATCTCTTCCCGGTGCTGATCCAGATGGTAGATGTCATGGAAGGTCTGAAGGTATCCCAGGTTTAAAAATTTCTCCAGGGTAGACTCACTTAAACCTTCAATATTCATGGCTTTCCGGCATACGAAATGGACGAATTTTTTCAACTGCTGGCTTTCACAGGATGGATTGCTGCAGTGTACAGTTTCAATGATACGTCCTTTTTCTGCTGTTTTCCGCCGCAGTTCTGTAGGAGCGCCGCAGCACGGGCAGATAGCAGG
>DWXI01000074.1 GCA_019119265.1 Candidatus Mediterraneibacter intestinigallinarum | reverse complement strand
CGATTGCTTTTTATTTGTCGCGAGTCGGAGCTCCCGCTTGTATCGCAGGGATAGAAGAAATTATCGCTTTAGGGGCGAAAAAGATAGTGTTGTTCGGAAGTTGTGGGATTTTAGATAATTCTGCTGATAATAAAATCATTATTCCGACATCTGCAGTTCGTGACGAGGGCACGAGTTATCACTATTTAGAAGCAACTGATGAAGTTTTTGCAGATCAGAATAGCATAAATAAAATGGCAAAATGCCTTGAAAAGTGCGGATATCCCTATATAAAAGGGAAAACTTGGACAACTGATGCAATATATCGGGAGACAGAGTCAGTAATTGCGGAAAGGAAAAAAGCTGGATGCATTTGCGTTGAAATGGAATGTGCTGCCGCCTTAGCTGTGACACAATTTCGTAAAATACCATTTGCACAGTTTTTGTATAGTGCAGATAATTTAGACAGTCCTAAGTGGGAGCCTCGTGATTTAACAGAATACGGATTATCAAATGCAGAAAAATACATGGTGTTAGCCTTTGAATGTGCCATTAATTTATAATGAGTGATTATGACAATAGTAGTTATCAAAGAATCAGGCGCATAAACAGAGGGGCAATATGGGGGCAACGGCTTTGCGATGCGGGCCGTTGCCTTTGCTTATATCAATTGCCTTTTAATGCTCAATCCTTTTTTTATAATCAGCCTATTGTACCAACCTTATTCATAATTTTTACTACAATGATTGTGATACTAATTTCAGTCATTGCAACTTATAAAACCTTTAGAAAACATCAAGTCGTATAAAATGTCAATTCCTACAGTTTGTAACAGTTTCATCAACGAAATCTACCGGCAAGGCCCCAGGATAAGTACCTGCCGCCCTGCCGGCTTATTAGCTATAATGGAACTGGTTATTATTGAGTATTGATATTAGCAACAATAGACATCCGTCCCAGGCGCTTTACCGGTCCTCGTACGGAAAGTAATGATGCAATAATTACAACTCCTATGATCAGAATAAGCGGAATCACAGGAATACTCCAAGCAGTTCCCCATATATTTGTTATCAGGCTTACGAAAATCATCCAATGCATAGGCAGTCCCAAAATGCATCCTATAACCACACCGCTTACAGCATAAGTTCCTGCTTCTGCAACAACCATTTTTGCAAGCTGATGATTACTCATGCCGATTGCTCTCATAGCACCATACTCTTTCATTCTTGCCGAAACTCCCATACTGATCGTGTTCATAATATGGAAAACAGTAATTGCAACTATAATAGACAAGAAACCATAAACAAGGACAGAAAAAGCCCGATACAGATTTCTCTGCTGCTGCATCCGAGAGAGCTGATCCGTAAATGCAACACCGCCATCGGAAAATATGTCCTCAATCTCTCTGACATCTTCCTCGGATGCATTATTTTGGAATTGGACATCAATGATCGTATAACCCGTTTCTCCTGTCAAAGCAGTAAAAGTTTCTTCAGAACAGAAAATAGTCTCTGTTCCTTCACTACGGGCTAATGGACTGTCTGATAGAACTCCGGCAATCGTCACAGTATATTCCGAATTATTGATGGATAAAGTAATATTGTCTCCCACCTGTACATCAGTATTCTCTGTCTGAACAAACAGAACTTGATTCTCCTGTTGTACAACTGGTTCAATATCTCCGGAAATAAGCGATTCCGCTGCCCATCGAAATTGATTTTCCTCATAAGAAATCACATTTGTATTGAGATTTCCATCATTCACTTTTGCCGGCACATCGTATGCAAACATTCGCCCGTATGCACGCTTTACTGAGCTGTTTTCGTTAACCTTTTTCAATAAATCAGAATCTATGGAACAAGTATTTGTTTCGCTCGCTATAGATAATTCAGGCGTATACTCTGGAGGAACAAAAGCATTTTTCATAAAATCAATCAGGGTGCTGAATGACAGGAACAAGGTAATACATATAGCAAAGGCTCCTGTCATCAAAATATAGTTCTTTTTTCTTGCTTTTGCATGATGTATACCTAATGCGGTTTCTATCTTATAATGCCGGGTGTTCGCTGCCTTACGGAATACAGCGTTCTGCCCGGCATTGCCGGACACAGCTGCCAGCGGTGAAACTTTCGCTGCCCGCTTTGCTGGGGATCGTGCTGCCAGTAGAACCGTGAGTAACCCAAGAAGAGCACCGGCAATAATGCTGATCCAACTGATTCCAAAACGAGGCATATAAGAGAACCATTGTGTACTGATAGATCGCATAACTGCAGATAAAATCCAGACAACCAATATAGACAAAAGGATTCCAGCAGGTATCGCTGTCTTACACCAGTACAGACCTTCGAAACGGACGAACCGCATTATCTGGCTTTTCGTTGCCCCCAGACAGCGAAGCATACCGAAAAATTCTGTCCGCTGTGCAACATTGCTGTTCAGACTGCTTGAGATCATAAGGATACAGGTCAGCATCACAATAATTGAAAGGATAAAGGCGATCTGATAAATCTGATTGATACTTGTATCTCCACCATACTGCCCTTGTATATTTAATAATTCCATGTTTTCTGTGATTTGCTCATCCGATAAGTGATTTTGCGTTCTAATATCTGCAATTGTGTCCGGTATATTGCAAAAACGGGAAAACTGCACAATGAAATTTTCAGTAACAGAGCCATTTACCGGGGCCGGAAGTGCAGAAAAGCCTTCGGGCGTCATTACCAGAACCTGCTGTACATCCCCGGTTCCCAACCTGAATAATCCTGTATCATCTAGAATTCCAACTATAATATAGTTGACACTATCGCCATTAGGACCGGAAAGCTTGATCGCCTCATTCAAAGAAAGAGACATACTGTTTTTAAAGGAAGACGAAACGGCAATTTCGTTTTCAGCGTTCGGATACTTTCCCTCTGCGATTTCTCCCAGAAATATATTTTCAAATACGCCTTTATCCTGTGCACTGATAGCTACCGGCTGCTCTTGAATCGAATATCCGGCTTCTGTCCCAACCGTATTATGCCAACCTGCTGTTTCCACCTCAAGTCGCGCAGAAATAAGATCTGCCGTATGTTCATCAATCGAATGGAACTGATAATGCCAGTTTCCTTTTTCTTCCAACTGCTGCCTTGTAACTCCCTGTAAATACATATCCGCAAGGCCAAACATTACAGCAACCAAAAATACAGCAAGAATAATGCATATTCGGGTCATTTTACTTTGTTTTCGATGAATTTTTGCAGATATGGGAATAAGTTTAAGATAGTGTTCCATATGCTCCCCCTCCCAGATCTTTTAACACTCCATCGGACATACTGAATACACGATCCGCTGTACTGGCATGATTCTTGTTGTGGGTGATCATAAGAATGGTCTGCTGATATTTTGCAGACATAGTCTTCAGCAATGCAAGAACCTCCTGACTGTTTCTACTGTCCAGGTTGCCCGTCGGTTCATCTGCCATGATCAGGGCCGGCCGTGTGACTAATGCCCTGCCAATCGCCACCCGCTGCTGCTGCCCGCCGGAAAGCTGGCTCGGTAAATGTTTCCTGCGCTCGGTCAGCCCCAGCACCTGCAATAATTCGTTGACAAACTTCTGATTTGGCTTTTTATAATCAAGCAGAAGGGGAAAGGTAATATTCTGCTCTACGTTCAGCTCCGGAATCAGATTGAATGACTGGAAAACAAATCCAATGTGCTGCCGCCGGAACACGGTCAGTTTCTTCTCCGGCATAGAAAAAATATCCTGCCCGTCAATCCACACCTTACCAGAGGTGGCGTTATCCAGAGCGCCGATCACGTTCAATAAGGTGCTTTTTCCGGATCCCGACTCGCCAATAATGGCGATAAACTCACCTTTTTTGACCGAAAATGACACATGATTCAGCGCATGAACCGCTGTCTCGCCTGTTCCGTAGGTTTTACACAAGTCCTGTACTTCAAGAATATTCATATTCCATACCTCCTTACAGACGCATCATACCTCTTCTGCCTTACTTTCAAGTGACGTCCATCTTACTCATCTGTAAGGTTGAAGAAGTTCAATATAAAAGCGGTCCCCGATCCAAGAGTGCTTGTCACAGAAATTGTCCCGCCATGTGCTTCTACAATAGATTTTGCCAACGGGAGCCCCAGGCCAATCCCGTGAACATCTGATGAGTAACGGCTGCGGTAAAACCGTTTGAAAATATTATACAGATCTTCCGAGTGTATTCCTTTTCCATCATCGGAAATTTCAATCTGTGTCATTAAGGGAGATTGGCTCCATTTTACTTCGATATGGCCGCCGTCCTCTGTATGCTCCAGGGCATTTTTAACAATGTTGCCGATAGCTTCCGATACCCATAGAGCATCGCATGATATAACAACATCTTCTTTACCGGAAAGCGTAATTGTTTTATGCTCTCGTTCCGCCCAAGTTTCAAAGCGTTCCAAAACGTCCTGCATAAGAACAGTAAGATTTTCTGGCACCTTTTCCATCTGGATAATTCCTGCATCCAACCGCGCCAGCTTCAGTAAAGTATAAATCACATCTTCCATCCGCTTGATCTCTCTTTGAGATTTTTCGGTAAAGCTGCTCACGGTTGTAGCATCATCTTTATGGCTTTCTATAATCTCATGATACATCTTTAAGGCAGACAGCGGTGTTTTGATTTGATGCGATACATCAGATATAATATCCTGCAAAAACTCTTTTGTCTGTTTCTGATTCTCAGCATGGGCGGAGAGTATTGATGCCATTTCGTTAATAGAGTGGAAAAGGCTGTACCAATCCCCGTCTTGAGAGCATTCAATACGGGACAGCGTATCACCCTCAAGGAAGTTATTTATGGTGTTTTCTGCCACATTAATAGCTCTGTGCTGGCGCCAAAGATAGAAACATAAGATAAAATACACTGTTCCAAACAAAAATAACAGCAGCAGAAACAGGTAAAGCATTGCCTGGTTTCGATACGTCCGAACAACAGGAAGGAGCTCCGTAGAAACTGTTTCATCATATCCGACAGAAGCCAGCGCTGCCCTGCCACTTTCAAAATCACTCTCATCCGGAGTCGCCGTAAAGGCTGCTACTTCCAGCTCATCCCCGTGATTCAGCAGATATCCTGCAATACCAGAATCGTGGATCAGCATTTCCTGTTGGAAGTTATTTGCCAACAGTACAGCTATCCCTGCAGCCAGAGCAAAGGATAACAGACAGACCACAGTAATTCCCATTAGCATTATTTTTGTTTCTTTTCCTAATCTCCCCATAATCCTTCCTCACTTTACAACCCATTTATACCCGATTCCTCTCTCTGTCAAAAGATATTCCGGCGTGTTCGGTGTATCTTCGATTTTATTCCGAAGTCTCCTAATATAGACAGACAGGGTATTGTCATCCACATAATTCCCGTTACCATCCCACATCCGATCCAGAATCAGCTCCCGCGGCATAAGATGGTTAGGATTTTGCATAAACAGGCACAACAGCTTATACTCTACCAGTGGAAGATCTATCTGATTGCCATTTTTCCAGACAAGTCTTTCAATCGTATCTACACGGATGCCGTTGGCCTCCAATACAGACTCTCCTTTAGAAAACTGCAGAGAACGCCGGAGTAGTGCCTTAATTCTGGAAAGCAGTTCATTGAGCTTAAATGGTTTTGTGATATAATCATCGCCACCCATATCAAGCCCTCTGACTATGCTGATTTCCTGATCGGACGCTGTTAAAAATATGATAGGCACTGTGGAGCTGTTCCGCACCTCTTTACATATATCAAATCCAGTCCCATCCGGCAAAGTAACGTCTAATAGCAGCAAATCGTAATGGGTATTCCTGAAAAGTGTCAGCGCTTCTTTTACTGTTCTGGCATTATCAACGGCATATCCACTGGACTCCAATGTATACTGCAAGCCATCTATCAAACTCAAATCGTCTTCCACATAAAGGATTTTTTCCATACACGCTCTCCTTTTTGTCTTTAATCTCTGTTCCATATTATATCATAAATAACCGTTCTTCTTACTTTCTTACTTAAATGTAAGAAAGAGTATCAGTTAATCCTACAAGTATGTTCACTCCTTATTTTAGGGAACTCAGCAAAAGATAACACAAATGCATAATGTATTACATGGAGTTTGACATCTTATTCTGATATAATGAATATATTATCAAGCATGATTGGGGTCGAGTCCTCTTGACAGCAAGACTTCTACCTTATCACCAGACATCCCCGATTAAGTTGGT
>DWXI01000007.1 GCA_019119265.1 Candidatus Mediterraneibacter intestinigallinarum | reverse complement strand
TGCTGGCAAGGTAAATCAATGAGCAAATAGAAAAAATTAAATCAACCAGAATAAATAAAAGGTATTGATTGACCGTACCAGCTCCCAACGGAAGATAATGCTGATTGATTAAAGCCGGTACACTGGCTGCTACGCAAGCGTTGAGAACAGCACAAATCAGTAATCCAAAAACCAATTTGGCGAACTCTGATTTTTTCTTCCTAATGAGCCACAATACAGACCAAGGCAAAGTAATTGCAGGAATCATAATATTGCCCCAGAACATGATTTGAACCGGCATAGCAAAACGGCTGTCATAATAGAACCAGGCTTTTTGAACCCCTGTCACACACATCCATACTGTGAACAGTTCAAACAATATAGCTACAATTACAATCCAACGGCTTTTTTTCAATGCGGGATCATTTTTCCGGTCTGCTGTAAGCATATCTATGATTTTAGTTTTCCGAATGGTACGGGTGTTGAATAGACCTACCACAAGAAAACTCAGTACAAAAAAGCTAATCGTCAACAGTACTGTATCTGGGAACAATGTCCATGATAATTCATAGCTTTTACCGTAAGATGTCAGCAACATTGCCGTAATAAACTGCGAACAGAATACCCCGAGGAAAATCCCTATGACAATCGAAATCATACCCATCACAAAAGTTTCCGCAAAGAACAACCTGCTAATGGTTTTCTGTTCCATCCCCATAATGGCTTGAACAGCAAATTCTCTTTGTTTGCAACGTAACATATAATTGTTGACAAACCGTATCAGAAAGAGCAGAAGAAGAGTAATCACGCAAATTGCTATCTTCATGCCGTCACTTAATACCGTAAAATCATATTCGCTGCCGATATCAGGCTTATAGTAATTGCTGGAAATGGACAGGAATGAATAAAAAAGCGTAACGCAAATCGTCATGGTCACAATATAGACCAAATAGTCTTTAATAGAGCGTCTGGCATTTCGTAAAACTAGTTTAGCGTATATCACTCACGCCTCCTCCCATCATGGTGAGGACATCCAGGGTTTTTTCAAAGAAAATCCTTCGGGAATCGCTGCCTTTGAGAATCTCCGTAAAAATAGCGCCGTCCCGCAAAAAGAGGATACGGTTGGCGTAACTTGCGGAAAAAGCGTCGTGCGTCACCATCAATATTGTTGCCCCAAGCGTTTCGTTGATACTCCGAATGGTAGAGAGCAGCATTTGGGACGAGTGGCTGTCCAGAGCGCCGGTTGGTTCATCCGCCAGAATCAGTTTAGGCTGATTGATGATTGCTCTGGCGCAAGCGCACCGCTGCTTCTGGCCGCCAGACACCTGATAGGGATATTTATCCAGAATGTCTGTAATGTTCAGCTTTCCAGCCATTTCCCGTACCCGTCCATCAATCTCGCCTGCAGGGACCTTATTTATGGTCAACGCCAGGGCAATATTTTCGCTGATAGTCAGGGTATCCAGCAGGTTAAAGTCCTGAAACACGAATCCGAGATTTTCCCGGCGGAACCGGGCAATCTCTTTTTCATTGATCTCGGTCACATCAATTCCATCTAGGTAGATATGTCCTGCGCTGACTGTATCAATAGTGGAAATGCAGTTAAGCAAGGTGGTTTTGCCAGAACCGGATGCGCCCATGATTCCCACAAATTCCCCCTCCTGAACGGAAAAGCTGATATCCTGAATCGCCTTTGTAACATTCCCGCCATTCCCGTAATACTTCTGAATATGCTCCAGCTTCAAAATTTCTTTCACTATGCCATCACCTCTGCTTTCTATTGTAGAGTAGTGTGGGTATTATTTGTATCAAGTTTTCTTACGAAGTTCTAACAAAAATGTAAGAAATGCAGAACTGAAGTCAGTTCTGCACTTCTTGAATCAGACAGTTAATGTGAAATGAAAGGGAAATGGCTGTACCGTGTTCCGATGAATCCGCTGTAATGCCGATACCCAGTTTTTCACAGAGCCGTTTGCACAGGTAAAGCCCGATCCCCGTGGACTGTTGAATAATGCGCCCATTCTGCCCGGTAAATCCCTTTTCAAAGATACGGGGCAAGTCAGAGGAAGGTATCCCGATCCCGTTGTCCTCCACCATAAGAACCACCAGATCCTGCTGCCTGAGGGTGGAAAAGTGGAGGACTGACTGCTCAGATCGGTACTTGACCGCATTGGCAATCAGCTGATTCAGAATAAAGCGCACCCATTTTTCATCGGAATAAACGGTATCCTGCATTTCTTCCACTTCCAGATGGACACCATTTTGGAGAAGCAGGTATTTGTTATCCGCAATCGCCTGATGCACCACATTGGACAAAGCCATTTCATGAACAGAGTAATCTTTTTCCGTATGCTCGCTGCGGGCGTAATAAAGAGCCTGCTCAGTAAAACGGTTAGTCTTCTCCAATTCCAAAAGTAAATCCTTCGTCCATCCAGACCGATGGTTTTCGCAGAGCAACTTCATGGCGGTGATGGGCGTTTTAATCTCATGTATCCACTGCTCAATATACTCTTTGTATTCCAGGCGCTCTCGTTCAACTTCGCTTATCTGCTCCAGCATGGATTTCCCAGCCATTTTTAAAATCCGATAATAGACCTGATCCTCTGCCTGTTCTGGCAACTCCATCACTTCAGAAATCAGATAGCGTTCCGAAAGCTGTCCAGCAAGGTCCAGGAGCCTTTGCATCTGCCGTTTACGTTTCCAGTAAGTAAGGCCCAGTCCTACCGATATAATCACAATCCATGCAACAAGGATCAGCACAACAACGGATAGAGCATTACCACACACGAACAGAAACGTGGTAAGCGCGATCATGCTAAACAGATTTGCCAGCAAGAAAGGCAGCCTGTTTTTCCAATACAGTTTTCCGTTCATAGTGTGTACCCCTGCCGATGTTTCGTTTTAATAAAATCTTTCAAGCCGATACCTGCCAGCTTCTCGCGGATGCGATTAATGTTAACACTCAAAGCGTTGTCATCTACATAGAGCTGGTTATCCCACAAAAACTCGACAATATCACTGCGAGAACATATTTTACCCACATTCTTGAAGAGGTAATAGAGAATTTTTAACTCGTTTTTAGTCAAATCCACACTCTGTCCTGCATATTCCAAACTGCTGGATTCCAGATGCAGAA
>DWXI01000073.1 GCA_019119265.1 Candidatus Mediterraneibacter intestinigallinarum | reverse complement strand
TTTTCTCTGATTTTTTCTATTTCCAGATCCAAACGGTTCAGATACATCTGCAGCGTATGATCCAGCGTATCGCGCTCCAGACTGCCCAGAAACGTACCCGGCTCCTTTATCAGAATTGAATGCTCCCGTTTTAGCCCCAGTTCTTTCAGATACTTTTCAACACAGCGGTTCCAGGCTCTGGCAAATCCCGTTTCCTCTCTCTTTTCCATCATTTTTGCAGTTCCCAAAAGCCAGGTGCGGAACGGATTTTTTATTCTTACGGCTACCGCTTCAAAGACCTCTGGCAGAGGTGCATGTGAATATGATATTTCGCCTTTGATCAGGCTGAAGATATATCTGATATACAGCATTTTCCCCAGGTACGCTCTCGCCTCTCTGCAATAAACATATCCCGCACCGCTTGTCGCGGTCAGTATCAGGATTCCCCCTATCACTCTCTGCACAGAACACTCCCCCGCTCGTCATAAATTCCACGGATCACACCCGGATGTTCTCCATTTCCGAGAACCACATACCGTTCAAACATTCTTCGCCGAATCAGTTCTCCAAGCACAGGCTTATTCTTTGCTTCTTCCATGTCCAGTCCATGTACGCTTGCGATAAGCTTGCATCCGCACTGCATCGCGTATTCGACGGCATGAATATCCTCCCTGGTTCCTATTTCATCCACAGCGATAACCTGAGGAGACATAGATCGAATCAACATGATCATTCCCTCGGCCTTAGGGCAGCAGTCCAGAATATCTGTCCTGGAGCCCAGATGATTCTGGGCAATTCCGAGATAGCATCCGCCCAGCTCAGAGCGCTCATCTACCACTCCAACGGAGCATCCCTTTACATACTGGTTCCCATCCGATATCTGTCGGATCAGATCCCGGATCAGTGTAGTCTTTCCACAGCAGGGAGGCGATATGATCAACGTATGACATACCTGTTTGTTTTTGGTGATATACGGGAGCAGACCGTCCGCACAGCCGATCACTTCATGAGATATCCTGATATTGACAGATGATATGTATTGGATGTTCTTAACCTTTTCTTCTTCCATGATCACTTTACCTGCCACTCCTACTCTGTGCCCTCCTTCAATCGTCAGAAATCCCTGCTTCAATTCATTTTCATATGCATAGAGGGAGTAATGGCTGATATAGTCCATTGTCTCCCTCATCTCTTCTTTCGTAACGATATGCGGCGCCTCTTCCGACGGCAGGACCCTCTCTCTATTGCTGCACACGATCCGGACCGGCTGCCCTGTCCGGAGCCGTATCTCCTGCAGTTCTTTAGGATCAGGCTTATCTTCCTGTATGATCTTCCTTACACTTTTAGCCAGAATACTTAGTATCTGTTCGCCTCTTTCAGTTTTCTGTCTTCTATCACTTCTTTCCATCTTGTCCACCTCTTTACACAATATATGTGAAGCCGATGAAAATATGATTAAAAAATTTGTGTTTGTTGTATAGATTATTCTTCTAAAAATAAAAAAACTGCAGGATCTGAATTACGGACGCTGCGGGAAGCGGATACTGTAACGCCATGCCGGCCCGCTTCTCCTCATCCCCTGGAATCCCTGTAACAAAAAAGCAAATGCTCGTCTATTGGAACTTGCATTTGCTTTTTTCTAACAGGGAGAACCAGGTGTATTCGGAACGCTCCTGCCTTGATGCGTGGCGTTACAGTATCCGCTTCCCGCAGCTGGCGAATCAGACGGCAGATTTTCCGATTATCCGCAGAATATCCTATAAACAAACATTCATAAAAACAGGAAGAAAGGGGCGCTTTATCGAAAACGCTCTGCATTCTTCCCGTTTCTATGAGTATTTGTTCAGAGATCGTTGCAGTCACCGGATGGAAAATCTATCGATCGGATAAACCAGAAAAAAGGCGGAACTGCGTGAGACATGCATCAAGGCAGGAGCGTTCCGAAAAGCATTTGTTCTGGATGTTAGGCGAAAGGAAATGTAAGTTCCAATGAACGAGCATTTCCTTTCACTGTTACATCCATTCAAATCTTTGAGGTAGAGCGGGCCGGCATGGCGATGCAGTTCCGCCTTTTTTGCGTACTCCTATCGATTTGATATTTATATTCGAATCATTATACGATCTCTGGAACAAACACAAATTATTTTATTTGTTCCCCAATATAGTAGAAGCCCCTGCACTCGTTCAGCCGCACCTGATAAAATTTCCCGATCATTGACGCGTCTCCGGGAAAATGAACGAGCAGATTGTTGCTCAACCGGCCTGTCACCAGGCTGTTGTCATGATCATTTATGGATTCTACCAGAGCGGTCTGCACGGTTCCCTCATGGGCAGCACATACTTCAGCTGAGATGTCCTGTACTTCTTTCAGCAGCCTGTTGAACCTGTCTTTTACCACGTCTTCCGGCACCTGATCTTCCATCACGGCGGCAGGAGTGCCCGTGCGTTTTGAATAGATAAATGTAAAAGCACTGTCATAGCGGACCTTTCGCACGACGTCCAGCGTTTCTTCAAAATCTTCCTCTGTCTCGCCGGGGAATCCTACGATAATATCTGTAGTCAGAGAGATATCAGGTATGGCATTTTTAATGCGGCTTACGAGCTCCAGATATCCTTCTTTCGTATATCTGCGGTTCATCTTTTCGAGTATCCTTGTACTGCCAGACTGCACCGGAAGATGCAGATGGCGGCAGATTTTTTTTGACTCCGCCATGACTCTGATCAGTTCATCCGACAGATCTTTCGGATGTGAGGTCATGAAACGGATGCGCTCCAGACCGTCAATCTTCTCGATCTCCTGCAATAACTGTGCAAACGTGATCGGATGTTCCAGCGTTTTTCCGTAAGAATTCACATTCTGTCCAAGGAGCATGACTTCAACCACACCGTCGGCCACAAGCCTCTCGACCTCACGTATGATCGCTTTCGGATCACGGCTCCTCTCCCGGCCCCGAACATAGGGTACGATGCAGTAGCTGCAGAAATTATTGCATCCGAACATAATATTGACTCCGGACTTAAAGGGATATTTTCTCTCAACCGGCAGGTCTTCCACGATTTTGTCCGTATCTTTCCAGATGTCGATCACCATTCGCCCGGACTCCATGCGCGTCTCCAGAAGCTCCGCAAATTTATAAATATTGTGTGTTCCAAAGATCAGGTCAACAAAACGGTAGCTTTTCTTCAGCTTTTCGACGACTTCCAGTTCCTGCATCATACAACCGCAAAGGGCGATCAACATATGAGGATTCTTTTTCTTAATCCTGCCCAGCTGGCCAAGACGGCCGTAAACCCTCTGATTCGCATTTTCACGCACCGTACATGTATTATAGATGACAAAATCTGCCTTTTCTTCATCACTTTCTTCAATATATCCGATCTGCTCAAGAATACCGACCAGCTTTTCCGAGTCGCGCGCATTCATCTGGCAGCCGAAAGTCGTAACGCAGAAAGTCAGCGGACGCTTTATCTCTTCTGTTTTCTTCTGAACAATCTGTCTGGCTTTTTCCATAAAATAATACTGCCGTTCCGGTTCCGTTATCGGAATATTCCCGTTTTGTCCGGCAGTGCTATGTAATTTTTCCATATTACCTTCCATTCTTATGTAATTCAATTCACTATTTTCCAAATTATCCTTAAGATACTTTCTAGCTATACAAACTGATTTCTTCCCGCATCATATGTGTAATCGATCATACCAAGTCTGTCCGAGAGCTCTTTTCTGTCAATCTGCATGTCGTCGCAGAGTGCATCCAACGACGGATAATAATCTCTCAGTTTTGTGTTGATGACGCTTAAAAGTATTACCGGATCTCCCGGAAGTCCTGGGAGCATATGATCAACTCCTTTTCTGTAATAATCATATCCGTTTTTACATCGACAGGTTCTGTCGGTATTTCCGGCGCAATCTGGGCAGAATATGCAAGAGCCGCTTTTTTGCAGCCGGCATGTTTCGCCAGATACGTGTCATAAAAGCCGCCTCCATATCCCAGCCTTGCCCCGCTTCGGTCAAATGCCAGACCCGGCAGCAGGACAAGCGCGTCTTCAGAGGGAGCCGAAGCTTCCAGGCAATATCCAGCCGGCTCTTTTATCCCCATGAATCCTGTAACCAGATCTTTCTGTCCGCTAATGAAAAAGAATTCCATCTTTCTCTTTCCGCTGACTCTTGGGAGAGCAACCTGCTTTCCAAGCCTGAGCGACTCGTCTATGATCGATGCCGTATCCGCCTCGTCTTTGAAAGACATATAGCAGTAGATAATGCGTGCATCCCGATACTCCGGTCTGTTGAAAAGCCGTTCTGCGATCTGATTGTCAGCATGTTTTCTTGTCTCCGACGGGATCTGCGCCCTTATCTTTCGATACTTTTCCCTAATTTCCTCTTTTGTTTCCGTACTTTTCACCGAGATTCACTACCGTTCCGTCTTTTTCTTCAATGTCAATATTGTTCAACTGTACGCGCAGATTTCTCTTCACTGACTCTAGATACTCCATCCGCAGAATTTTCTGTTCTCTGCGCTCTGCGTCCGTAAGCCCCTCCGCTTTTGATTTCCGATACAGTTCATTAATCCTGTTTATCTTCTGTCTGTCCATGACTGATCCTTTCATTATCTGTTCTTTCTGTGATCCGTTTCGCCTGTATTTCGTTTTGCCGGAGTGTATTATACACTATTTGCCTCTGTTCGTCCAGCCGTCGTCTGAAGAAGAATAATTTCCCGTATTTTTCAGCCTGTCAGCTTGAATAATTTTCCAGGAAACCGTACAGTTCTTCCTTTGTTGCAATATATTTCCCCGCTGCGATCTCCTGTTGAACTTCCTCAGGAAGATCTGTCAGAGGAATTTCTGTCATTTCATAGATTGTCTGTTTATCATTTAAATATACAACAACAAATCCCTGCATCTCGCAGAGATAATACCCCTCTTCCGATCCCGTGTTCTCATCTACCGCCTCTCCCTCTGCGGTGATGCTTCGCGTATCTGCCACTTCGTTGTTCAATGCGGCATTTCGATCCATAACATGTTCATACGATATCCTATATCCGGCCGTGAGCAACGCTCCAATGATCAAAACAGCAGCAGAAAAGCCAACAATGTATTTTGTCTTCATGGTTTCCACATCCTTTTTTCATACAGTATTGGCTTTTTTGCATATTTTATTCAATTATATCTTCATCCTGCACGGGAACGAGATGAAATCTGCGGCTGTATCTCAGAAGCCTTGCTCCCATCGGAAGGGAAAGTATATCATCGTCTGAAAGCGCGCCCATCTTAAGGATCAACACTACATAAACCACTATCGCCACACAGATAGCAATCACTGTGGGGATCACTCTGCCTCCGATCAGAAGATCAAGCACAAACCAGATGATATATGTAATGACTCCCATCACTGCCGCCGCGAGAAACGGCTTCAGGAACATATGTCTGATATTGATCTTATATCCGCATACTTTCCTGATCTTCCACTGATTCAGCACACACATGATAAGGGCAAATACAATATTGCTTCCTACCAGCGCATAAACATTCATCCGGAACGCTACCAGCATGATTACAAAAGCCACAAGATGGATTCCCAGCGCAACGGCTGCGTTCTTTGCCGGACTGGACATATAATTAAGTCCGTGCAATACTGAGTTCGTGATTGACGACCATCCGTACAAAACGATAACGATAGCGCCCAGCATTAGCAGATTAGCCGGTGTTGCACTGCTGTCGTTATACAGAAGAACCATCAACGGAGACGCCAGTACTGCAATCCCCACACAACTCGGAATTGTAATTATCGTAGCTATCCGCAGCGTCTGATCGATCTGATAGTGTACTTTTTTACGCTGTCTGTTCATAACAGCCGCTGTCAACGTCGGAACAATAGACGCACTGACAGCTGAAGGAATAGACAATGGAACGTTGATCAGAGGATCGTATTTTCCTGTATATATTCCCTGCAAAGCCATGTATTCCTGCTCAGAAAATCCCTGCCATGCCATGATATGATTAAACACCGTCAGGTCTATGATCTGGTTGATATTATAGATTGCCGTACTGAAGATGACCGGAACCGCAGTAAGAATAAGCGCTTTTAATATAGTAGAATACGCCTCTTTCTTTCTGGAACGGTCGCGTTTAAGCTGTCTTTTGATCCCGCCTCTGAAAAGCCAGAGTACAAACAAAAGGAACAGAAGCCCCGCAAGTGCCCCCATAACGGTTCCCAACGTTCCTCCTGCTGCTCCGTACGCAGGGCCCAGGAGTTCCTCTCCTGCCTCCTGACCTGCCCGGGTACCGATTCCAAACAGAACACCTGCTCCGACAATACTTACAACTGCATTAATGATCTGCTCGATGACCTGGGAAACAGCTGTCGGCATCATCGTTCCCAGACCTTGGAAATATCCTCGCAATACAGCCATAACAGCAACAATAAATAACCCCGGCGCAAGCACTTTCAACGCATAGACACTTAGCGGTGCTTTCATAATATGATCGGAGATGGCTCCCGCGCCGAAGAAAATAGCGACCGCTATTATGAAGCCGACAATAACGGCAAACACAAGAGAACATATAAATGCACGGAACGCATTTCGTCTCTGCCCTACGGAAACTCTCATGGAAACAATCTTAGATACAGCAGTCGGAAGACTCAGCGAGGATATCATAAGGGCAAACGCATATACCTGATATGCATATCCGTAAAAGCCGTTTCCCTCATCTCCGAGAAGATTCGTCAGCGGAATACGATAGACAACACCAATCACTTTCGTAATCACTGCAGCCGCTGCCAGGATAGACCCCTGGACGATATAATCATTCCCGCGGGATTTCATTTTATTATTCCTTGGTGTATCAGACATGTAAGTCCTCCTTGTTATCGCAGAATATTGATCTTCTCCATAATCTCCCTTTGCTTTTCTTCCATCACTGCACGCTCGTCCTCTTCCATGTGGTCGTAACCACACAGATGAAGTATACTGTGAGCGATCAAAAATGCATATTCACGTCTGGGCGAATGACCGTATTCGTCCGCCTGAGCCAGGACCCGGTCAGCAGAGATAACGATATCTCCCAGCATCAGTTCGCCGGATTCCGGATTGAAGATATCTTCAGCCTCTTCATCTATCCCAGAGAAATCGCCGGGAATTGCAAATTCCAGCATAGGAAATGACAGAACATCAGTCGGCCGGTCAATCCCTCTGTGTTCCCGGTTCATCTCGTGAATTTCCTCATCATGTGTGAGGAGCAAATCTATCTCTGACTCATACGGACACCGGACAATATCCAGCGCAGCATCCACCACAAGCCGTGCCACTTCTTCTACATCAAAAGAAAAACTGATTTCCCCCTCTGTCTCAATATAAAGGCTCATGATTTTTTCCTCCTGGCGCTTCCTCTCGTTTTCGGAGCCGTTTTCTTCTCATATTCTTCATATGCTTTTACGATCTTCTGTACCAGAGGATGACGGACAACATCTTTGCTTGTCAGTGTACAGATGCTGATCCCTTCCAGGTCTTTCACGACTTTTATTGCCACATCCAACCCTGATGTCGTTCCTGATGGCAGATCTTTCTGTGTAGAATCACCGGTAATGACTACTTTGGATCCGAAACCGATCCTTGTCAGGAACATCTTCATCTGAGCAGGCGTCGTATTCTGCGCCTCATCCAATATGATAAATGCATTGTCAAGCGTACGTCCTCTCATATATGCAAGAGGCGCCACTTCGATAAGACCTTTTTCTGAATTCTTGATAAAGCTGTCGGCCCCCATGATCTCATACAGCGCATCGTAGAGCGGACGGAGATAGGGGTCTATCTTGCTCTGCAGATCCCCGGGCAGAAAGCCCAGCTTTTCTCCCGCCTCGATCGCCGGACGGGTGAGGATGATCCTGCTGACCTCATTGCGTTTAAAAGCCGTAATGGCCATCGCCATAGCAAGGTAAGTCTTTCCGGTTCCCGCCGGACCCAAACCAAATGTGATCATATCGCTACGTATGGCGTCTACGTATTTTTTTTGTCCTAAAGTCTTCGGCTTGATCGGCTTTCCCTGGAGCGTATGACAGATCAGCTCCCGGTCGATTTCCACGATGCCCTCCTCCTGATCTTCGAAAACGAGGGAAATAGCATAGTCCACGTTCTGTTCCGTAATTGTATTGCCTCTTTTGGCCAGCTCAAGAAGCTGAGTGAGTACCCGCTGTGCTTTCTGCGCCGCATTTGCCTCGCCCACGATTTTTGTATTCCCGTCACGTGAAATAAGTGTGACATGAAATGTACGCTCAAGTTTCTTGACATATGTGTCAAACTGACCGAATACATTCGCTTCATGCTCGGCCGGTATATCAATCATCAGTTCCGACAGACTCATCCGTTTCTTTCCTTTCAATCGTCAATATTTCTGTGTCCGCCTCTGTCGTGATCCTCTCATTTAAATAGAGAGTTCCAGACGCCTCGGCAGAATTGGCATACAGATGTATTTTAACACTATTTTCCCGTATGTGAATACCTTTTTCCTCCAATTCGTCACAAAATCGCCGAAAATTTGCGCTCAGAATCTCCCTGACTTCTTCATCCGAATAAGTTTTTTCCTCAAATGCATAAGACGTTACAGTCCTAAGGCCGTAAGAAACAGGCAGATAAAAATTCTCTCCTGCTTTAAGCTGCCGTTCTCTTACTGCCAGATCGCTGCGTTCATAATTGCAGGAAATGCTCCCTACTGATATTGTGAAGTTCCCGATTCTTATATATGGCTGGTATTTCTTCTTCCCATCCCGTACTTTTTCCTGATAGATCCTGGAGATACTGTCGGTGTAGGCCAGTTCAGTATCAGCATATATGTCCGCGTCTGCATGCTGATACTGATATCCTGTCACTTCCCCGCTGTCATTTACGATGTCCACCCGGCCCAGTACAAGTATATCTCCTTTTTTCACCTGATCCCCCACATGAACCTGAGGAACGCCCGATCGGGTTACAATACTTGTTACAACACCGTCCGAAGATGCGATCAGATCAGTCGGACGCTCTTCGCCGGACACCTCTTCTTCTCCGTTCTCCTGATCTTCATCCAGGATATCTTCATTTTCTTTAATCTGAATTTTAAGACGGTTTCCATCCAAAGAGGCGGATACCCAAACGATATCATTATATTCTTTCCTGATATTTTTTACAATACCCGGACAGTCCACTTCACTTTTCAGCATAAGAGGAGCGACCCCTACACTATACAGATATTCCGTTAGTGTCTCATCCGGCCACTTCTCATTTCCTTCAAAGTGAA
>DWXI01000072.1 GCA_019119265.1 Candidatus Mediterraneibacter intestinigallinarum | reverse complement strand
TGGTTAAGGTTTACCAGACTGTCATTCCGGTTGGCGTGAAAGCGGCGGAAACGAGTGCCGCAGGACAGAGCATTTACAGCTATGACAAAAACAGTACAGTAGCAAAAGCCTATGCGTCATTTACAAGGGAGGTGGTACGGGATGGCGAAAGGCAGAGAAATAAAACTGCCCCTTCCCGCAGCAGATGATCTGTTCAGTACGCAGGAGGAACGTGACGAGGCGAAACGGGAGTTTATCGCAGATATTCCTCTGACAGAGATCAGCGACTTTCCTGACCATCCGTATAAGGTAAAGCAGGATGAAAGTATGCTGGAGCTGGCGGCAAGTATCCGGGAAAAAGGCGTGGTCAATCCTGCTCTGGTGCGTCCGAAACCGGAAGGCGGTTATGAAATGGTGGCAGGACACCGGAGAAAATTCGCCAGTGAACTTGCCGGGAAAACGGTCATGCCCTGTATCGTGCGAAATCTGACGGATGATGAGGCTACAATTATCATGGTGGACTCTAACCTGCAAAGAGAGAAAGTCTTACCGTCAGAGAAAGCCTTTGCTTATAAAATGAAGTTGGAGGCCATGAACAGACAAGCAGGACGCCCTAGTAAAAATATGACACCAGTGGTGTCAAATTCTTTGGGAGTAAGAACAAATGAGGTTCTGGCAAAAGAAGTGGGCGAAAGCAGAGAAACAATCCGCCGCTATATCCGTCTGACCGAACTCATTCCACCTATTCTGGATATGGTAGATGAGGGAAAGATTGCTATGCGTCCGGCAGTAGAGTTGTCTTACCTGCCGAAAGAGCAACAGCAGGCGCTTTTTGACACAATGGAACTGGAGGACTGTACTCCAAGCCACGCACAGGCGATTAAAATGCGGAAATTTGCGGAGGCGGGAAAGCTGAATGAGGATGTGATCCTGTCGATCATGACCGAGGAAAAGCCAAACCAGGTGGAGCAGTTTAAAATCCCGAAAAAGAGGATTGACAAATATTTCTCTCCGGGAACCACGCCAAAGCAGATAGAGGACACGATCATTAAGGCACTGGAACTGTACCGCAGACGGGAGAGAGGACGGGAGAGATAAGAGGACGCCAGGGGGAAAGTGGGTTCCTATGTGGCTTTCCAGTTTTCCCGATTTTTTGGTTTCCCCTCCCCACACCCTACCCCTTCCGGCTTACCAGCAGTTTACCAGCCGAAAAGAAGAATAAGGAGCCGGTGGCTATCCATATTCCACCGGATCAGTACCCAGCCCTGCCAGCAAGCAGGGATTTTTTTATGTGGGCCGAAAGGCTCAGAAATGGAGGAGAATGAAGTGAAGAAAATCAAACAGTTATTCAGGAAAGGAGTCGCATTGCCATTGGCGGCGGTCACGACACTGTCCGTCCTTCCGGCTGCCACGGTATCGGCTGCGTCCCAGCGGGCAACGATCACATTCGCTTACTGCTATGACGGGAACGGGAATACCATCCGTTATCAGCAGACGGCGTCTCATAACGGAGTCACGTTCAGCCATGCGGGAGAGGCCAGGACCCGGATCTATGCAGACGGGGATAATGCCTACTGTATCGAGCCGGGAATCTCCCTGCATACCGGGAACACACTAGAGAAGGACGCTTCTGTGGTGTGGAACAACTTAGGAAAGGCAAAACAGGACGCTGTAAATCTTGCCCTGCTGTATGGCGCACAGGGCAGCATGGGCAGTCTGTCCGGCACGGAAGATGAGAAAGTCCTTGCGACACAGATGGTTATCTGGGAGATTGTGACCGGGTGCAGGAATGCCACCGCCCCGTATGCTCAGACGGACGCCAAATTTTATAACAGCCTTTGTGTAGGCGGGGCGAACAGCGGGATAGCGGCAGCATACAACCAGATCATTTCCGGCATGGTCAGCCACGGAACCATCCCCAGCTTTGCGTCCGGAAGTACAGACAGCGCTCCCCAGGAACTGAAATGGGACGGAAAACAGTATGTATTGAAACTGACAGACAGCAACGGTGTTCTGTCAAAATTCAATTTCACATCATCCAACAGTGATGTGAAAGTCAGCACGTCCGGAAATACACTGACCATCACATCCAGTAAAGCGATTGCCGGGAACGTGCAGTTATCCGCAACCAAGAAGATCCCCACCGTGAGCAGCAGCGCCAAGCTGATCGCCTATGGAGATCCGTCTTTACAGGATATTGTCACGGGCGTGGAGAATACCGCAGCCGTGAAAGCATATCTGAATGTGAAAATCCCTTATGGGCATATCCAGATTATGAAAACTTCCGAGGACGGTGTGGTGGCCGGATTGAAATTCCAGATCACGGGAAACGGGATTGACCAGACCGTTACCACCGGAGAGGATGGAACGATCAAGGTGGAGAACCTTCAGCCGGGAACCTATACGGTAACGGAGCTGACGGAGAACCGGTATGAACCGCAGAAAGCGCAGACAGTGGAGGTCAAAGGCGGGGAAACCGCTGCGGTGGATTTTTCCAATATCCTCAAGCGTGGAGATTTGAAAGTGACCAAGACTTCTGAGGACGGTCTGGTGGAAGGCATGAAGTTCCATCTCTACGGAACCTCTCTTTCCGGTATTCCGGTGGATGAATATGCGGTTACGGACAGTACAGGTGTTGCCACGTTTTCTGATATTCTGATCTCCGGCGATACGCCCTATA
>DWXI01000071.1 GCA_019119265.1 Candidatus Mediterraneibacter intestinigallinarum | reverse complement strand
CCTTGAAAGCTATTGCTGCAAGCATAAAGAAGTTTTATGGCTGCATGAAGGATCATGGGAAAATATCAGAAACAGAGTATACAACTCTGTGCGATGAAATAAAAGAAAGCATGTCTCGCTAAAATACGCGTAACGAGAAAGATAAGGAACCGCTGTATTTTGGATGACGTGGATAGTCTCTATCCGGTCTGTCCGAAATGCGGTTCTTCTAAATAACCTGGTGACAAAGAGGCGCGAAGCCTTGTAAATACTGAAAGAGTGAGGATTTTAAGATGGATAGTTCCTAAAAATAGGTATAGCAAACAGACCTGACAGGAGATACTTTCAAAAATCAGGCAAAAACAGGACTATTAATAATTGTATATATAATCAATGACGGATCATGAGAGGCTCTTAACAGGCCTTTTTTTCGTGGGTTTTTTATGTATCACCTCCAGAGTTAAGGCTACAGTGATCCAGATCAGAGCAGGCCATGCTCTTTCAGGATGCGTTCGTAGTTATCGCACAGGCCTTGGAGGTAACTGATATCTACCCGGAGATCTGTGATAAGGTCTTTCAGGTCATCATAGCGCTCTTTTAAGCGTGTGATTGGATCCGGAATCGTGACATCCAGTCTGCCGTAGGCAAAGGACTGGCAGTACATACAGACCATATCCTCCAGTATGGAGGCTGTATTGAAGTTTTCATAAGGCTCATCCTCGAAGTGGACGAGAAGCCAGTCCTCCAGTTCACGGGGAAGTTCAAGGTTATTTTTCTGTGCGCAGCGGCGCAGGAAATTTCTGTCGGGGATCATAAGCGTATCTCCTTTCCGTTCCTGGCATCCTCAAGGACGGACAGAGGGTCCTTGGAAAGCCTGAGTTTACCACAGGTAAGAAGGATCCGTTTGCGGAAGCTTTCGAAGCTGTGCAGGCCAAAGGCCACCCGCTTCAGGACTTTGACCTTGTTGTTCAGACCTTCGCTGAGGCCGTTGGATTTGCCGTACTTCCAGCTGTTCTGGATGTAGCCCCGCCAGTGGCGGATAGTGCAGGCGGCAGAGTGGATCTCCTCTACATCGGAGGCGGTATACTGTTTGATCCATTCTGTCAGCTCCTCATACTGGACAGAGTAGGGCCAGGAAGCAAGGATATCGTGGAAGAACTGAAGGGAATCATAGGCTTCCAGAAGATCCGGAGCCACTTCAAAGGCATCCTGGAGGCGCTGCTTATTTTCGTGAAAACGAGCGCCCCAGTATTTTACCTGGTTATCTTCTCTGGTTTTCAGGAGGCGGATGATACCTTTTATTTTTTTCAGGCTCTCCGTGTCGCCGGCATCCTGGAACTGGCGCTGATAGCGGAGCCGCACATCGTCCACCATTTCATTGAGTCGCTTGACGACGTGGAAGGGGTCGATACAGATCCTGGCGTCAGGGAAGTTCTTTCTGGAGACAGAGACAAAGCCGTTGCTCATGTCACAGCAGAAGTATTTCACCCGTTTCCTCTGCTCTAAAGAGAACTGGTGGAAGTACTTGTTCAGATAGACGCCAGAGATCTGATCCAGGACGTCGATGACGGAATGGGAGTCACCGTCAGAGATGCTGCAGTGGTATTTATTGCGATACCAGCGGTGAGACTTTGGACTCCATACACCGCTGTTGCCTTTGAATTCGTCAATACAGATAGTCTCGGGGAGCTTTGCAGGAAGGCCGAAATGGATGAACTGAAAGACAGACTGCACAGCGCTTTGCGGAACGAGGTTGCGTCTTGAAATCTCGGAGAAGGAGAGAGGTTGGATCAGATTCAGGAGAATGGAGTCATAGAGAGCCTGTGTCATGCGCAGGGAGGGATGGATCCAGTAGGGAGTCTCATAGAAAGAGGAGTGACAGTCTTTGCACAGGAGCCTGCGCTTGTGGAAAGAAACAACGGTACCGCGATGGTTACAGGGGATGTGCCTGACAGTCTGTATGGTACCGGAGTCCTTGATAACACAGTCGTCAGAGCCGCAGTGAGGACAGAGTCTCTGACTGGCTGTAGGTACATCAAGAGAGATGAGATCGTAGTCCTTGAGGACCTGGATGCTTTTAATGGTTGCTTCCTGTGGCAGTTTTGCCAGATAGTTGGATGTTTTCATAGTTGTTCTAAACCTCCTTTAAAATGATGTTTTTTCTTCAAAGTAATCATAACACTGGAAGTTTGGAACAACTATGGAAGCATCTAACATGGCAAAAAAGTTATAGGAAGCTTCAAAGATAACTGGTGAAGCTTTAAGAAGATCTGGTGACAGGAATTAGGAACACCAGAAAAAAGAGAAGAGCTGAGAAAAATCTGGTGGACACCAGGATAATGAGAAGCTTTGGGGAGACCCCAGGAAAGAGAGAAGCTCTTCTAAATAAACTGGTGAAGATATCAGAAACACCGGTGAAAAGAGAAGAAACACCAGAAAAAGGCGAAGAGCCCTATTTTAGGGCCGGACGAGGATGGAGAAAACAGTGCTGAGGAGATTGCGTCTGTCTGCGATCTGTTCCGAAAGGCGTTTACTGGAAATCCTCATTTTTCAAGAGTAGTTACTGTACGTTATCCACCCGGGATGGTATTAAACTACTGCGTTTTTAAAAAAGAAATTATCCAGTTTTGGAACGATGACCTGTCAGATATAAATGGAGTTTGCAGTATGATCACATCGGAACTGGCAAGAGAGATTCTCGTTCTGGACAGTGCCCTTCTCGAAAAAATATCTTTCTGCATAGAAGCGGACTGAATCATACGTGAAAGAAAAGGCTGCATCCTTGATCTATAAGAGATCAAGGGTGATCAGGTCAAAGTACCGAAAGGTTTCTACTTTTTTGATAGTTGCTTCCTGTGGAAGTTTTGTTAAATAGTTGCATGTTTTCATGGTCATTTCAGCTCCTTTCTATGATATTTATGTGACCAATAAAAGAATAGCATAAAGGCTGATTGGAATGACCATGGAAGCATGCAACTTGACAGGGAGCGTTTGGAAAAGAAAGAGAGGGGCTAAATATTCGTCTTTACAGCATGATTTGAGAGCGTTTAAATATGGCATCCGACGGTCTATGCAGTCATAAGAAGATTTGTATCGTTCGAAAGAATCAAAAAGAGATTAAGGATACATATCGTCTGCTGCAGGAAAATATGTTTGAATGTCTGGTGTGGCCTGCTTATGCCGTCAGCATAAATCAAATGAGGAGTAATAAAAGTACGTTTAATGACAGATTAGATTTAACCCTTATAGATATTCAGAAATTTTATGAAATTGTAAGAAATAAAAGATTTTCAATTGAGCTTATAATATAAGAATCATCATTTGACATAAAAGTATAAGATACAGGCGAGAGGAGTTCTCTGATTATGTGGGAAAAATTATTGAAACACAGTATTCTTTTATCTGTCCTTACCTCTGTCATATTGGGAGTGATCGCTGCATTTATCACGATGGTGAACGTAGGGGACAGCCTGTTGGGAGGGATAGCCGCGGGTTTGATACTTGGAATTGCTGTTATTTATCCCCTGGTTCTGACGCTCATTAATCTGACAGCCATCTTTTTCGGTTGCGTAAATCCTCAATATATACGCAAAGGAAAGCATTTCGAATGGCTCACCCTTCTACTGGGGATGCTTTATTCTCTTCTTCTTTTCCCTTTCACAGACATTAATTTTGCGGACTGGACAGTTACGCTTTACAATACACAGAAGCACACGCCCATCTGGACGGAAGGAGCGCCTACGATTCTGATTCTTGCCGCAGTCGGAATTTTGGGCTATCTGTTCCTGTCTTGCAGTCGGATCGCCAAAGTGCCGCCCCTTATTACAGTGCTTGAGATTGCGGCTATGTATATTGGAATGGTGCAGTGTATCCTGTGGATTATTCAGATTATCCGGTGGGATGTCATTTATCTGTATTTGTGCCTCTTCCCCTTGAATTGTATACTGATCGGTATCAAGGTGATCCGGCTGAAAGTACTGGAATGGCAGCGGGAACATCCGGATCAGATGAAGTGTTTTAAGAACAGGCATATCCAGTGGCTGAATGAGAAGCTCCGGCGCTCTGCAGTCTGGCCGGCGGCTGCGTTTCTGCTCATGTGGCCGCTGCTTGGGATTATTATCTGTATCCTGCTCCTGTTCGGACAGCAGCCGGACAGCGCCATCCGCGCGTGGACAGAGACGAGCGACTGGAATCTGTCTTTGCAGACGGCTCCCCAGAATATATATTATGATGAGCATTATCTCTGTACCGTAGCTGCGGGTGGGCATCGGAAAGTGGTAAAGCCGATCCGGATGGGAGTGCGGCACGGGCATCCGGTGATCGTGAACCGGCAGCTCTGTGTGGCAAATGCATTTGAGCAGATTCTGGAGGAACGTGTACCGGATCTGCATCGGAGAATAAGAAACTTTTATGACAGATATGGCTTTCCGATCGCTAAACTGATCCGGTCGCCGTATGCGGCTGATGTGGTGTATTTCATCATGAAGCCGCTGGAATGGGTGTTTCTGCTGGTGATCTATGCGACGGATGTAAAGCCGGAGAACCGGATTGCGGTTCAGTATCTTCCGAAAAACTACGTTTCATTACCGTCTTGAAAAATCCGGTGAAAGCGGGTACAATAAGTAGCGGGACAAGATGCCCCAAATGTACAATAAAGGAGATATGGATATGAGCAAGAAACCAACCGTATTGATGATATTAGACGGATATGGATTAAGAGATGACAAGCACGGCAATGCAGTCGCAGAGGCGGCTACACCGGTTATGGACAAACTGATGGCTGAGTGCCCGTTCGTGAGAGGAAATGCAAGCGGTATGGCGGTAGGACTTCCGGACGGACAGATGGGAAACTCTGAGGTGGGACATCTGAACATGGGCGCAGGCCGTATCGTATATCAGGATCTGACCAAGATCACAAAGGCAATCCAAGACGGAGATTTCTTTGAGAATAAAGCTCTTGTGGCGGCGTGCGAAAATGTAAAGAAGAACGATTCCGCACTTCATCTGATGGGGCTTGTATCCGACGGTGGTGTACACAGTCACAACACACATATTTACGGACTTCTTGAGCTGGCAAAGAGACAGGGAATCGAAAAAGTATATGTACACTGCTTCCTTGACGGTCGTGACACACCTCCGGCATCCGGAAAAGAGTATGTAGAAGAGCTGGAAGCAAAGATGAAAGAGATCGGCGTAGGTGAGGTCGCTACAGTTGCAGGCCGTTACTATGCAATGGACCGTGACAACCGCTGGGATCGCGTTGAGAAAGCTTACAGGGCGCTTGTAAAAGGCGAGGGTGACGAGGCTGTTTCCGCCACAGAGGGAATCCAGGCTTCCTATGACAAAGACGTGACAGACGAGTTCGTTGTGCCGATGGTAGTTATGAAAGACGGCGCTCCGACAGCGACGGTAAAAGACGGAGATTCCATCATCTTCTTCAACTTCCGTCCGGACCGTGCAAGAGAGATCACGAGAACATTCTGCGATGATGATTTCACAGGATTTGACAGAGGCGAGAGAGTGAAGACGACATATGTATGCTTCACAGAGTATGATGTGACAATCCCGAACAAACAGGTTGCCTTTGTGAAGGAAGAGATCACAAATACATTTGGTGAATTCCTTGCAGCCTATAATCTGAAGCAGGCGCGTATCGCCGAGACAGAGAAGTATGCTCATGTGACATTCTTCTTTAACGGCGGCGTAGAGGAGCCTAATCCGGGAGAGGATCGTATCCTCGTAAAATCCCCGAAAGTTGCGACATACGACCTGAAACCGGAGATGAGCGCATACGAAGTATGTGATAAACTGTGCGAGGCAATTCGTTCCGATAAGTACGATGTGATCATCATCAACTTTGCAAACCCGGATATGGTAGGACATACCGGAGTAGAGAATGCGGCGGTTAAGGCGATCGAGGCTGTTGACGAGTGCGTTGGAAAAGCTGTCGATGCTATTAAAGAAGTTGACGGTCAGATGTTTATCTGCGCAGATCACGGAAATGCTGAACAGCTGATCGACGAGGAGACAGGCGAGCCGTTTACAGCTCATACGACCAATCAGGTTCCGTTCATCCTTGTAAATGCAGATCCGTCCTTCAAACTGAGAGAAGGCGGATGCCTTGCGGACATCGCTCCGACGCTGATCGAGATGATGGGAATGGAGCAGCCGAAAGAGATGACAGGAAAATCCCTGATCGTGAAGTAAGACATACGTGAGATGGTATATGCATGGAATTGATGCAGAAGAAGCAGAGATATGTAAAGCTTGCAGGGGCACGGCATAATGCCGCGCCTCTGTCTGTCTGCCGGGATTTGTGCGATCTTGAAATATTGACGGGAAAGAAGGAAACAGAGCGTATGCGTGAAAAATTGACAAAAGGCGATGTGGAGAAGATTCAGGCTGAGATCGAGCACCGCAAGCTGGTGGAGAGGAAAGAGCTGATCGAGGCAGTGAAAGAAGCCCGTTCCCACGGGGATCTCAGTGAAAACTTTGAATATCATGCGGCCAAAAAAGAAAAAAACAGAAATGAAAGCCGTATCCGCTATCTGGAGAGAATGCTCAAGACGGCAATTATCGTGGAAGATCATTCCAAGGCTGACGAGGTAGGACTTAACAATACGGTTGAGATATACTGTGAGGATGACGACGAGGTGGAGACTTACCGGATCGTTACATCTGTGCGCGGCAGTTCACTGAACGGTTTGGTAAGCATTGAGTCCCCAATCGGGAAAGCACTCATGGGACACAAAGAAGGCGACCGGGTCTATGTAAAGGTAAATGATGACTACGGGTATTATGTCGTGATCCGCAAAGTGATCAAGACTGAGAGTGAAGACGAAGATCAGATCAGGAGTTATTAACTGATAAAAAGATGCATCTTGAAATGCATCTTTTTTTCTGCTATGCTTTTAACAGAGGTGATTTTATGAACTCGACAGGGCAAGAATATGCAGTTATTATAGGTGATATTGTGAATTCCAGGGCAATGGATAATCGTGGAGAGGTGCAGAAAAGATTCAGGACTGTGCTTTCCGATATAAACACGAAATACAAGGCGTATATATCGGCTGAATTTAAAATCACGCTCGGAGATGAGTTTCAGGGACTTTTATCAGACCGCAGGAATATATTTCGCATTATAATGGAAATTGAGGACCTGATGCAGCCAGTTCGATTCCGGTTTGGCATTGGTATAGGAACGATAGACACTGACATTAATTATGGTGATTCGTCAGAAATCGATGGACCTGCATATCACCGTGCACGGAGTATGATAGAGCAGATTGAGCAGAAAGAAATGCAGTATGGGGAAAGTCAGTCTAATATAATGATATGCTCGGACGATGAGCGCGGCGAACAGGATATGCTGATCAATTCGCTTTTGACTGCTGCGTTTGCGATAAAATCAAAATGGACGGACAGACAATATGAGATTATCAGGGCTTATGAAATGAGCGGTGAAAATCAGTACAAGACAGCAGGAATACTGGGCATAGCACAGTCGACGGTGAACAGAGCGCTGCAGAGTGCTAGATTCTATGCATATAAATCAGCGATTGATACGGTATCAAAAGTATTGACAAAAGAGGAATAAGATGGTTCAGGAAGTTGTTACTGTTTTTCTGCTGGGGCATATAACAGGCGATTTCTATTTGCAGTCATCCTCATTAGCAGAGAAAAAAGAAAAATCAGGAAAAACGCTTGTTCTGCATGGGGTACTCTATTTAATATCAGTTGCAGGCGTAAGTATAATTGTATTCGGAACAGAGCTTCTGATATGGTGTATAGGGATTTCAGCTATCCATCTGATGCTTGATTTCATAAAGATTTGTGTAAAGAACAAATTCGGTAGTTGTGAGGGCGAGAAGATAAGTGCATATATATGAATCGGTGCTTTTCGATGCTTTTGGCAATTATGACGGTTATAAAGCCATGCAGCATTACGATCAGAGTAATACTTTCGGGTTATCGTATAGCTGAGAACACGGCCGGGGTGAAAAATGCCGGAGCGCTAATTGGTATACTTGAGCGTCTTATCCTGCTGATGCTTCTCTTAGTCGGACAGTATGGCGCAATTGGATTTGTACTTACGGCAAAATCTGTTGCCAGATATAATAAAATAGCTGAAGATCCGAAATTTGGAGAATATTATTTGCTGGGTACACTGTTGAGTTCTATGCTGGTTATTGCTGTATATATGCTTATTCTGAACTAATGCAAGGGAGGATAAAAAGATGAACTACAAAACAGCCATTTTCGATTTGGACGGAACGGTCACGGATTCAGGACCGGGGATCATGAATGCAATCCGGTATGCAGTAAAGA
>DWXI01000070.1 GCA_019119265.1 Candidatus Mediterraneibacter intestinigallinarum | reverse complement strand
AACTTATATGACATCGACGAGGAAGTGGCGGCAAAGGCAATGGTGCTTGCAAAAAAGATGGTAAAGAAGATGACGGACGTGCTTGGCTGTGACGGATACAATATTGTGCAGAACAACGAAGAATGCGCCGGCCAGACGGTATTTCACTTCCATATGCATCTGATTCCAAGGTATAAAGGAGACCAGGTGGGGCTGGAATGGAAGGTCGGCGAGTTGACCGAAGAAGTGAAGAACGAGATACTGGATAAAATGAAGTAAACCGGAGTAATTATGTTGACAGGTAATCGTGAATTTAACGAGATTTATGAGAAATATAAGAATCTCGTCCTGAAAGTAGCGTACATTTATTCAGGTGACAATTACGATGCGGCAGAAGACATTACTCAGGATACTTTTCTGAAACTGTACATGAAATTTGACGATTTCAAAAGAGGAAATGTATCTGCATGGCTTTTCACAACTGCAAAGAATACAGCCTTGAATTACAGAAAGAAATATAGTCATGAGGTTCTCAGCATGGACAGCGAGGAACATCCTGAGGAGCCATACAGAGAGAGTACAGAAGCAGAATATGCTGAAAATGAACTGGAACGTGAGAAAAACAGGCTTCATGATGAGATAATGGAAGGGCTGATGGAGAAAAATCCCAGGTGGTATGAGGCAATATTTCTGTCTTATTATATGGATATCCCTCAGACAAAAGTGGCGGAGACAATGAATATACGTCTAAGCGTGCTTCATGCGGTTCTGCACAGGGCAAAGAAGTGGATTGCCAAAACTTATGGTGCGGAATATGAAGAAATGATCAGAAAAGACTGATAAAGAACAGGCAGGCATCTTTTTCAGACACCTGCCGGCAATAAAGTGGAATCAGGAAAGAGTTTATTTTCCGGATGCAGATTCCTCGATCAGAGAAATGATCGTATCGATGGAATCCTGCTGATCGGAGTTCCTCATGGCGTCGATATAAGATCCGCGGTTCTCATAGAGATCAAGTACAGATGATACGAGAGAATCCTCCGTAAGATCTTCCTCCTCGATGACCATGCTGAATCCCTGACGTTCGAAGGAACGTGCATTCAGTATCTGATCTCCCCGGCTTGCTTTTGCGGAGAGCGGGATCAGAAGATTCGGTTTCCGAAGCGCCAGCAGTTCACATATGGCGTTTGCTCCGGCTCTTGAGATCACGATATCTGCAAGGGCGAAAATATCCCGGAGCTCATCGCGGATGTATTCGAACTGACAGTAGCCTTTTGTATCATTTAAGGAATCGTCTGTTTTGCCTTTGCCGCAGAGATGAATGATCTGGAATTTCTCCAGTAACCGGGGCAGGCTTTTGCGAACCGCATTGTTAACGATCACGGAACCGAGACTTCCGCCGATCACGAGGATGACAGGTTTGTCAGCGGTAAACCCGCACATATCCATGGCGGCAATCTTGTTCCCTGACAGGAGTTCCTGACGGATGGGAGAACCTGTGAGGACTGCTTTGCCTTTCGGAAGGCTGTCCAGTGTCTCAGGAAAGTTACAGCAGACTTTGACCGCTGAAGGAATCGCTATCTTGTTCGCAAGTCCGGGCGTCATATCCGATTCGTGGATGATCACCGGAACTTTGCATCGCTTTCCAGCCAGGACGACAGGAACAGAGACAAATCCCCCTTTGGAGAAGATCACGTCGGGTTTCAGGTCTTTGATCAGTTTGCGGGCTTCAGAAAAACCTTTTACTACACGGAAAGGATCTGTGAAGTTCTGTACACTGAAATAGCGGCGCAGTTTGCCTGAAGAGATTCCGTGATAAGGAATTCCGAAGGGTTCGATGAGTTCCTTCTCTATGCCATTGTATGAGCCGATATATTGAATGTCGTATCCCAGATCTCTGAGTTTGGGAATCAGGGCGATATTAGGGGTAACATGTCCGGCGGTGCCTCCGCCGGTCAGAATGATTCGTTTCATAAAACAACCTCCAGAAATAATCGTATTAAAACTAATTTCATCTTAACCTTATTTGATGAAAAGTCAAGGAAAAGATAGGACAGTAAAAGGTGTAAAGAATGAAAGAACTGAAAAAGTTATCACTGAAAGAAGAAGTAGACAGAGAAGCACAGGAGATAGAAAAGGAAGTCGAATCCAGAGAGGATCTCGACGATATCAAAGTGTCTGACGATATGGAAACTTCTCTCTTCAATAAAATACAGGAGTACGAATACGATAAAAGGATCAAAAAAGTCGTGCACCGCAGCAAGAAAAAACGCCGGTTATTCCTGGCGCTTGCGGCTGTGCTTGTTCTTGTGTGCGGAAGTGTGATAACCGGTACGGGGAGTAAGTCGTATTGGAAGGTGTTGTGGGATAGAGTTATGGGGGATGAGAATTTATCGTACATTGATGTTGAAGAGATGGATTCTCAGGAGACAAAGGATTTGGATGAGGTTCAGATATATAAAGATATTACAGATAAATTAGGAATTATAGCATTAAGGCTAATGTATTTGCCAGAAGGTATGGAATTAACGGATTATGAAATAGACGAATCTCAAAACAGGGCAATGCTATTATATAAATATGATGGACAAAATATTCAATATTCTATGTATATGAATGATACGGATTCTTCTCTTGGGCAAATAGAAGTAGATACTATAATTGATGGATATGATATTGAGCTTAATAATGGTATTATATTCCATATTACTGGATATTTACTGGAGGAGACAGAACGCATCAGATATGTAGCTGAAACAGAATACAGAGATGCACAATACCAGATTATGGGAGTTATGGAAAAAGAAGAATTTAATAAAATTATAAAAAATATAATTTTTATATAAAAACGCGTAAGTTTTTCTCCAATCAGTTGTTTATTTATTAGAAACTGATAATTTAGATAAAAATAAGCAGGGGAAAACAAATGAAAAAACGTATTTTATCATTATTTAGTATCATAGCTCTTTGCGTTGTGATGGCGGGTTCTGTAGTAAATGCGGAAACCTCAGATTCAGAGCCGCAGATTGTAGATGGATCTTATCTGACGACAGAAGACAGCTCAACAGGCTACTCCCATCCGCCTATGGCGAAGGGAGAGTATCTGATGACGGGTGTGTCTACCATATCAAAAGCTGGACTAACGAGAGTTTATGCCTATGCATCAACAACGGCAAATCAGACAGTAGATTATATGGCCACGTTAGTCTATGTAGAGAGATATAATGAGGAAACAGGAAATTGGGGATTTGTATATGCATGGGCAGAAGAAGCTGAGAACGCAGACTATATGTCCACAGCAGATTCTGTAAAAGTAGACAGAGGATATTACTACCGTGTTCGTTCCCAGCACATCGCCGGAGACTACGACGACTATCCCTACGATGAAACTGCATCCGTTACAAATGGAATCCTCCTTCCATAAGGATTCATAATTAAAACTTAATCCTCCATTAAACCCTGAGAGCAGCCGCCACTGTGCGCCACGGAAACTATTAACAATCAGATTAATATAAATTTGAGAACCTGTTCCGAGGAAACACCACAAATAAACGGCGATACATATGGCGGCTGCTCTCAGGGCTTAATGGAGGACCTTTTCATTTTGATCAATATTTATTATCCCATGTTCAGGGAAAAAATTCAACGATAAAAGACGAAGGCAGCCGGCTATTGACCGACTGCCTGTTTTAATGCCTGTGCGAGCTGATCCGGGCAGGATGTTGACTTGAAACCGCATTTGATTCCATCGATGCGTGAGATTGCCTCGTTTACATCCATTCCTTCGATCAGACGTGAGATTCCCTGCAGATTTCCGTGGCAGCCGCCGACGAAAGAAACGTTTCTTACTTTGTTATCTATTATGTCAAAATGAATCTGCTGGGAACAGACGCCCTTTGGCTTATAATCCATCTTCTGACACCTCCTGCTGTCTTTTGTAACAGAAGCCATTATAGCAAATGAAAGAAGAAAATTCAATGAGGGGTGAACTTGTAACAGTTCAGCCGCGCTATTCGTAAAACCGCACTTCGTGCTTATTGTGGCTATCGCCACTGTTTTACTCATGGACAGGCGCTTAGCTCATCAGGGATGGAGCGGGCCGATTCTTATGCAAGCATAAATCTCCCCTCCATCCCTGATGGCTGAACTGTTACCCCCAATTTTTATCCCCCATCTTTCGCCCTGCTATGACCGGATGTGACAACGGCATATAACAGGGCAAGTCGGCCTTTATTATGAAAGCAAAACTGTTCTCCCTGAACGATTTCAGGGAAAATCTCAGGTATTTAAGACTTAATTTCAGACGACAGAAAATCCAGAACAAGGAGCCGCCCGATGTAGAAATATGTAGAACGGTTTTTGCGGACAACCCGCCTGTGATGGACTATAATGACCACAAACACAAGAACATTGTGGGTAATTCATAAAACAGGAGGGTTTGCTATGTTAGAAGGATTGGCAGCGGATACCAGTGTCATTACATATCTGATGGCAGCGGTCGGTGTATTGGGGATTTTTGCTAAGATCGTCAATCATCTGACTTTGCACAGGCTGGTGAGGGCGGCAGGAAACATGCCGAAGAGCACGCACAAACTGATAAAGCTGGTAAGAGCAAAATACGAACACGCATGTATGATCCGGGATTCTGTGGAAAACATTGATGCGTTTGTGGAAAAATATATTTATGAATATCGCGGGTTTTTATTCCGCATACATACATGGAGGCAGATTGAGATATTATCTGTCTGGTTTGCCGGGATACTGGCTGCACTCGGGGCGTCAGTACTTTACTTTTATTCCGGATTCTCGGAATCCGTTTATCAATATATTGCTGCGGGAACGGCAGAGACAGTTCTGCTCATGGTGATCATGCGTCTGAGCGATGAACCGTACAAGGTGAATGCGATCAAGATGTATATGGTAGATTACCTCGAAAATATCTGTACATTCCGGCTGCGCAGGCAGAGCGCCAGAGAAAGGGAATTTATAGATGTTATATCTGCAGAAGGAAATGGAAAGAATAAGTTCCAGACGGCAGGAAGCGGAAGAAGCCGCGGAACAGACAGAAATGCTTCGGGGAATCCGGTATTGGCCGGAGCCGATGGACAGGAGGTTTATGCCGGAGCTGATGCACCTGTCCAGACTGTTCAGACAGAAGGAACCAGAGCGGCAGGGCCGGATCCGTCAGGGGGAGATGCAGAATATGAAAGTCAGGAATCCCGCACCGGGGAACATAGTCTGAGAAATGTAAGAACAGTCAGGACGACAAGGCAGTCTTCAGAACCGTCAGGGCGCAGGGAAAACGGGAAAGGAGGACTGTCTATCAATATCGAAGGCGAACCAAGGAATAATGAGAAAGGGGAAACTGCCCGTGAAGCGTTGCGTCATGCGGCGCAGACCGGAACAGATGATGACAGGCCTGCACTGAGGGAGGAGGCGATCCGTCAGATACTGGAAGAATTCCTGGCGTGACAGTACGCCCGTTTATAGAACTGTTACAAAATCTTCTTTTAACTTGAATACGGTATACAGATTTGGTAAAATATGCATAGAGTTTCGGCAGCGGCCGTATGCGCCGGCGTCGTGCTTCAAATGATGACATTGATATTGAAGGATATCAGAGAGGAAGGATAATGATGAGCAAAGTAACATTTGACTATTCAAAGGCATGCAGTTTTGTACAGGAGCATGAGATGCAGTATATGAGTGAACTTGCTGCACAGGCAAAGGACAAGCTCCTTGCAAAGACCGGTGCGGGAAATGATTTTCTGGGATGGATCGACCTTCCGGTTGATTATGACAAAGAGGAATTCGCACGTATCAAAAAAGCGGCAGAGAAGATTCGTGAGGATTCGGAAGTGCTTCTCGTGATCGGCATCGGCGGATCCTACCTGGGAGCCAGAGCGGCCATTGAGTTCCTCGGACATTCTTTTGCAAATGTGGTATCGAAAGAGATCCGCAAGGCTCCGGAGATCTATTATGTAGGAAACAGCATCAGCAGTACTTATATCAAAGATCTGATCGACGTTGTCGGAGACAGAGATTTCTCTATCAATATGATCTCCAAATCCGGCACTACAACAGAACCTGCTATCGCGTTCCGCGTATTTAAAGAGATCCTGGAGAAGAAATACGGCAAAGAGGAAGCTGCAAAGAGAATCTATGCAACGACAGACCGGGCGAAGGGAGCCCTTAAGAATCTGGCTACAGAGGAAGGATACGAGACTTTTGTAGTGCCGGATGACGTAGGAGGACGTTTCTCCGTACTGACGGCAGTAGGACTGCTTCCCATCGCTGTGAGCGGAGCCGACATCGATAAGCTGATGGAAGGCGCGGCTGCAGGAAGAAAGGCTGCGATCGAGAATGATTTCGCTGACAACGATGCGATGAAATATGCGGCGGTAAGAAATATTCTTCTGCGCAAGGGTAAAACAGTAGAGGTACTTGCCAATTATGAGCCGAGCCTGCACTATGTGTCCGAGTGGTGGAAACAGCTCTATGGAGAGAGTGAAGGCAAGGATCAGAAAGGTATCTTCCCGGCGTCTGTAGACCTTACGACAGACCTGCACTCCATGGGTCAGTTCATTCAGGACGGCAACAGAATCCTGTTCGAGACTGTTCTCAACGTAGAAAAGTCCAGGGAAGAGATCGTTATCAATGAAGAGCCGGTAGATCTGGACGGCCTGAACTATCTTGCAGGAAAGAATGTCGACTTTATCAACAAGAGTGCGATGAACGGTACGATCCTCGCACACACAGACGGTAATGTTCCGAACCTGATGGTGAAGATCCCGGAGCAGAATGAATTCTATCTCGGCGAATTATTCTATTTCTTCGAGTTCGCATGCGGTGTGAGCGGATATTTACTCGGCGTTAATCCGTTCAATCAGCCGGGTGTTGAGAGCTATAAGAAGAACATGTTCGCACTGCTCGGAAAACCGGGATATGAGGAGCAGAGAGAAGAGCTTCTGAAGAGATTATAAAGTGACAGTTCAGGTTTCACTTTTGTTGAATGGAAATCATAAATAGGGTATAATAATAAGCAGTCGGATAAAGCCGGCTGCTTATTCTGTTGTATCCCGAAGTTTTTGCAGCTGCATAGGATTTGCTTTCACAGAGATATGCAGGAGGAGCGGCGGCGTGATAAAGGAGGAAATGTAATATGTTACGTATCGGTATGTTGACAAGCGGAGGAGACTGCCAGGCGCTTAACGCGGCGATGAGAGGCGTTGTAAAGGGAGTATGCTCCAAGAGAAACGATGTGGAAATTTATGGATTTAAAGATGGATATAAAGGTCTGATCTACGCGGATTTCAATATGCTTACTTCCAAGGATTTTTCAGGAATCCTGACAAGGGGCGGTACGATTCTCGGCACGTCGAGACAGCCGTTTAAACTGATGAGAGTACCGGACAAGGACGGACTTGACAAGGTAGAGGCTATGAAACATACATATCATAAGCTGAACCTGAACTGTCTCGTTATTCTTGGAGGAAACGGAACCCACAAGACGGCGAACCTGCTCCGCGAGGAGGGTCTCAATATTATCACCCTGCCGAAGACGATCGACAATGACCTGTGGGGAACCGACATGACATTCGGATTCCAGAGCGCTGTGGATATCGCCACGGATACGATCGACAGGATCCATACGACGGCTACGTCTCACAGCCGTGTGTTTATCATCGAGGTTATGGGCCACAAGGTAGGATATGTAACACTCCATGCAGGTATAGCGGGCGGCGCAGATATTATCCTTCTGCCGGAGATCCCGTATGATATCAAAGCAATCAAAAAAGTGATCGACGGACGTTCCAAAGCCGGAAAACCGTTTACGATCCTTGCAGTGGCTGAGGGAGCGATTTCTAAGAAAGACGCCAAGTTATCCAAGAAAGAGTACAAGGAGAAACTGGCAAAAAGAAAATATCCGTCTATCGCATACGAACTGGCTGAACAGATCCAGAAAGAGACAGATAAAGAAGTACGTATCACTGTTCCGGGACATACCCAGAGAGGCGGTTCTCCGTGTCCATATGACAGAGTATTTGCAACACGGGTAGGCGCGAAGGCAGCAGAACTGATCCTTGAAGAGAAGTACGGATATATGGTTGCTATGAAGAACGGAGAGACGACGAAAGTTCCACTGGCCGAGGTGGCAGGAAAACTGAAGACTGTAGATCCGAAATGCAGCCTTATTAAAGAGGCCCGTATGGTCGGAATCAGTTTCGGCGACGAGTAAGAAAGATTCAGGCGAGGTACAGATCATGTCGTATACGGCACTTTACAGAAAATTCCGCCCGTCCGAGTTTGCGGACGTTAAAGGGCAGGATCATATCATTACAACATTGCAGAATCAGATAAAGGCAGACCGTATCGGACATGCTTATCTTTTCTGTGGAACAAGAGGAACCGGAAAGACGACGGTGGCAAAAATATTTGCGAAAGCTGTCAACTGTGAACATCCGGTGGACGGAAGCCCCTGCGGAGAGTGCGAGATGTGCAGATCCATTGCAGCGGGCATGTCCATGAATGTGATCGAGATTGACGCGGCCTCCAATAACGGTGTGGACAACATTCGGGAGATCCGTGAGGAGGTCACCTACCGTCCTACAGAGGGACGGTACAAGGTCTATATCATCGATGAGGCGCATATGCTTTCCCCAGGAGCATTTAACGCGCTCCTGAAGACGCTGGAGGAGCCGCCGGAGTATGTTATATTTATTCTGGCGACGACGGAGGTCCACAAGATCCCTATCACGATTATGTCCAGATGTCAGCACTATGACTTCAAACGGATCAGTATCGAGACGATCACGGACCGGATGAAAGAACTTATGGATACGGAGCACGTGGAAGTAGAGGATAAGGCGCTCCGTTATATCGCGAAAGCGGCGGACGGTTCCATGCGTGATGCGCTGAGCCTTCTGGATCAGTGCATCGCATTTTATATGGGGCAGAAGCTGACCTATGATAATGTACTGGAAGTTCTGGGAGCGGTAGATACAGATATATTCAGCAAACTGCTCCGAAAAGTCATAGAACGTGATGTGGCCAGTGTGCTGGATGTGGTGGACGACCTTGTTATGCAGGGAAGGGAACTGCCCCAGCTGGCTGCGGATTTTACATGGTATCTCAGAAACTTGCTTCTGGTAAAAACTTCTGATAATATAGAGGAGGTTCTGGATGTATCGACGGAAAATATGGCTCAGCTCAGGGAAGAGGCGCAGATGATCGAACCTGATATGCTGTTCCGCTACATCCGTATTTTTTCTGAACTTTCCAATCAGCTCAAATATGCCACACAGAAAAGAGTAATGCTGGAGGTGGCTCTGATCAAGCTCTGTACGCCTGCTATGGAAAGAGGGCAGGATTCCCTGTTGGACCGTATCCGTGCAGTAGAGGAAAAGGTAGAGAAGGGAATCGAGGCTGCCGCCGCGCTGCAGGCCCGGGGAGTCGGAGAAGGCGTTCCGGTCGGAGCCGGATATATGCAGGGAGAAGGTTCTTCCGGCGGCGGATACGGCAGTCAGAACGCTGGAGTCCGTCAGGTGCTTCCCGATGCAATTCCCGAGGATGTACAGGAAGTTGTGAAGAATTTTCGTTCTATTGCCGGGGAGGCGTCCGGCATGGTACGGGGATATCTGAAAAAAGCCCGGCTGAGTCTCGGCGGTGACAACAGGCTCCTGATCGTACTTCCGGATGCGCTGGCTGCCAGTGTGGTCGGACGAGAGGATCACATACAGGAGCTGGAGCAGCTGATTGAGGAAAGGATTGGAAAGAAAGTGGAAGTAGAAGTGCGGCATGTGGAAGAAGGCCGTCATTTCGAGGACACATTCGTTGATATAGAGCAGAAGATTAATATGGCTATAACAGTGGAGGATTAGATATGGCAAAACGTGGAGGATTCCCGGGCGGCGGTATGCCGGGGAACATGGCAAATCTTATGAAACAGGCGCAGCGCATGCAGCGCCAGATGGAAGAACAGCAGAAGGAACTCGAATCAAAAGAATTTACAGCGTCTGCAGGCGGCGGCGCGGTGGAAGTGACCGTATCCGGAAAGCGCGAGGTGCTGAAGGTGAAACTTACGGAAGAAGTGGTGGATCCGGATGATATCGAGATGCTCGAAGATCTGATCGCTGCTGCGACTAACGAGGCGCTGCGCAAAGTAGAGGAAGAGAGCGGGGCGGCTATGTCCAAACTGACGGGAGGATTTGGCGGCGGAGTTCCCGGAATGTTCTGAAAAAATACGAGGTGTAACAATGGATTACTACAGTAACCAGATCAGCCGGCTGATCGAGGAATTTTCCCGTCTGCCCGGAATTGGAAGCAAGTCTGCACAGCGGCTTGCGTTTCATGTGATCAACATGCCGGTGGATCAGGTGGAAAGCCTGGCTCAGTCGATCGTGGAGGCCAGGAAGAACGTCCGGTACTGCAAGGTGTGCTGTACACTTACGGATGGAGAAGTATGCCCCATCTGCAGCAATCCGGACAGGGATAAGAAAACGATCATGGTAGTGGAGACGCCGAGGGATCTTGCGGCTTATGAAAAGACAGGAAAGTATAACGGCGTCTATCATGTGCTCCATGGCGCTATCTCTCCCATGCTGGGGATCGGTCCGGGGGATATCCGTCTGAAAGAACTTATGGAACGCCTTCAGGGAGATGTGGATGAAGTGATCATTGCGACGAATTCCAGTCTTGAAGGAGAGACAACCGCCATGTATATCAGCAAACTTATCAAGCCTGCAGGGATCAAGGTGAGCAGGATCGCAAGCGGAGTACCGGTGGGCGGGGACCTGGAATATATTGATGAGGTCACGTTGCTGCGCGCGCTGGACGGGCGGACGGAACTGTAAACTGTAACGTGAGGGAGACTTTATGGGAAAAAGAAAGGTTACGTCATCGGATGTGGCAAAAAGAGCCGGTGTGTCGCAGGCTACGGTCTCAATGGTATTAAATAAAAAATACAACGTTTCATTTTCCAAAGAAGTGATCAGGAATGTAGAAGAAGCAGCCAGAGAACTCGGGTATGAAATTCCCAAGAGAAGAAAGCGCAGGGAAGAGCGAAGAGAAAATATGCTGGTTGTCATAAGTCCGAACCTCACGAATCCTTATTATGTCATGCTGCTCCAGGGAATCGAGTCCAGAGCGGCGGATCAGGGATTCGGTATTTTTGTGTGCAATACACAGAGAGATCTGAAGCTGGAGGAGCGTTACCTTAAGATGATCTCTTCCTTAAATCCACAGGGAATCATTTATATGTGCAATCCCAGCCAGTGCTTTATGGCTCAGGTTGATGAACTGTCAAAACGAATACCGGTAGTTGTCATTAACAACCAGAATGAACCGCTTAACGTTGACGCTGTGGAACTGGACAATTCTAAGCTGGGCCGCTTGATGGCGAGACACCTCCTTGAACTCGGGCACAGAGATGTGGGATATATTGCTCCGCCGCTTACCGTGCGGCAGAAGCAGCGTTCCAAGAGGGTAGAAGGATTTCTCAAGGAATTTCAGAACGCGGGTCTGAAAGAACACGTGGTAATAAAAGCTGCGGATGAACAGATAGATAAGGATGTGCCGGGCATTGATTCTGAATACCGGATCGGATACGACCTGACAAAAGAACTCTTGAAAGAGCATCCGGAGCTGACTGCGATCGTTGGTCTTAACGATATGATCGCATTTGGGATCATGGATGCCCTTTATGATGAGAAATACAAGGTTCCCGGAGATATGTCCGTAATGGGATGTGATAACACGCTTTTTGCGAAAGTAAAGGAAGTATCATTGACCACGATCGAACATTTCGTTATATATAAGGGAATGGACGCCTGCGACATCATTATGAAAAAGATGACGTCGCGCATGAAAAAATATACAGAAATTGAGCCGGTCAGCATCTACCATGTAGAGTATGAACCGAAACTTGTGGTGAGAGGAACTACATCATATCCAAGATCTGAAAAAAGAAAAATTAATAAAAAGAGAAATAATATTAATAATAAAAATTGAAAAAATATTTTTGGATCATCAAAAGAAAGTTTTAAATAGAAGGTTTTTGAAAATACATATGTTAAATATTAATTAATATAAATAAAATAACCGTGATAATCTCCTTTTTTAAATGAATTGCCGCGTTAATAATTTTTCCTTTGGTTGACCTGAGTTTTTATTACCGATATAATCAGAACAGAAGTAATAAACAGGTCTGGCATAAGGAGGAATAAACAGATGAGATTTTTTATTGACACAGCAAACGTAGACGATATCAGAAAAGCAAACGATATGGGCGTGATCTGCGGCGTTACTACGAATCCGTCGCTGATCGCGAAAGAAGGCCGTGTATTCGAGGACGTCATTGCGGAGATCGCATCCATCGTGGACGGACCGATCAGCGGAGAGGTAAAGGCGACGACAACAGACGCCGAGGGTATGATCCGGGAAGGTCGTGAAATCGCTAAGATCCATCCTAATATGGTAGTTAAGATTCCTATGACCGCGGAAGGACTGAAGGCGGTTAAAGTGCTTTCGGCAGAGGGAGTCAAGACGAATGTTACCCTGATCTTCACTGCGAATCAGGCGCTTCTCGCCGCAAGGGCAGGCGCTACATATGTGTCACCATTCCTTGGACGTCTGGACGATATCTCGGTAAGAGGTGTGGATTTGATCACAGAGATATCCGAGATTTTTGACGTGGCAGGAATCGAGACAGAGATCATCGCAGCCAGCATCCGCAATCCGATGCACATCACGGACTGCGCGCTTGCTGGAGCGGATATTGCTACAGTGCCGTATAAAGTGATCGAACAGATGACGCACCATCCGCTGACGGACGCGGGAATTAAGAAGTTCCAGGAAGATTACATCGCGGTATTCGGCGAATAAGGACCGAATACATTTTACTATGTTGTGATGAGAAGTTTAGAATAATCAGAAAAAGAGGATAATTAAATGGACAAGCTCAAATTAATGCAGACTGCAAACGAGATCCGCAAGGGTATCGTAACGGCGGTTCACAGTGCAAAAGCCGGACATCCCGGCGGTTCGCTTTCATCAGCGGACATTTTTACATATCTTTATTTTGAAGAGCTGAATATCGATCCGAAGGATCCGAAGAAGCCGGACAGAGACCGCTTTGTCCTGTCTAAAGGGCACACGGCTCCCGGGCTGTATTCGGCACTGGCACAGCGGGGATATTTCCCGAAAGAGGATTTAAAGACACTGCGTCATACAGGATCTTATCTTCAGGGCCATCCGGATATGAAGCATATCCCCGGAGTTGATATGTCCTCTGGTTCTCTCGGTCAGGGTATCTCCGCGGCGGTGGGGATGGCGATCGCAGCCAAACTCAGAGGCGACGACTACAGAGTCTATACGCTTCTTGGAGACGGAGAAATCCAGGAAGGGCAGGTATGGGAAGCTTCCATGCTTGCGGCTCACAGAAAACTGGACAATCTTGTTGTCATCGTAGATAACAACAACCTGCAGATCGACGGCGCGATCACAGACGTCAATTCTCCGTATCCTATCGATAAGAAGTTCGAGGCATTTAATTTTCATGTGATCAATATCGACGGGAATGATTTCGACCAGATAGACGCTGCATTCAAAGAGGCGAAGACTGTGAAGGGCCAGCCTACGGCGATCATCGCAAAAACGCTGAAAGGAAAAGGAGTATCCTATATGGAAAACCAGGCCGGATGGCACGGAAAAGCGCCGAACGATGAAGAGTATGAGATCGCTATGAAAGAACTGGAAAAGGCAGGTGAAGCGTTATGTCAGATGTAAAGAAGATCGCAACGAGAGAAAGTTATGGAAAAGCATTGGCTGAGCTGGGAACAGAGCATAAAGATGTGGTCGTGCTGGACGCGGATCTTGCGGAGGCGACAAAGACAGGCATCTTTAAAAAGGCTCATCCGGAACGCTTCATCGACTGCGGTATTGCAGAGTCTAATATGATGGGAGTGGCAGCAGGCCTTGCAGCGGCGGGAATGGTTCCGTTTGCAAGTTCCTTTGCGATGTTTGCGGCAGGACGTGCATTTGAGCAGGTGAGAAATTCCATCGGATATCCCCACCTGAACGTAAAGATCGGAGCCACACATGCGGGTATCTCCGTAGGAGAGGACGGAGCTTCCCACCAGTGCAATGAAGATATCGCGCTGATGCGCACAATTCCCGGCATGACAGTGATCTGTCCGTCTGACGACGTGGAAGCGAAGGCGGCGGTAAAGGCGGCATATGAGCATGACGGTCCTGTGTACCTCAGATTCGGACGTCTGGCGGTTCCGGTGATCAATGACAGGCCGGATTATACATTTGAACTGGGGAAAGGCGTTGTCCTGAGAGAAGGAAAAGACCTTACGATCATCGCAACAGGACTTCCGGTATACAATTGTCTCGAGGCAGCTGAGAAACTGGCTGAAGATGGTATTGATGCGAAGGTGATCAATATCCACACAATCAAACCTCTGGATGAAGAGCTTGTCGTTGCGGCTGCAAAAGAGACGGGAAAAGTCGTTACAGTTGAGGAACATTCCGTGATCGGAGGACTTGGAAGCGCCGTATGCGACGTGCTTTCCGAACAGGCTCCTGCGAAAGTGCTGAAGATCGGAATCAATGATGTGTTCGGCGAATCCGGTCCGGCGGCTGAGCTGCTCGTGAAGTACGGACTTGATACAGAGAGCATTTATAAGAAGATAAAAGAATTTTCAAAATAGTTTCTAAATTGTCGTCGGGGACGTAGTAAAATCTATTTTTACTACGTCCCCGACTGCGTTTTACCCTGTCCCGGTTAAATTTGTCGAACTTATATGACATCAACTGATAAAATCAGCTATTTTCCTGTGCTATCCTCTTAGAGACGCCGGGAAAATTATTTATCAGGAAGGTGGAGTATATATGGAAAGACAGATACCAAAAAATGTTCGGCAGATTGGCAATGTGAGTGACAGCCCCAAGATTTATGTGGAGGATTATGTAGATACATTCTTTACGCAGCTGTGTGAGAAATGTGAAAAAGCAGGAAACGGACCGGTGGGAGCGTTCCTTGTAGGCGATATCCAGTCCGGAGACGACGGAGAGTTTGTTTACATATACGGAGCGATCCAGATGCATGAGCTGAAGATGAACGGGAATGAGTATGTGATCGACGAGAGTACATGGAAGCATGCATACGAAGACTGCAAGCAGTTCTTTGAGGACGGGGAAATGCTGGGATGGTTCGTTGCTCACCCTGGAGTACCCCTTACACCGGAGTCGTCTACTGTGAAGTTGCATAAGAAATCATTTCCGAAGAAGAACACAGTGTTTATTATGAAAGATCCCGTGGAGAAGGACGAGACATATTATGTGCATAAAATGAATGATCTGATGGAGATCGGAGGGCATTATACGTATTATGAGAAAAATCCGTGTATGCAGAACTATATGATCTCCAGTCGAAAAAAAAATGGGGCGTTTTCCACGGAGACTGTGGAGGACAGAGCTGCACAGGACTTTCGTAATCTGGTTAGAAAGCGGGGGAAATACCGCAAACAAAAAAGGGCAGGAGGTCTGATGTACGCGGCGAGCGCATGCCTCGTGCTTATTATTATCATCATGGGAGTTTCCATGGTTAACAGCTTTGACCGGATGAAGTCCGTGCAAAGTACTCTGGAAACGCTTGCAGACAGAAATGATACCGTGGAAACCCGTGAGGTCAGCGGATCCGTGACAGCCGTGACAGCGGAAGAACAGACGGACAGCGGCCAGGATACTGAAGAACAGAGCAGTGATGATCAGACTGCAGACGACGCTGCCCAAGCGGAGAATGCCCAGGCGGCGCAGGAGGAAGAAAACAGTGCGGATACAGGTCAGGAAGCCGGAGTGGAAACGGAGACAACAACGGACAGCAACGGAACAGGTTCTGCGGATGAAGCTCTGGATCAGCAGGATACAGCAGGGGATACAAACGGAAGCAATGGCGTATATATTGTGGAAGAGGGAGATACTCTTGCAATCATCAGCAGAAAAATGTACGGAGATGTGGCCCATGTGGATGCTATCTGCAGAATGAACGGCATTACAGACGGCAATCTGATTTATGTCGGACAAAAATTGCTATTACCCTGAAATCGTGGTATAATGATCGCGCAAAGCGCGATCTGAAGCAATCACATCGCTTCACCCTGCTGCGCAGGGCTTATACCGGCGGTCTACGGCTTGAAAAGTAAATGACGCTAAAGCGGCGCTTTCTTTTCTGCGCATGTGGTATAATGACCGCGCTAAATGTACTTTAAAATCAGAAACAGGGGAGTCTTATGACGCAAAAGAAAAAAACCCATCTAAAGATCCTGACGCCCCCGGATGATCTGAGTGAGATCATGAAAAAGGTCCACAAGTTTCGTCGCGCTAAAGTGCGGAGAATACTTGTGCTCATAGTATTGATTATCCTTGCGGTATGCGGCACTTATCTTCTTCTGAAAAACCAGTCGTATGGACATGCCCGGACGGCGGCGGAGTATTCCAGTGATATATCAGATACCAGTAATTACGCACAATTTGCAAATGGTATCGTGAGATATAATCGGGACGGAGTAGCATTCCTTAATAATAAAAATGAGGAGCAGTGGATACAGCCTACTCAGCTTCAGAACCCGGTCATCACGGTGAAAGAAGAGTCGTTTGCAGTGGCGGATAACGGCGGAAATAATATCCTGGTATTCTCGGAAGAAGGTCTGAGAGGGGAAATAGAAACGACGCTTCCGATTGAAAAAATTTCTATCTCAGATCAGGGAATCGTCAGTGTCCTTATGAGAAACGGAAGCACACCGTCCATTATTACATATGACGCCGCCGGAAATATTCTTGCAGAGATACAGATCACTCAGGGAACGATGGGATATCCGACAGCCATGGAAATGTCCGATGACGGAAATACACTGGCGGTTTCATATCTGTATCTTGACGGGGTGAATATAAAGTCAAGGGTCATTTATTATAATTTTGGAGAAGCAGGTCAGGAAAATGCAGATAATATCGTTTCTTCGGAAGAGTATGACAACACTGTAATGGCAGATATATTTTTTATGGGAGGCGGACGTTCTGTAGCGGTCGGTGACAATTCTTTTGTTATCTACCGGGGAACAGATACGCCTCAACCGGAGAAGACGATAGTTATTGACCAGGAGATACAGAGTGTATTCCATTCGGATCAGTATATAGGATTTATCCTGCTGAATCAGGAAAAATCCGGATATGAGGTACGCCTGTATAACCGGATCGGAGAGCAGCTGATCAGTCGGGAAATTCCTGGAAATTACAGTAACGTGAAGATGGACGGAGACGAGATTATTATGTTTGATGGCTCCAGATGTTGTATTGTCACGGCTACAGGCATTATAAAATATGATGGAAATCTCGATGTGGACGCTTTGGAGATATTCAGGGCTTTCGGAGTAAATAGATACTATGTGATGAGCGTCGATGAATTAAGGGTAATTTATCTGACGAAATAGGAGACATTATGGATAACTGGCTTTTAATTATTGTTGCAGTAATATTTATCATCTGTATTGTAGTCGGGTATGTCAGGGGATTCCTGAAATTAGGAATTTCTCTTCTCTCTACAATCCTTACCCTGGTTCTTGTGCTGTTTCTGTCGCCTTTTGTTGCGGACGCGCTGGAAAAATATACGCCGGTGGACGACTATATAGAAAACGGCATTGTTGAGGCGTTTATACCGGAAATCACGGAAGAAGATCTTTCAAAAGCGGATCTGAGCGGCACCCCGTTGGAGGATCTGTCGGCAGAACAGCTCTCCAGCCTGAACGAACTGGACTGGGATCTGCTTGGCATCACAAGCGACGATATCATGAATCTGCTCGGTGAAATACCAAAAGATGTGCAGATCCAGGAGATAGAAGATGCGCCGTTGCCCCAGTTCCTGAAAGATGAGCTGATTGAGAATAATAACAGTACAATATACGGGGAACTGGGAGTAGACAGTTTCCCGCGATATGTGGCGGCCTATATATCAAGGCTTGTGCTGAATCTGCTGTCCTTCCTCGTTACATTCCTGCTGGCGATCATTATCGTGAAAGCACTGATGTTTGCGGTAAATATTATCGGAGAACTGCCGGTGCTCGGTCTTGTGAATCATATAGCGGGAGGAGTCCTCGGCTTGGCGCTGGCTGTTGTGATCATCTGGATCGGATTCCTGATCATGACGCTGGCGTACTCCACGGAAATCGGCAGCACATGCTTCAAGATGGTGGAGCAGAGCCAGATCCTTAAGTTCCTGTATGATACAAATCCGCTTCTGATCAGATTATTGGGGTTTTAAATTCCAGAAAAATGTTGACATACCCCGGGAAATATGGTATTTTATAAAAGTTCTTATAAGAACACATTTTCCCGGGGGATTAGCTCAGTTGGGAGAGCGCCTGCCTTGCAAGCAGGAGGTCACGAGTTCGACTCTCGTATTCTCCATTCAGAAAAATTAAATAATATTCCTCCTTAGCTCAGTCGGTAGAGCATTCGGCTGTTAACCGAAGTGTCGTTGGTTCAAGTCCAACAGGGGGAGCTCACAAAGCCCGTAAACATGTTGTTTACGGGTTTTATATTACTTCGAAACTTTTGCGGAGGTTGTCGGATAGTGTTAGTTATCGTGTCAATCCTGTCATGACATGGTTAGATATGGTTAGAATAGAAAGCTTATATTTTATGTGGCTTTTGAGAATAATAGCAGTATCAGGTCAAATCGCGTCATGATCGAGTCAAACACATTGACACGATTGGCGCGATTTATTATAATATGTCCATTGAACAAAATAAAGGAGATGGCAGTATGCTTTTTCGAGAAAGTGAAACTGTAGAGCTAAAAGAAATTGTTGTAGATGAAATCAAAAAAGAAATCATTGCTTTTGCCAACTGCAACGGCGGCAGATTGTATATAGGTGTTCGGGATGATGGGGAAGTGGTTGGACTTGATGATCCTGACAAAGTATCTCTACAGATCAGCAATATGGTAAGAGATGCAATCAAGCCGGATGTGACGATGTTCCTTCATTATGAAACAATAGAGGAAGCGGGGAAGAAAATCGTTGTTGTGGATATTCAGCGCGGAACAGATCGGCCGTATTATCTCGCTAAAAAAGGGATGCGCCCGGAAGGAGTATATGTCAGACAGGGATATTCTTCTGTGCCTGCCACAGATACGGCTATACGCCGTATGATTAAGGAAACGGATGGAGATCGATTTGAGGTGATGCGGAGTTTAAACCAGGAACTTACATTTGAAGCTGTGAAAAAGGAATTTGAGCTTCGCAAAGTAGAATTCGGTCCACAGCAAATGCGTACTTTAAAACTGATCGATCAGGACAATCTTTACAGCAATTTAGCATTGCTTCTATCGGATCAGTGCGTGCATACGATTAAGGTGGCTGTCTTTCAGGGAAAGGATCAGATGATTTTTAAAGATCGCCGGGAGTTCAGCGGATCATTAATGAAGCAGATGAATGAAGTGTATGATTTTATCGATTTCCGCAATCAGACCCGTGCGACGATAGAGAAGCTGCAAAGAATTGATGTCAGAGATTACCCGGAAATTGCGGTGAGGGAATCCCTTCTAAATCTTCTTGTCCATCGTGATTACTCGTTCAGTGCCAGTGCGTTTATCAGAATTTATGAAGATAGGATCGAGTTTGTTTCTATTGGCGGGCTGATGCCGGGAATTGAACTGGAAGATATAATGGAGGGGATTTCTGTCTGCAGAAACCAGGATCTTGCAAATGTATTTTATCGGCTTCATCTGATAGAAGCTTATGGTACAGGAATGGAAAAAATTATGAAAGCATATGAAGGCATGAAGGAAAAGCCAGAGATTCAAACTACGAAAAATGCTTTTAAGATCATACTTCCAAATGTTAATGCAAAATATACGTTAGAAAATTCTTCTGTGTGGATGACAAAAACAGATACAAATTCTATCATGGAGACAGAAGCCTCATTAAGTGAAGCAGAAGAAAAAATTTTGGAATATGTCCGGGAGCATGGTGTTATTACGAAAAATGATGTGATCAGTTTACTTGAAGTGAGTGCGTCGACAGCTTCCAGAACTCTCAGAAAAATGGTGAAAAATAGTCTGCTAAAGCAGAATGGAAAAGCGAGAAGAACGAACTACACTATTGTAAAATAAAGAAAGAGTGATACAGTGTATCGGTTCTCCACCATACGCAACAGGATTATTCGAGGCGATAAACGACCGATACGTTTTCCGGTATGGCATTAAAATTCACGGGTTACCTCCGGGGGTTCAACCTTGATTCTGATACGGATGACCTGACCGTTTTTATCGGAACTGCCGACTTCATCGATCAGCCGTTCTTCATAGGCATTTCCGGCAATCTTATATTGGTTCTTTTGGCAGGTGGACTGGCAGCTGAAAGAACTGAAAACAGACTATATTAATTATGGTTTTATTCACTGTCTGGACGCGTCTTCGGACTGGAGAGACTATCAGGAAAACGGAATTCTTGATTATCTGCAGGGAATGAAAAAGACCGGTGTTGTAAGGCATATCGGGTTGTCTTCCCATACTCCGGCGCTTGCCGTACAAGTGCTGGATACGGGGATTGCGGATCAGTTGATGTTTTCGATCAATCCTGCCTATGATTACCAGCACGGCGACTTTGCGAGAGGCAGCGCCAGTGAACGGATGGAGCTTTACCGCCGCTGCGAGGCGGAGGGGGTTGGAATCTCAGTTATGAAACCATATTCCGGCGGGCAACTCCTCAGTGCACAGACGTCTCCGTTTGGGCAGGCACTGACGACGTATCAGTGTATCCAGTATGCTCTGGATAAGCCGGGAGTGCTTACCGTGCTGCCGGGTATCCGGAATCTGGAAGATGTAAAGGAGATACTTGGTTTTCTGGACGCCTCCGAAGAAGAACGGGATTATTCTCTTATCGGAACATTTACGCCGCGGGATGTGACAGGAACATGTGTGTACTGCAATCATTGTCAGCCATGTCCTGCAGGACTGAATGTGGGACTGATCAACAAATACTATGATCTGGCGGTGATCGGTGATACGCTTGCGGCGGATCACTACGGGAAACTGGAGAAAAAGGCATCCGACTGCATATCCTGCGGTCACTGCGACATGAGATGTCCGTTCCAGGTTGAACAGGCAGAAAGAATGAAAGAAATAGCCGGATATTTCCTCAACTTCCGATCTTAATGGTATCAAATCTTTCCCTTTCAGTTAATATTCAGCCCGGACTCCAATTTCGGTTCCAGAGGACGGAAGCAGATCAAAGGAAGACCTAAGAGGTCTTCTTTTTTTGCATTTTTTACCGGGAAGAGAGCTGTCCTTTCGCATGACAACGCCCCAGATATCTTTTTTACAGAAATTATAAATTGTTTAAAACTTGTTTAACAAATCCATACGAAGTTATTAGATATATCCCTTAGACTACATAAGCAGAAAAAGATGAAAGAAGGGATTAGATGGAGCGGATCGTTATTATACCGGCATTGAATCCGGATGAAGGACTTCGTAATCTTGTGGAGAGAAATGCATTGTTCTTCACCATAATGAAAATTGAGTAGCTCGACTGCAAAGCGGCGTACAATCTGGACGGCGGGCACTGTTCCTTTATGACACTGCAGAACCAGGTGGCAAATAATCCATATAAACCGGAACATAGAATAGAAGACGGAATTTTTATTACGGAGGGATTATAGTGAAAGTTTTAGACATTATTAAAATCATAGCAGGTCATATTTGCATTATCTGCAGTATTTCATTAGTGGTTGTCCAGATTCTGGACTGGTTTAATCCGCTTATGGACTTTATGGGGCATTCGATGTTCCTTTTATATGCTTTGTGCATTGCTTCTGTATTCCTCGGAGTATGTGAAATCTATTTGAGAAAACCAGAAACAAAGCTGAGGAGAGCCCGGAAAAATGTCAGGAATCGTTAAGCTTAAAAGTCCGGCAGGCAGCACACAAAAGCATAATTACAGTCTGTTGGCCGCCTTTTTCTTTCCTGTCCTGGTCTGCTGTATCGGCTTTGCAGCGACAGGCGTATTCCCGTTCGGTTCCAGATCGGCACTGATCATAGACGGAAGTAAAACGGCGTCCGGTATATATACTGAAGGAAAATTCGGATGAGAGACACCGAAATCGGAAAGGATTACAGAAAAGGACTGATTTCCAGTATTTCTCATGATCTGCGCACGCCGTTGACAACGATCAAAGTCTTTGAGAGCTTCTGCCGGCTGGACGAAGCGAGGGTTACGACTATTATCAAAGAGGAAGCGGCGGCATGAAAGGTGTATATGCGCTGCATTTTTCGGTGCAGTCTGCCTGAAAAGCGGGTATAATAAATCAATAAATATGTAGGAAGGAGATTATCGATGAAACAGTCTCAGATCACATATTGGTGTCATTCTATCATAAGATCCCAGATACCTGAAGGCGGAGTGTATGTCGATGCGACAATGGGAAATGGTCATGACACGCTGTTCTTGTGTGAAATGGCGGGAGAAAATGGAAGTGTATGGGCATTTGATATCCAGGATCAGGCGTTAGAGTCGACGGGAAATTTACTGTTCCGGAACGGATATGATAAAAATATACATCTGATAAAAGACGGACATGAAAATATGGATCGTTATCTACAGGAACAGACAGCGGACGTTATATGCTTTAACTTCGGATATCTTCCCGGCGGAGACCACAGCATTGCAACACACGCACGGACCAGTGTGACTGCAATTGAGAAAGGTCTGACAATACTGAAAAGCGGCGGGATGATGAGTCTCTGTATCTACAGCGGAGGCGATACGGGCTTTGAAGAAAAAGACCACATATTGCAGTATATAAAAGAACTGCCTTCCGCGATGTATACGGTCATAGTAAACGAGTACTACAATCGCAGGAATCATCCCCCGTTGCCTGTATTTATTTTTAAGAAATGAAAGAACTTCCTACATATGTGAGTTAAAATCCTCAGCATCTTTCCGGCTCGCTCTCCTGGCAATGACGATTCCGGCAATGAGCACGACGGCACAGATCACTGCAAAGACCACAGCCGCTTTTATAAGCGTGTTATTCTTGCTGCTCCCGACATGCATGATATTATCTGCAGTTTCTTCAAATGTTTGTCCGATAAATTCCGCAATGCTCAGATCCAGATTATTGTAATTCATGTCAAAATAGCTCCAGAATATTGTTTCGGCTTCGGCGTCCATGATGGAATAGGCGGCGGAGCCGTAATAGATATAGAACATTCCGTCCATATCTTCAGAATCATTTTCACATGCAAAATAGGCAAATATCATATGCCCGTTATCAGAAAAAGTATTTTCATAGACCTGTGCCAGATATTTTTCAGCCGCATCCTCACTCCATTTCCCATCGAGCCATATGGAATCGTTATAGTCAAGCAGCATGACGTAGGGCTGTATACCGGTCTGGGAATAGAAATATTTCAGCCCGTCCGTCAGATCGGTATCGTGATCAATGAAATTCAGTTCGTCAAGATACCATTCACTGTATGTATCCGTTCCCGTCACGGCTGTACGTTCGGTGAAGGATACTGTTATTTCCGAGCTTTCCTGTACAGAACCGTTGTTTAGGAAAAGGGGAACAAAAGCAAGGATAAAGATGATGACAATAATTGCTGCCGAGCAGCCGAATCCTCCTCTCCTTCCCGGACCCGGCCAGCCAAAACCGCCTCCGGAAAATACAGGTCCGCCCCATCTTCTGCGGGGCCCGCCCCATCCGGGCCCGCCCGGAGGAGGTCCTCCGAAGCCCGGTCCTCGTCCTCTTCCGGGGCTGCCGCCGAATCCGCCGCCTCGTCCGCCGAATGATCTGCCTCCGGAGTGTCCGCCTCCTCCGTGTGAACCGCCGCCTCTGCCCATAGTGTATTTCCCCTTTCTGCCAAAAAATGATATCCCCATTATAAAACAATCCGGTTGAGAAAACAAAGGAAATCGACTATACTTTTCATATGGAAAGAAAAATGAAAACTCACTGGCAGAGTTCGCTTGTTGTTACGATCCTGCTGATTTTTTTGATTGTCGCCATATCCCTTATCATGACCGACCGCATTAATAATATGGAAGAAGAGAGGAGCTTCGACAGGCTTGAGGAACAGGCGGGGAATCTCGTCAACGATATCAGGCGGGAAATGGTCGACGACTGTCGGCAGCTGGAACTGCTTGCCACGGTGGTTTCTAAATACGACGATATGACTTCAGATGAGCTCTGGAAGATTATAGATTCTTATAATACGTGGGGTGTGATCTCACGGCTTGAACTTCTTCTGCCGGGGGATATAGTTATCACAGACGGAGGAAAAGAAATCAGCTCGGGAGGAGCGTTGTCCTATGAGAAAGAAGCAGCTCAGGGAGCGCATGTCACGAACCGTGAAACGGATGTCAGGAACAAAGACCAGTATGTAGTGAGAAACTATGTGCCTGTAGTACGCGATGGAAATACGGTTGCCATGCTGTACGGAGTGATCGAACTGGGGAGCCTTCCTGAAGAACTCGCTGTGACTTCGTATGGGGAAGCGGCTCTCTATATAATCGATGCGGCCACCGGAGATTTTTTGGTTGATACATGGCATAATGATCCGGACGGGAACATATGGGAGCTGGGAAAGCGGGAGATGGCTCCGGGATATGACCATGAGCAGCTTAAGCAGGGCCTGATAGACGGAGAGACCGGATACGTCGTTTTTGTGTCGGATCGGATCGGCGAATATCTTTATTTCTATTACGAACCGGTCGGTATCAACAGATGGCAGCTGGCGCTGTCTGTGCCGGAAGACATTGTATTTGAAACTGCAGAAACGATCGAACATATGATGAATGTGTTCCTGACAGTTGAGGCGGTGTGCTTTGCACTGTATTTCTTCTGGATGATCTATTATGTGAAGCGGGAGACCAGTACAAAGGAACGCCAGCTTGACACGATCAACTATATATATGATGTAGAGAAGCTGCTGTTTAATGCACACGAACAGAATGAAAATGTGATAAAAGCATTGGAGAAAGTAGCAGGGATCACCAGGGCGGAATGCGTGTATCTGTGGGTATCTGATGCTTCTGTTCCGGACGAATATTTCAAGTGGTGCGGAAACAGCGGCGGACTGACTGCAGGCGAAACGGATCAGAGAATGCTTCAAAAGCTTCTGGAACATTTTTCAGAAGGAAACACTGAGTTCGCAGACTACGACGGATATGGCCTGATCGCGGTGCCGATCACGGACATGGAGGGAAAGATATGCGGAATACTTGCATGCTCGGGGCTGGACGACAGACATGTGACGCCGGAGCTGCTGAGAAATGTAGACTTCAGTTTCAGTATGTTCTGCCATAACCGGCAGTCTTATCTTACAATCCGTGAACAGGGAGAAAGAGATCTGCTTTCCGGACTTTACAACCGAAACCGGTTTGAGATGGATATTTCCCGATACCGCGAACAATATCGGGAGTCTCTTGCATGTATTTATATGGACGTGAACGGACTTCATGAGCTGAACAACAGTCAGGGGCATGACGCCGGCGATCGTATGCTCAAGACGGTTGCGGGGTACATAAGCGCGTACTTCGGTGACGCAAGCTCTTATCGGATCGGCGGTGATGAATTCCTTGCCTTTGCCATAGACCGGGAGGAAGACGAAGTCGTTTGTCAGGGCAGAGAACTGGCAGAGAAACTGGAAGGGCAGGGAATACATATATCAGTAGGGATAGAGTGGAGAGAGAAGGTTGAATCCATGGAAGAACTTGTCAGAGCTGCAGAAAAGAAAATGTATGCGGAAAAGAGGGAATACTATCAGCAGGCTTCTCACGACCGGAGAAGCGAAGGACGTCTGCTGTTAAAAAAAGGAGGAAACGACAATGAGAATGAAGATCAGGAATAAGGCGGAATTTACAGATGCGGTGACGCCTCTTGAGGAGGAGAATGCAAAAGTCTCTTATGAAGCGGCGCTTGAGGGAATCGTTCTTCTGGAAAATGACGGAACACTTCCGCTTACCCCGGAAAAAGTGGCGCTTTACGGAGCTGGTGCGGACATGACGATAAAAGGCGGCACAGGCTCAGGAGAGGTGAAAGAGCGTCACGTGATCTCTATTATGGAAGGTCTGGAGAAAGTCGGTTTCACTGTTACGACAAAGCCGTGGATCAGCGCATATGCGGAAGAATACAGAAAAGGGGAGGAAACTTACGCTGCTGACCTGAGACGCAGGCTGATGAAGCCTGACGCCGTTAATATGATGGGAACGCCCTATCAGTATCCGTTCGGACAACCGGTTACGATTGAAGACGTCAACGGCTCTGACACGGACACCTGTATTTATGTGATCGCAAGACAGGCCGGTGAAAGTGCGGATCGCAAGCTGGATAACCATGAGTATTCTCTGTCAGATGAAGAGAAGTCAAATCTTGCCATGTGCGCTGCAAATTATGAAAAGCTGATCGTGGTTATCAATGTGGGATCCGTATTTGATATGAGCTTTCTCGATGAGATCACAGGGATCGGCGCGGTCGTATACTACGCGCAGCAGGGTATGATGGGTGGAAAGGCATTTGCAGACCTGATCTGCGGAAAGGTTTCGCCCTCTGCGAAGACTGTGGACACATGGCCGAAAAAATATGAAGATATCCCGTTTGCCATGGAATACAGTTATCTGAACGGAAACACGGACGAGGAGTATTACCGGGAAGGAATATACGTGGGTTACCGCTACTTTGACAGTTATGATGCGGAACCCCGCTATCCTTTTGGATACGGTCTGTCATATACTACATTTTCTCTTGAAAAGGGCGGGATACAGGCAAACGGTCCGAAGATTACCATAGATGTAAAGGTGAAAAATACAGGAAGCGTTCATGCCGGAAAAGAGGTCGTTCAACTCTATGTAAGCTGCCCGCGGACAAAGATGGCAAAAGAGTACCAACAGCTGGCAGCATTTGTCAAGACAAGGGAACTGAAACCAGGTGAGAGCGAGACGGTATCCCTGGTGTTTGATTTGAAGGATCTGGCCTCCTATCGGGAAGAGGATGCGGCTTATATATTAGAAAAAGGCGATTATATCTTGCGGCTCGGCGCCTCAAGCAGGGATACGACAGCTGTCGGGGTGCTCGTGCTGGATGAAGATGCTGTGACAGAGCAGTGTGAGAGAATCTGTCCGGTGATCCACGAAGTACGTGAGATGGATCCTCCTATGCTGGCGGATACCGCAGAGGAGCAGGATGAAGATCTGGAGCGGATTTGTGTAAACTTATCCGATCTCAGGCCTGCGGTGCATGAGTATAAAACGCCGGAAAGCTACTCTTCACCTGTGACAGATGCAGTTCTTGACGTTCTGTCCGAGGAGGAGATGTGCGATGTGGTTGTAGGGGCCGGCGCGTCCGGAAACGGTCCGAAATTCTTTGACGCTCCCGGTTCAGCCGGATATACTACAGTTAAACTGACAGAAAAAGGGCTGCCTAATGTCTGTCTGGCAGATGGCCCTGCAGGGCTGCGGCTTCAGAGGACGTCCGTTGTTACAAGAAGCGGAAAGTTAAAAGGAGTAGAGCCTATGCTCTCCTTTATGAATTATGTGCCGGGTATTGTAAAGAAGATCATGCTTGGTAATCCGGAGAAACATCCCTGCGTGTATCAGTTTGCCACTTCATTTCCTACCGGTCTTGCTCTGGCCCAGTCGTGGAACACGGATCTGGTGGAGCATGTGGGAACTGCCGTGGGCAAAGAGATGGAGCGATACGGAGTGACATACTGGCTGGCGCCGGGCATGAACATCCACAGGAATCCTCTGTGCGGCCGTAACTTCGAGTATTATTCGGAAGATCCGATGCTTTCAGGCAAGATGGCGGCGGCCATGAGCCGGGGCGTTCAGTCCAGGAGAGGCTGTTACGTGACGATCAAACATTTCTGCTGTAATAATCAGGAGGACAACAGGAATCATACAAATGCAAACGTAAACGAGCGGGCGCTCAGGGAAATCTATCTGAAAGGCTTCCGGATCGCCATACAGGAAGGAAATGCCCGGGCAGTTATGTCAAGCTACAATATGGTAAACGGAAGATATGTAAACAACAGCTATGACCTTCTCACAAAAGTGTTGAGAAATGAGTGGGGATTTGACGGACTTGTGATGACGGACTGGTTCGCTACAGGTAAAGACGTCGGAAGCCACAGCGAAGCCATCGAGGCGGGAAACGATCTGATCATGCCGGGAGGAAACCGCGCCGCAGCCGAGCTGAAGAGAAAGGTCAGGACGGGAGAACTGGATAAAGACGCGCTTAAGAGATGCGCGGCCAATGTGATCCGCGGAATTACAGGATCAAGGATCTATCAGGCCTATCGGAGAATGTATGCTGACAAATAATACAGAGGAGCAAAGAAACGGTACGGACAAAAATAGTACCGGAAGAAACAATACAGGAAAAGTTAATACAGGAGGACGACTGGCAGCAGCGGTCCTCCTGCTCCTTTTCAGCGGCGCGGGTATGCTGCTCTCAGCGTATGTACCTGACTTTGCCCAGTGGTATGCCGTACATATTTATCCTGTTCTGGTGACGACTATCGGAAGAGTGTGGGGCTGGTTCCCGTTCTCTGTGTCGGAAATCCTTATTTACATACTTCTGCTGACTCTTGTCGTGACGATGGTGCGGATGATCGTAAAGACCGTGCTGACGCGCAGAACTCGGGCAGCAGTTTCATGGATTTCGGGAGTGCTGCTCACAGCGGGAATACTGGCGTTTCTCTATACCGCCTGCTGCGGGATCAACTACCATCGGAAATCATTTTCCGAGGAGGAAGGGATCGTTACATATGAGTATCGCCTGGAACAGCTCAGAGACATCTGTGTCTGGCTTACGGAAGAAGTCAATTCCAGGGCGGATGAAGTGACGCGGAATGCAGAAGGCGTGATGGAACTCGACGCCCCGGAAGGCAGCGGGGCGGTTGAATCAATGAACCGTCTCGGGGAAGAGTTCCCGTCAGTCCGTGGATATTATCCGCAGCCTAAGAAACTTTTGATATCGGAGATACTGTCTTATCAGAGCCTGAGCGGCATCTATCTGCCTTTTACAGTGGAGGCAAACTATAACGGGGATATGACAGATTATAACAAGCCTTTTACAGCATGCCATGAACTGTCGCATCTGCGCGGTTTCATGCAGGAACAGGAGGCGAACTTCATTGCATTTCTCGCATGTGTCGGATCAGAGCGGGCAGATTTCCAGTACAGTGGTTATCTGTCGGGCTGGGTGTACTGCATGAACGCGCTGTACCGGGCGGATTATGAGACCTGGCAGGAAGTGCGGGTGCGGCTTGACGAGGCGGTGGAGCCGGATCTGGAGGCCAACAATGCATTCTGGGATCGGTATGAAGGACCCGTATCCGAGACGGCCGAGCGGATCAATGATACGTATTTGAAAGTTAACGGGCAGGCGGACGGAGTGGAGAGATATGACAGGATGGTAGATCTGATCGTGGCGTATTTCGGGGAACAGTAAGAGGGAAAATGGAGGAAAAAGTATGAAAAAAGCAATGAAAAGAGCAATTTCAACAGGAATCGTATGCGTTATGACGATGGCGCTGTTCTCAGGATGCGCAACAAAAGCAACACCGGAGAATCTGCTCCGCGACATGGAGAAAAACGCGGAAGAAACAAAGTCTGCTATGGTGAATGTGAAAATGAACATGGGGATGACGGCTGATTCCGAAGAGATAAGCATGGGAATAGATATGGATATGGAATCGACAACAGAGCCGGAAGCGTCATATGCCATTGGAAGCGTATCCGTCGGTATGGCCGGTATGAACTTTGACGTGGAGCTCGAGACATATTCTGTAGTAGAAGGGGAAGAATATGTGACATATACGTTGATGGAGGATCAGTGGACCAGGGAGGTATCAGATGCAGAAGAACTTGCGGACGAGGTAGGCAGCATAACGGAAAATATGGCAGAGTATGCAGACCGGTTCGAACTCTCAGAGTCTCTTGTCACTGTAAATGACCAGGACTGTTATGAACTGACGGGGGAGCTTGACGGCGATCTCATCGGCGACATGATGCAGACGGATATGATGGATGAATTTTCGGGATATGATATCGACGAGAGTGTGTTCTCCAATATGGTATTCCCCTGTACGATCGCCATATATCAGGACAGCATACTTCCGGCCAGGGTGTATGTTGATATGACAGACACATTTGCGTCGCTGATGGAAGACGCCGGTATAAGCATATCAGAGTGTTACATGGACATAACCTTTATGGAATATGACACTGTCGATGAAATTACGGTTCCGGAAGAAGCGCTGTCAGAGGCCGTAGATGTAGATAATACAGACGGCGGCTCCGGCCTGTCCGATGATGGCAGCAGTCTGTAGAGCAGTGAGGTGAATGAGACCGTGATCGCGCTTCCGTGCAGTGCAGACCGGCTGGAGGGAGCCTGTCTGGAAATTGACACAGAATATACGCCGGAAGATGAAATAGAAGTACGATAAAAAGATGTGTGATGAAAGAATATTTCGTCCGTAAAAGATGAGGGAGAGGGGATTTTATGTTTTGCAGATTTTGTGGAAAAGAACTTCCCGAGGGAGCAAGGTTCTGTAACAACTGCGGCAGGATCGTAGATGTCATACCGCTTCAGCAGTCTGTGCGCAGGAGACCTATGGCGTGGTTCAAATTTATCATTTATTTCCAGTTATTTGCCAATGCCGCGGGCAATCTGATCATTGCATTCATGTGGATTACAGGACTGCATTACGGGGAATCCGCCGGATTATATTATGAAGTCTGTGCCCCGTTAAAAGCAATAGATATGATATACGGGCTCATCTGTATTGCGTGTGCTGTGGGAGCGATTCTGGTCCGGCAGAAACTGGCTCATTATAAAAAGAACGCTCCGGTATGGTATATTAGCTTCATTGTAGTAACGCTGATCCTTGGCCTGATAAGTTCGACGGCTGTTTATCTGGCAGTCACCTTTGCATCGGAAGGATACCTGGAGATAAAACTGGCGGAGCTGATGCGTTATGCGGTGTTTGTGATCGCAGCAGTATGTTTTCATACCCCTTTGAATTATGTTTACTTTATAAAGAGAAAAGACTTGTTTGTAAACTAGATTTACTCCTTTCACGAAATGTGATAAAATAGCCATGTTGAGCGCATGCAGTTACAGTACATAACGCGCTTATACCGCATGAAGTATACGATTCTGATTCAAGAAGGAGGATTACATGATCAAATTATATGACAACGGTGTCTATCTCTTAAACGGCACCGAGATTGTGGAAGATACAGGAAATGTACAGGTTTCGATTTCAAAGGAAGAGGCTGCGCAGAATACGATGGCATACGGCATCTTAAACGCGCACAACACTTCCGGAAATATGAAGAACCTGCAGATTAAATTCGACAAGCTGACGTCTCATGACATCACATTTGTCGGTATTATCCAGACAGCGCGTGCGTCAGGACTTAAGAAATTTCCGATTCCGTATGTTCTGACGAACTGCCACAACAGCCTCTGTGCGGTAGGCGGTACGATTAATGAAGACGACCACATGTTTGGCCTGACCTGCGCAAAGAAATACGGCGGGGTCTATGTTCCGCCTCATCAGGCAGTCATCCATCAGTTCGCCCGTGAGATGCTTGCCGGCGGAGGCAAGATGATCCTCGGATCAGACAGTCATACACGTTACGGAGCTCTTGGAACCATGGCTATGGGCGAGGGCGGACCGGAGCTTGTGAAACAACTTCTTAATAAGACATATGATATCAAGATGCCGGGCGTGATTGCGATCTACCTTGATGGTGAGCCGATGAAGGGCGTCGGACCGCAGGACGTAGCCCTCGCTATTATCGGGGCGGTATTTAAAAATGGCTATGTAAACAATAAAGTAATGGAGTTTGTCGGACCAGGCGTGAAAAAGCTGAGCGCAGACTTCCGTATCGGCGTTGATGTTATGACGACAGAGACGACGTGCCTGTCCTCTATCTGGACGACAGACGAGAAGATCGAAGAGTTCTATGAGATCCACGGAAGAAGCGAAGACTACAAAGAACTGAATCCGGGCGCATGTGCATATTATGACGGGTGCGTCTATGTGAATCTGAGCGAGATCAAACCGATGATCGCAATGCCGTTCCATCCGAGCAATGTTTATACGATTGACGAAGTAAATGCGAACTTGAAAGACATCCTTCACGACGTAGAGCAGAAGGCGCTCGTAAGCCTTGACGGCGCGGTGGAGTATTCACTTCAGGACAAGATCCGCGATGGAAAGCTTTATGTAGAGCAGGGCATTATAGCAGGATGCGCCGGAGGCGGATTTGAAAATATCTGCGCGGCAGCAGATATTATCAAAGGACATAATATCGGATCCGATGCATTTACATTCAGTGTATATCCGGCAAGTATGCCGATTTATATGGAACTGGTGAAGAACGGAGCAGTGGCTGATCTTATGGAAGCAGGAACAGTTGTTAAGACTGCATTCTGCGGACCGTGCTTTGGCGCAGGAGACACCCCGGCGAATAACGCATTTTCTATCCGTCATACAACGAGAAACTTCCCGAACCGTGAGGGAAGCAAGCTCCAGAGCGGTCAGATTTCTTCTGTGGCTCTTATGGATGCACGTTCCATCGCAGCTACGGCGGCAAACAAAGGATATCTTACACCTGCAACAGCTATGGATGTGGAATACAAAGGACAGAAGTATCACTTTGACAGCAATATTTATGCAAACCGTGTATTTGACAGCCACGGCGTGGCAGATCCGAGCGTAGAGATCCAGTTCGGACCGAACATCAAAGATTGGCCGGAGATGTCCGCACTGCCGGAGAACCTGATCGTGAAAGTTGTATCCGAGATCCACGATCCGGTTACTACAACAGACGAGCTCATCCCGTCAGGCGAGACTTCCTCTTACCGTTCCAATCCGCTGGGGCTTGCAGAGTTCGCGCTCTCAAGAAAAGATCCGGCATATGTAGGACGTGCGAAAGAAGTGCAGAAAGCACAGAAAGCGATCGAAGCAGGCGCATGTCCTCTCGATGCACTGGAAGAACTGAAACCGGTAATGGCGACGATCCAGAAGACATATCCGGAAGTCGGCAAAGGCAATATCGGCGTCGGAAGCACGATCTTCGCTGTAAAGCCGGGAGACGGATCTGCACGTGAACAGGCTGCATCCTGTCAGAAAGTTCTTGGTGGATGGGCAAACATCGCTATCGAGTATGCAACAAAACGTTACCGCTCTAATCTGATCAACTGGGGAATGCTTCCGTTCCTTACAGACGCAGATCACGAGCATCTGCCGTTCAAGAACGGCGACTACATCTTCGTGCCGGACGTGAGAAAGGCGGTTGAAGAAAAAGCAGATGTCATCAAGGCTTATGTAGTCGGCGATGATCTCAAAGAGATTGATCTGAGACTGGGCGACCTGACAGACGCAGAGAGACAGATCATACTGGACGGATGCCTGATCAATTACTATAAGGCAGAGATGTAAATTTCGTATATATCAGATCTGATTTTGGACTAAATTAGAGATATATTCCTAAAAATGACGAAAAATCAAAAGTTTTTGGATTGCGCTCCAAAAACTTTTGATTTTTTTTTTGATTTGGGATATACTAACCTTAAAAAATGAGAAGGGTGGTATGCTCATGGTGCTTCAACGGAAAGAATATCTGGATAAACTGATTGCTTTCAAAGATAAACAGCTCATTAAGGTTGTTACAGGCATCCGCAGATGCGGGAAATCTACCCTGTTGGAGATTTATCAGAACTGGCTGCTGGAACAAGGAACAGAAGAGGAACAGATTATTTCAATAAATTTTGAGGATATCGATTTTGAAGAACTGACAGATTACCGGAAACTATATGCATATTTAAAAGAACGGCTGGTTCTGGGGAAAATGACTTATATTTTCCTGGATGAAATCCAGCATGTTGAGGATTTCCCAAAAGTGGTGGACAGCCTGCATATTAAGAAAAATGTGGATATTTATATCACCGGCTCCAATGCCTATATGCTTTCCAGTGAGATCGCGACCCTGCTTTCCGGGCGGTATGTGCAGATTGAAATGCTTCCATTGTCCTTTAAAGAATATATGGAGAGCACGGGCAGCATGACAGACAGAGGTGTGAAATACACAGAATATCTGGAAAACAGTTCGTTCCCCTATACCTTGGAACTGAAAGGACAGCCCGATGAAATCAAAGATTATCTGGAAGGTCTGTACAATACAATTGTTGTCAAGGATATTGTAAGCCGGAAGAAAATTACAGATACCATGATGCTCAAAAGTGTCCTGCGGTTTGTGTTTGATAACATCGGGAATCCTCTTTCTTCTAAGAAGATTGCGGATACGATGACTTCCGATGGACGGAAAATTGACACGAAAACGGTAGAGAAATATCTGGGGGCTTTGACAGAAAGCTATATTATTTACCAGGCAAAACGGTATAACATAAAAGGGAAGCAATATTTGAAGACCTTAGAAAAGTATTATGTTGTTGATATAGGACTTCGCTATATGCTGCTGGGCTCAAGGCAGATGGATGCGGGGCATATCCTGGAAAATGTGGTGTATCTGGAGCTGCTCCGCAGAGGATATGACGTATATGTGGGTAAAATTGATTCTTTCGAAGTCGATTTTGTCGCACAGAACAGCAAAGGAATACGGTATTATCAGGTTGCCCTTTCTGTGCGGGATGAAAAGACGCTGGAACGGGAACTGAGACCGCTTATGGCAATCCGGGATCACTATCCCAAAATGATCCTGACGCTTGATGATGACCCGGAAACACAGTATGACGGGATACGCCGGATCAATGCCAGAGACTGGCTTCTCGGCCTGACAGATAAATAACGCTCAATGCTCCATGAGTGCTCTTACTTCCCGTTTTAGGAATGTTTGTTTATAGAATATGGTGCAGATACAAAAAGACGCCATCTGATGCGCCAGCTGCGAGGAGCGGATACTGTATAAGCCATGCATTAAGGCAGGAGCGTTCCGAATACACCTGGTTCTCCCTGTTAAAAAACGGAAATGCAAGTTCCAATGAACGAGCATTTCCGTTTTTTAACAGGGATTCCAGGGGATGAGGAGAAGCGGGCCGGCATGGCGTTACAGTATCCGCTCCTCTCAGCGTCCGCAATTCAGATCAGCCCCTTTTCTGCTTTCTACAGAATAATCTATACAACAAACACGAATTATACCTTACAGCATATCTCCTCTCTTGATATATCCCGGTTTCTCCGGTGAAGCGATGATCCTCTTGCCGCGAATGAGTTTTGCGTGCTTGTCAACCATCATATTCTCTACATGAACGCCTTTTCCGATGACAACATCAGCGGAGACGACGCAGTTCTTTACAATAGCTCCCGGTTTGATGATGCATCCTCTGCCGATGATAGAATTTTCTACGGTTCCGTCGATCAGACAGCCGTTGGATACAACAGAGGAAATTACCTTGCTGTCCTCAAAATATTGTGTCGGACAGGAGTCATTTGTACGGGTATATATCGGCCACTCGTCGTCGAACAGGTTCATGGCGTTTTTCAGATTGATCAGAGCCATATTAGCGTCATAGTAGCTCTTGAAGTCTGTGATCGCAGCGAAATATCCTCTGTGTCCTACCGCCCGGATATCAAGATTCTCACACTCCTCGTCGATAATGTCGGCAAGTGTATACATGGAAGAAGTCTTATGAGCTTTATTGACAAGGTCAATGAAGAGCTCTTTTGTCATTACATATGTATCCATGGAAATGTTTCTGTTTTTTGCATTCCCGCGGTTAGGCTCGATAGAGAGTACTCCTTTCTGCTTGTTGATATTAAGTGTGTCACAGCTTAAGAATGCCTCTTTTGCATTATCTACAGAATGATACATCATAGAAATGTCAGCGCCGGACTCTATGTGAGCATCAATAAACTCACTGTAGTCCGCCGTATAGATCATATAGCTTGGAGCAATGACTACATACGGCTGAGACATACGCTCGATGCAATCCATGTTTTCGATGTAAGCTGCGATGTCTGTGCTGTAGATGTTGCCGACCTGTCCGTCTTCTGCATACATTATACTCAGATTGCCCCGCTTGGAGTTGATGTTATAGTGACGCCCGGTGCCGAGATGTTCTGTCAGGGAGCGGGGTTTTCTGCGTACATAGACCTGAATATTATCAATTCCGCTGTTGCTCATATTAGAAATCGGGAAATCAATAATGCGGTATCTGCCGAGGAAGGAGAATGCTCCTACAGGGCGGTATTGCTGAAGGCCGTCTACCTGAATGTGATTTCCGGCAAAATTAACGATTCCAAATGCCTTATTCATATTATTCGTCCCCCTTTACACGTTTTGCAACAAGTTCGATATTCTCACTGTCCGCGCTGCCGACAACGGCATTTTTGCCTATCTTGATTCCATCGGCTACGAGGGCGCGTGTAACAACGGCTCCCTCCGCTACTTCAGCCCCTGGCATGAGTACGCTGTCGATAACTTTGGCGCCGGCTGCAACTTTCGCGTTGGTAAACAGAACAGAATTCTTTACCTCGCCGTCTACAACACATCCCTGTGTGATAAACGCCCGGTCGATCACCGCGTCAGCTCCTATGTATTGCGGAAGTGCGGTTACATCTTCTGTGTAGATCTTCCATGAAGGATCGTTTAAGTCAAGTTCATTGTTTTTGCTGAGGAGATCCATGTTTGCTTCCCAGAGGGAATCGATTGTTCCTACGTCTTTCCAGTAGCCTTTATATTTATAGGCAAAGACATTTTTCCCTTCTTTTAAAAGTGTGGGGATGATATCTTTTCCGAAATCGTGAGAAGAATCAGGATCTTTCATGTCAGCCTGAAGCATTTTGCGGAGCGTTTTCCAGTTAAAAATATAAATACCCATAGATGCCAGATTGCTCTTGGGGTGTTCAGGTTTTTCCTCAAACTCAATGATACGGCCTGTCTCGTTTGTATTCATGATGCCGAAACGGCTTGCCTCTTTCATAGGAACTTCGATTACCGCGATCGTAGCGTCTGACTGACACTCTTTATGATATGCGAGCATCTTGGCATAGTTCATTTTATAGATATGATCACCGGAAAGGATCAGCAGGTATTCCGGCGAATATGTGTCGATAAAGTCGATATTCTGTGAGATCGCATCCGCAGTTCCTCTGTATACGTCAAGATCCGCATCGGATTTCTCACGCGGCGGCAGAACATAAACGCCGCTGTCTTTTGCATCCAGGCCCCAGCGCCGTCCTGCGGCTACATAGCTGTTAAGGAGAACAGATTCATACTGCGTGAGTACGCCGACAACATCGATACCGCTATTTGCACAGTTGCTGAGGGGAAAATCGATGATACGGTATTTTCCGCCATATGAAACAGCCGGCTTTGCTACTTTTTTCGTCAGATCATGAAGACGTGATCCGCGGCCGCCGGCTAAGATCATAGCTAACATGTTATTTTGCTTCATAATAAGCCCTCTCTTTCATTCTTACTGTCCTTTATTATACATACTTTTTTGTTACTTTTCTATACTTCTTGCCTATAAAATGAAATAATTTCGTTAAAATATCATACACATTGATAATAATATGTAAAATCTGTAATTTATCCGACGAAAATTTGATACAATAAGGAAACATTTTAAGGATTGACAATAAAAAAATATCCGCATATACTTTATTGTTAGTTACCGAACAAATTATTTTGGAAGGATGTGCGGCGGAAGATGTGCGATACGAATATCCGAAGTGGCCGGGCCCCTGGTCACGATGTGGGAAGGATGATCAATACGCTTTCTCATCAGCTGAAGCGGCAGATGTGTATGCATGAGTCAGAAGACAGTCTGAAGACAAATATGCAGAGGCTGGTGCTTCACTATATTCTGTTTCAGTCACTGCAGCGGGATATATATCAGAAAGACATAGAGAAAGAATTTCAGATCCGTCGGTCTACAGCCACAGGCATTCTGCAGATCCTGGAGAAGAACGGGTTTATTACCAGGGAACCGGTCAAGCAGGACGCGCGGTTGAAAAAACTGGTGCCTACTGAAAAAGCGAAGAGCGTAAGGAAGCATATCCTCGGAAATATCCATTATATTGAGGACCTGCTGAGAAAAGGCATTGATGAAGAGAAGCTGGATATATGTCTGGAGGTATTGGGGCAGATGTCCGTTAATTTGTCGGTAGACGAAAAAAGGAGAGAGGAGATAACAGACCATGAATAGAAAATTACTTCGTTCTGTCAGAGAATATAAGCGCGAATCATTTCTGACCCCTGTGCTTGTATGTCTTGAGGTGCTTATGGAAGTACTGATCCCACTTCTGATGGCGAATATAATTGATATCGGCATTGCAAATGGAGATATGGGATATATTGTAAGGACAGGCTTACTTCTCGTTGTTATGGCAATGCTGGCTCTGGCGTTCGGCGCTAAGGCGGGGCAGATGGGTGCAATTGCTTCGTCAGGATATGCGAAGAATCTTCGCCATGATATTTTTTATAAAATACAGGATTTCTCATTTGGAAATATCGATCATTTCTCAACGTCCAGTCTTGTGACGCGAATGACGACGGATATTACAAATGTCCAGATGGCATATATGTTTACGATCCGCCTTCTGGCCAGAGCGCCGATCATGATAGTTCTGTCGCTGATCATGACTCTGACGATCAGCGTCAAGATCGCGGTGATCATGTTGATCACTGTGCCGATTCTGGGGGGAGCGCTTATCTTTATTGCAAAGAAAGCTCATCCTCATTTTGTTCAGGTATTCGACGAATACGATGTGCTCAACAATACGGTTCAGGAAAATGTCAATGCGGCAAGAGTAGTAAAAGCCTATGTCCGTGCAGACCACGAAGTGGAAAAATTCGGAAAAGTATCAATGCTTGTTTTCAGGCTTTTTACAAAAGCAGAGAAGATCGTAGCGTGGAACTCCCCGATCATGCAGTTTACGGTTTATGCGGTAGTTATCGTCATGGTACTGATCGGCGGCGAAAGCATTATTACCGGAGCGATGCAGACGGGAGAACTGACCAGCGTCATCGTGTATGCCCTCCAGATTCTGATGTCGTTGATGATGGTTACGTTTGTATTTACCATGATTATGATCGCCGAGGCGTCTACCGATCGTATCACCGAAGTTCTCGATGAAGTTCCGGAGATGGAAGATTCGGCTGATGCAGTGACAGAAGTGGTGGATGGCGATATCGACTTCGAGCATGTAGATTTCAGTTATGCGGGAGAGGGCGGAAATCTTTCTTTAAAAGACGTGAATCTCCATATTAAAAGCGGTCAGATTATCGGTATCATCGGAGGAACCGGAAGTGCAAAATCAACGCTTGTGCAGCTGATTCCAAGACTCTATGATGTGACGGGCGGCTGTGTGAAAGTCGGCGGCGTGGATGTGCGTAAGTACGGACTGGAAGCGCTTCGAGACCAGGTATCCATGGTGCTCCAGAAAAATGTCCTCTTTACAGGGAGCATTTATGACAATATTCGCTGGGGAGATGAGAATGCCAGCGATGAAGAAGTGCAGAGGGTCTGCAGGCTGGCTCAGGCAGACGGATTTATCCGCGAGTTTCCGGCCGGTTATAATACGATGATCGTGGAAGGCGGTAACAATGTGTCCGGCGGTCAGAAACAGAGACTGTGTATTGCGAGGGCTCTGCTTAAGAAACCGAAGATTCTTATCCTTGACGATTCTACCAGCGCGGTGGACACAAGGACAGATGCGCTGATCCGTCAGGCGTTCCGTGAAGAGATACCGGATACAACAAAGATCATAATCGCACAGAGGATCTCTTCTGTGGAAGACGCGGATATGATCATTGTCATGGATAACGGTGAGATTAACGGAATCGGAACCTCGGAGGAACTCCTTAAGACGAATGCGATATACCGAGAAGTATATGAATCACAGATAAAAGGAGGTGCCGAAGATGAGTGATCAGATGAACAATAACAATGTTCAGCAGAGAGCGGGAGGCGGACCGGCTGTTACGAAAGGAACGATCAAGACGGCAAAACGTCTGCTTGGCTATGTGATCGGAACATATAAAATACAGTTTATTGTTGTCCTGATCTGTATCCTGATCAGTTCCATAGCTTCCATCTCCGTGTCATTGTCGCTGAAGTTTCTGCTGGACGACTTTATCATTCCGCTGATCGGTCAGCAGAATCCTGATTACACAGAACTGTATACGGCGCTGGCGGTGCTGGGAACAATCTTTCTGTTCGGCGTTATCGCTACATTTGTATATAGCAGAATGATGGTTGTGATCGGTCAGGGCGTGCTCAAGCGTGTCAGAGACGAGATGTTTGAACATATGCAGACATTGCCGATCCGTTATTTTGACCAGCATACAAACGGTTCCATTATGAGTCTGTATACAAATGATACGGATACGCTGAGACAGATGATCAATCAGTCGATACCACAGGTACTCATGTCAGCGTTTACTATTGTAGTAACATTCATTTCTATGCTGGTGCTCAGTCCGATCCTGACAGTACTTGCAGTGATCATGATCATTGTGATGCTGCTGGTATCAAGAGTGGTTACGGGAAACAGCGGAAAATACTTTATCCGTCAGCAGATAGATCTGGCCGATATTACAGGATTTGTGGAAGAACGTATGAACGGACAGAGAGTCATCAAAGTGTTTAACCATGAGAAAATATCGGAGCAGGAGTTTGACGAACTGAACGAAAGGCTGTTTACAAGCGCTTCAAACGCCCATACATTTGCAAGTATGATGGGGCCTATCATCGGAAATCTTGGAAACCTGCAGTTTGTACTTACAGCGGTGCTGGGAGGATTTCTGTCGGTGGTCGGTATCGGAAATATAACACTCGGAGTCATGGCTTCGTACCTGCAGTTTACAAAGAGTTTTACACAGCCGTTTATGCAGGTTGCGCAGCAGTTTAACTCTATTATCATGGCGCTTGCCGGAGCAGAGCGTATTTTCAATATGATGGATGAGGAACCGGAGGTTGACGATGGATATGTTACTCTCGTAAACGCAAAGCGAAACCCGGACGGAACACTTACAGAGTGCAAAGAACGTACAGGTATATGGGCGTGGAAACATCCTCATCAGGCTGACGGAACAGTTACTTATCAGGAGCTGAAAGGCGATGTGCGTTTCTATGATATGACATTCGGTTACACGCCGGAACATATGGTGCTTCACGACCTGACTCTTTATGCGAAGCCGGGACAGAAACTGGCGTTCGTAGGATCTACAGGTGCGGGCAAGACGACGATTACCAACCTGATCAATCGGTTCTATGACGTGGCGGACGGCAAGATCCGTTACGATGATATCAACATCAATAAGATCAAGAAAGCAGACCTGAGACGGTCGCTGGGAATCGTGCTCCAGGATACACATCTGTTCACAGGTACGATTAAGGAAAATATCCGTTACGGCAAACTGGATGCAACGGATGAAGAAGTAGTAAATGCAGCAAAACTCGCTCATGCTGACGGGTTTATCCGTATGCTGCCAAATGGATATGATACCCATCTGAGCGGTGACGGAGAAGAACTCTCCCAGGGCCAGAGGCAGCTCCTCGCAATCGCCAGAGCAGCCATTGCTGATCCGCCGGTACTGATTCTGGATGAGGCAACGTCATCCATCGATACAAGAACCGAGCAGATCGTTCAGAAAGGTATGGATAACCTGATGAAAGGACGTACTGTATTCGTGATCGCCCACAGACTCTCCACCATCCGCAACAGCGATGCGATCATGGTGCTTGAGCATGGACGTATTATCGAGAGAGGAACACATGAAGAACTTCTTAAATTGAAGGGAACATATTATCAGTTGTATACAGGAAAACTCGAATTGTCATAATTGTACGTGATGGCTATAAGCCGTGCGACAAGACAGTAAAGAGCTCGCGGAAGAGTGACAGCATTCTTCCGCGAGCTCTTTTTGGCTTATCATAGGGCACCAGCCCGCATCCTTTACAAAGATAAATCCTTCGCTTTCTTGATTTCTTCCTCCGATGCTCCCGCCATACGGGATACATCTTCCTCGCTCATTCCGTTCTTGAGCATCTGTATGATCATAGACAAGCGAGCCTCTTCCAGTCCGGCGCTATGGCCATCTGCCCAGGCATCTTCCCGTTCCTGTCTCATATGTTTTTCCTGGTCATATTCAAATATACTCATTTCTTTCGTCTCCGCTCTGTGTCTCTCCAGAAAGTCCTTCAGCACATCTTCTGCGATACACTCCCGGATCGCCCGTTCTACTGCGTCCATTTCCTGCTCCACAGTTCTTTTGCATCCAAGATCTCTCTGCTGTTAATAGGGAATGGAAAGCATCGAGATTTTCCTGAATGTAATAGAACT
>DWXI01000069.1 GCA_019119265.1 Candidatus Mediterraneibacter intestinigallinarum | reverse complement strand
CTGTTGGAATCGGACGTTCTCATTATGAAGCATCGTCTATGATGCTTCAGGCTCTGGTAGATGGAACATATGACAGACAGTCAGAACTGGAACGCACAATAACAGAAAGGGTAAATGCCGCAGGCGCAGGCGCATTGGGCCTTGGAGGAAATACTACAGTTCTGGCGACTTTCATGAAAGTCGGGCCACAGAGAGCAAGCGGAGTCCGTATCGTATGTGTCAGACCGTGCTGCTGTTTTGAACCCAGAATTGCGACGGTAGAACTATAAAAAATATGTGGGAGCTGTCGCATCAATGATTAGGAAATCATAGGAGTCATTTAGTCCGACAAAATTATCATCTTTGCAATTTAGTCCGCTATTTTTTGCACGTTTTTTTCTGTGATGGCTGCTTAAGTGGAGCGGCAGAAAGTATCGTAATCCAGATACTCTTTGGCAGCTGTTTCTAACGATTCTGTGTTGCTATTAGCCAGGATGGGAGCTTTTATATCACGTATTTCAATAAGTTGTTTCGTTGTGTATTCTTCTGGACAGGCTAATGGTATTTCGTCATATATGAACGGGAAATCCTGATAATATTGATGCCCAAGTATATCTTTGTAGGAAAAATCAGATATGACTTTTTGATTATCTCTTTAGAAGTTCTTATTTCTCCTTATATCCCCGTATGTTTTCGCGTCCAAAATTGGTAAATTAAATGGTAAAAGACACCAGAAAAAGGCGAAGTTCTTTTTTTAGGAATAAGGAAGAGCCTGTCTATTTTTAATTCATTTTGCAGCTCATTTTTTTAATTTGTGATATAATAGATACGTGGTAAAGATTCTCGAAGCAAGTATTCTTGGTTCTTCTAAATAATCTGGTGACAAAGAGGCGCAAAGCCTTATAAATACTAAGCAAAAGGGGATTTTGACATGGATACTTCTTAAAAAAGCGTACAGCAAACAGACCTGACAGGAGATACTTTCAAAAATCAGGCAAAAACAGGACTATTAATAATTGCATAAATAATCAATGACGGATCAGGAGAGGCTCTTAACAGGCCTTTTTTTCGTGGATTTTTTTATGTATCACCTCCAGAGTTAAGACTACAGTGATCCAGATTAGAGCAGGCCATGCTCTTTCAGGATGCGTTCGTAGTCATCGCACAGGCCTTGGAGGTAATTGATATCTACCCGTAGATCTGTGATAAGGTCTTTCAGATCGTCATAGCGCTCTTTTAAGCGTGTGATTGGATCCGGAATCGTGACATCCAGTCTGCCGTAGGCAAAGGACTGGCAGTACATACAGACCATATCCTCCAGTATGGAGGCTGTATTGAAGTTTTGGTTCTTCCGATTAATCTGGTGAAAAACAGGCGCAAAGCCTTGTAAATACTGAAAGAATGAGGTTTTAGAGATGAATTCTTCCTAAAAAAGGGTACAGCAAACAAACCTGACATGGGATACGCTCAAAAATCAGGCTGAAAAGAGCCTATTAATAATTACAAAAAGCATCATTAGCAGAACAGAAGAGGCTTCATGAAGCCTTTTTTTCGTGGGATTATTTATGTATCACCTCCCCGCGAGGAGCGTATGATCCAGTCTGTCATAGCAGTCCGTGTTCTCTGAGGATCTGTTCGTAGTGATCGCACAGATCCTGCAGATAAGCGACATCAACCCGTAGATCCATAATGAGGTCTTTCAGATCCTCGCAGCGTTCTTTAAAACGTGTAAGCGGATCGGGAATGGTGACGTCCAGTTTCCCGCGATCATAGGATTGGCAGTACATGCAGACTATATCTTCCAGTACAGAGGCGGTGTTGAAGTCTTCATAAGGTTCATCTTCAAAGTGGATGAGGAGCCAGTCTTCCAGTTCCTGTGGAAGATTGAGATTGTTCTGGTGCGCGCAGCGGCGCAGACAGGCTCTGTCCGGGATCATAAGCGGATCTCCTTTCCGTCCCTGGCATGCGCAAGGGTTGACAATGGATTCCGGGAAAGTTTAAGTGTCCCGCAGGTTAGGAGGATCCTTTTACGGAAAGCTTCAAAGCTGTGGAGGCCAAAGGCAACACGCTTCAGGACTTTGATCTTATTGTTCAGACCTTCGCTTAAGCCGTTGGATTTTCCGTATTTCCAGCTGTTCTGTATGTAACCGCGCCAGTGCCGGATGGTGCAGGCGGCGGAGTGGATTTCCTCCACTTCGGAGGCTGTGTACTGTTGATCCATTCGGTGAGATCTTCGTACTGAACCGAATAAGGGAAAGACATCAGGATCTCATGGAAGTATGTAACTTTTAAAACATACGTTGTAAGAGAGTAAACAAACATCATAGAGATGTAATGAAGGAGGTATCCGGGATGAATTTTGATTATAATACTCTGAAACCGGCTGCTCAGATGACGGATAAAGATTTTTCAGAACTTGAGCGGCGCTGTGATGAGATCCGGGAGGAGAATAAAGAACTCCTTGAACTTTTCCGCGAGGATCTCGATGACTTGTCAGATAAAGTAATTGCACGGCATCTTAAACATGTGGATGATTTTATCAACCATTATCTGCTCCGTGAAGTCCCCCGGACAATTGCCTGTGGGGATGAGGTGATCGGTCTTTATCTGGGTGATTACTGCATCCGGGCGGGCGCAGCCGATACGCCGGATACATTGCGGGAAACAGCGGTGAGTCTGAAGAAATTTTATAAGAGCATGGAGCGGCATGGGAAAGTGTCCGGAGAGGACGCGGAGAAAATCTGTGCAATCATAAAGGAAGGACTTCCGGAATGGCAGGAGAAGCGCCGGGAGTGATGAATGCGAGGGCCATTGTATTTTTTAATCGGAATACAGTGGCCTTTTCTTTTTTATCTGGCATTTTCTCTCCGCATGTGCTATCATATGGAAAAGCATTATATTTCCGGCATGTCTGATTCTAAGGCGGCGCAGGCCGCATCCATTATTCTGTT
>DWXI01000068.1 GCA_019119265.1 Candidatus Mediterraneibacter intestinigallinarum | reverse complement strand
GTGTACTGGATATGCACTTTGTAGGCTTCATCTTCGGTCATGGAAATTCCCCCTCTCTGATAATAGTGCGGGGCGGCAGCACTCCTTGCTGTCGCCCCTTGATTGCCTACCAGCAAAGGCGGGCGGGGCTGTCAACGGCGGCGCGGTACGCGCCGTTCATCTTGACCGTTGACTGGCTCGGCTGGCTTTGCTATGACAATATAGTTATTTCCAGTGCTTTAATTGCGAAAGGTACAAATCAAACTGATTACGTCTGGTTTCTTCATCTGCGTTATCGGGATTTGGCATATTCGCAATCAGATAATCCAATAAAGATTCCTTGGATTGATATGCAAATTTCCCATTAGCATAGCACCATTTACAATAGTCCTCGTTATAGCTTCCGTCTGGTTCTCGGCTAATCAGACCATCTTCATTCAATGGCATTCCGCAACACTGACAAACAAGTTGCCGTGGAGAACCCAGAAGCGTATTGATTGACACATCAAAAACTCGTGATAACAGTTTTAAGGTATCTGTATTTGGCTGCGTTTCGCCTGTTTCCCAGCGACTAACCGCCTGTCGGGTAACTTGCACACGTTCAGCCAGTTGTTCTTGCGTAAGGTTGTTTTTCTCGCGTAAATTTTTAAGAATACCTTGTATTTCCATGCCCGTCCCTCCTAAAGGTTGTTTTTACTCATTATAACTTCAAAATGGGGTTTTAACAAGCAACTCGCTGTTGCTGCGGAATAGTGGGCTGCTGTCTATCAATTCTTATGTGTTACTTTATGGCACATGAGCATTGACAAAGGGGATATAGTGGATTTCGCCGATCCCTTCCTGCCGTAGCTCTTCGATGAATTCAGTCATATCCCCGTAAAGCTTTTCCTGCGAAAATAAGTCCTGGAAGGCAAAGGCACCTCCCTGTTTTACGACCCGCAGTGCCTCACGGACAACTTGTCGTTTATCCGGCTGGGTGCGTACTTCATGGAAGACAAAATTACTGACAGTAGCGTCGAAAGACTCGTCCGGAAATTCGAGAGCGGCAGCGTCGCCTTTGCAGAATGTGAGTCTGTCTGCGACATGCTCCAGACGGGCGTTCCTCTCACATTGCTCCTTTGCGTAACTCCACTCCGTACTCCAGTAATCCATTCCCGTGATCTTCGCGTCCGGAAAACGGCAGGCGCAGCGAATTGTCAGAGCTCCTGCGCCGCAGCCGATATCGAGTAGAGTCCCCTTTCCGTTCCAGTCTAGATGATCTATAAGATGCTGATGGATCTCGCCCATGAGCCCACCACTGCTGAAATCAAAGATAACTCGGCATCGCCACATATAACTGGTGAAGAGGACCGTGGCTATGAGGAAAATCCCTCCGATCACGCTCAGAATGACATTTTTAAGAAAAAAGAGAAAGAGCAGTTCTGCGGTCAGAAGACCTACAGTCAGAGCTGCTAGTGTCTTCATCATTGCAGCGGGAACCCAGTTCCCGTAATCAGGTTCTTGATTTTCCGTGCGTTTCATTAGGCATACCTCCTTAGATAACGGTTGTTGCATTTTATCCATTCCGGTTTCATCTGATACAATCTATGACAATGATAACTCATTGAATTAGATGAGACTAACTATAAGGAGTATAACAGCGAGTGATGGAAAATGCAAGGATAATAGTTTTGGTAATTCCGTTGTTTTCCATGAGCAGGCCGCGGAAATGGCGAAGTAGGCTGGCCGCCATGAGTTTATCTCTGAACTTTCCAATGGATATGATTTTGCAGAAAAAAGAAATACCATCAGGTAATGAAAATATGCTACACTGGGGTTAGTAATAACTAACGAAAACACTCTGGTTTTAGGCTGCCTTGAAGGAGAAAGCAATGGAAAAGATCAAAATTGAAAAGGACTCTGTTCAGGAGACACTTATCATTCCCTTGTATGGGAGGAGGCTGTGTTCCGAGATTTTTCCGCAGTTATATCAGGATAGGTCTGCAGCGGAAATCATGGAAAAAATAGATTATGATTTTACGGAACCGGAGAGGTATTCCAGAAGCCGGAGGTATGTGTTCGGAGCGCTTGAGGTCGCCATGCGCCAAAATGATATAGCATGGGAAATACGCAATTATCTGTGCAGGCACCCCGATGCAGCAGTCATCAATTTGGATGTGGGCTGGATGATATGGGGAGTGTCTGCGATAATGGGCGTTGCCGGTTTTACAATATCGACTTTCCCGATGTCATCCTTATGAAAGAGCGTCTCATTTCAGCCGGAGAGCGAGGGAAGAATCTGGCATTTGATCTGAACGATTTTTCATGGACAGAAGCCATCGTTGCTGATCCGGCGGATGGATGCTGAGGATTTGGGTAAAGCAGGCCGAGATCAAAAATGTAGGAGCATATTTTTCCGAGCGTAATGCAAAGGAGGAACTGGAGCCTTGGTCAGAACAGCTGTCTGTATCCAGCAGAGGATATATGCAAGGATATCAGAAAGGGTCCGACTTCAGAGTAAATCCTGTATATCGTTTGCTGGCGAGGATTACAGATATACCGATGCGACTGCAGATTGTTAGAAATGATTTTGCATAGCAGAGTTACCCGAATGTGATTAATGGTGAAAGAGGTGAAGAGGAATGATAATTCTTATTGAAAGTCTGATCGGGATTGCATTATTTACAATTATCATGGTGATTTTTACAGCTAAAGAGCCCTTGACCTCAGTTGGGGATTATCCTCCTGCTATCCGGAAAAAGTGTATTGAACTGGGACTGATCACAGAGAGAAAACAACGGTTTACCAGAGCGGATCTCATACGGAAAGGGATCGCAATGGCGGTTTTTGTATTTATATTCGCACTTGTCTTGAAACATTTCAACAGGGCAGACACATTCTGGCAGGGGTTTATTGAATCTTATCTGATCTGGCTAATCATAGACTGGTATGATGCGCTGATCCTTGACTGTATCTGGTTCTGCCATTCCCGTAAGGTCCGGATCCCAGGCACGGAAGAGATGAAGGAGTATAAGGATTACCGGTTCCATATCAAACAGTCCTGTATCGGTATGTTGTTGGGACTGCCAGCTTGTTTTGCGGTAGGGGGGCTCACCGCGATTCTGTGATGCGATACAAGGATATGATATCCGCATTCAGCATTCTTAAGATAATCTGTCAGAACTCGTGTTACAGTTTGATGCAGCATGGATTTTGGTGATATGTTTCATGCACTACATAATACAGGCAGCCGGGTACTGTCACTTGGAAGGCGGTGTTGTCTTCTCGCACCTCTCTACCTCTCGGCTTGCTGTTTACCACCTCTTTCCTCTACCTCACCTCAACCTCACCTCAATATGAGAGGATTTTAACGATAAATGAATAATAATTAATGATAAACATTAATATATTATTGACAAAAGATACTTACCGTGCTACCATTTCTGTAAAAATGAGGTGTAGAGATGCAGGAGGCAATATCGACGGGAACAAATTTACTACAGCGGAGGTGGAACAATGAAAGACAGGAATGTAATGAGAGAGAGATGCGGAGAGATCGGCATGGCATGCAGGGCTTTGTTCTGGCTGAGTATTATATACCTTGTACTGCTTTTAGGGTGCGAGGTGTGGCTGGCGTTGTTCTGCCCGGGAACTAACTTTTCTTTAACTTTGACACAGACGCCGTCGGGCATGACCGGTACGGGAACCTTGACGGGAAGTCTGGAAGCTGTTCTCTTCGGATACGAACAGTTAAAAGTGTATTTTGAAAACGGGATACTATCAGAGGCGGCCCAAGCGGTTCCAAAGACAGTATTCCTTATTGGATTTGCTGAAAGGATTGTATTGGTTATTGTGGCAATTGGGATTTTCTGGTGCCTGAGAGTGATCTTTCGAAATATTGACCGTTCAGAGTCGCCGTTTTGCGGAAAAAATGTCAGGATGATCTTCTGGATCGGTATTTTAGTTATCGTTTATGCCCATGTGAAATGTCTGCTCTTCCCGGTACTGTATCTACTGGCCGGAGTCGGTGGCGGCAATTTGACTGTAGTGAATCCGGCAGCAGTGGGACTCGGATTGCTGATCATCAGCCTGTCTTATATTTTTGAGTACGGAGTGACGCTTCAAAGAGAATCCGATGAGACGTTGTGAGGTGAGTGAGATGGCAATTATATTACGTCTGGACAGGGTGATGGCGGATCGAAAAATGTCACTGAAAGAGCTTGCTGAAAAAGTGGAGATATCGAATGTGAATCTTTCGAATTTAAAGACAGGAAAGGTGAAGGCAATCCGCTTTTCCACGCTGGATGCGATCTGCCGGGAGCTTCACTGTCAGCCTGGCGATATACTTGAATATAGTGAAGAATAGGGCTGTACACGCAGCTTGAAATCAAATGAAAGGAACAATCTTGTTTACGTGGCTGTTTCCGATAGTACTGCAGGTTGGGAGAATATTACTCCCAGCCTGTTTTTTTTATATGT
>DWXI01000067.1 GCA_019119265.1 Candidatus Mediterraneibacter intestinigallinarum | reverse complement strand
CCAGGATCAAACTCTCGTTAAAAGTGTTTGTGTCCAGTTCAGAACTAACTACTAGCTAATTCTTCCCTTTTTACTGTCTGTTTGGCATTGAACACTCGATGAGGTCTTTCACGAATCTAGTGTGAAAGCCGTTCGACGGAGTCGAACCTCATTGTTCAATGACGTTCTTAGAATATTTCTCTTAAAGAAATTTTCAAGGGTTGTTGTCTATTGTTCAGTTATCAAGGTTCCTGTCGTTCTCTCAAGCGACAGCTTTGATATTTTATCAAATCTCTTTTGCTTTGTCAAGAACTTTTTTTATTTCCCTGTTTCGCTTATTCGCTTTCCTTTCGGTCAGCTTCAAGCGACAGCTTGTATAGGTTATCACATCCGACCGGCATTGTCAACAATTTTTTTCATTTGTTTTTGCCTCTGAACTTCATCCATTTTCATCTCCCCGGTCGTTCCGCCTCCGCGTCTCCGGCTGAGCTGAATTAATATGGATTTAAGTTTCTGTCATCAGCGACAGGTGTTATAATATCACTGTCCAAATCAATTGTCAATGTTTTTCTTGTTTTTTATTTATTTCAGACAATTCGTACAATTTGTATTATTCTACCGAATCGTAATCAATCTTTCTGTCCTTAAAGTAATATTCTCTGTCATAGTCGCCGATTCCACGCAGAACTCGGCAAGGATTACCTACTGCTACTACATTTTGCAGAGTTCTCCTGTATGCATTTTTTCTTTCATACTGCTCATGGTTTTCCTCCTTATATTTCAGGCATACTCTTGCCTTATTTGCACACTAGCCAGACTCCTCAAAAGTCACCAGAGAGATTTTGAGACCTGGCACTCTTATCTTATAGTACTTTGGAATTTCTCTCAATTACTTTTTCTTCCTTTTCGCATTTATATTATATAGAAACATGACATACAGCTGACATCTTTTCCATGATATAATAACCACAAATCATCTGGAGGAGCAGAATATGAAGATTGACCGCCTTATTGGAATCTTATCCATCCTATTACAAAAAGAGACCGTCACCGCTCCGGCTCTTGCCGAGCACTTTGAAGTATCCCGCAGAACCATCAGCAGGGATATCGACGCTCTGTGTCAAGCGGGAATCCCGATTGTGACAAAACAGGGCATAAACGGCGGCATTTCTATTATGGAAGGATTCCGGATCGACCGCACTCTGCTGACAAATTCGGAAATGAAAGATATTCTTGCGGGTCTCAGAAGCCTGGACAGTATTAATGGAACAAACCGTTACGGGCAGCTGATGGAAAAACTCTCCGCCGGTTCTTCTGATTTTATGACAGGTGATCAGTCTATTCTGATCGATCTTTCTTCCTGGTACAAGGAGTCTCTGGCTCCAAAGATCGAGCTGATCCGCAGAGCCATTGACAACCGGTCGCTTCTTGAATTCCATTATTACTCTCCGAATGGCGAGAGCCGCCGGGTAATAGAGCCCTATTATCTGATCTTCTGCTGGTCAAGCTGGTATGTGTGGGGCTGGTGCAGGCAGAAGGAAGATTACCGCCTGTTCAAACTGAACCGCATGGAAGTACTTGCAGCAAATGAAGATAAAAAATTTGAAAAACGCGCTGCCCCATATCCGGATCTGAGTAATGAGCGGATCTTTCCGGGCGGCATTCGCGTCAAAGCTCTCTTTGATAAAGAATGTAAATGGCGCCTGATCGAAGAGTTCGGCGGTGGATGTTTTGAAGAATTACAGAATGGCCGACTGCTCTTTCACGCCGATTACACCAGCAGAGATAATCTGATTTCATGGCTCCTGACATTCGGGGAAAAAGCCGAACTGCTTGAGCCGGAATTTCTGAGAGAAGAACTTGGCGAAACAATCCGCAAAATGTCTGATCTGTATACCAGCGACAACAAGCAGGGGCATGATGGAAAATGTAATATCGCAGACATCGGTAAACCAAAAACAAGTTAGCATATTGAAAAGGAGATGCAACATGAAATATACATGGATGGATGAGTATCTGTTAAAGAAAAAGGGCGTAACAAAGGATCTGCAGCCTGTCTGGAACTGGATCCGGTATCATGTCGGAGGCAAGATGTTCGCTGCGATATGTCTTGATCAGGAAAATAAGCCATACTATATCACCCTTAAGCTCGATCCGGTAAGAGGAGATTATATGCGAAGACTTTACACTGATATCATACCGGGATATTATTCAGACAAAATCCACTGGAATTCCATCCGCCCGGACGGAGCCGTACCGGATGACCTGATGAAAGATATGCTGGACGAATCATACCGTCTGATCCTTGAAAGTTTCAGCAAGCGCCGCCAGCGGGAAATTCTCGGGATCACCTGCTGCGGAGCCGACTGCTCGGAATGTGGCTGTTATGGAAATACATGTAAAGGGTGTAACGAGCTGTCCGGTAAAGTATTCCACGCGCCTAAGGGGAAAGCCTGCCCCATCTACCGCTGCGCGGTGAACCGGAAGCATCTGACAAGCTGTGCAAAATGTGAGGAACTCCCCTGTACAATATGGCGTGAAACGAAGGATCCGCAGCTCACTGATGAAGAATTTGAGACCGATATCCAAAACCGCATCCGTAACCTTAAGGAAGTCTGACAATAATCCATAGGCGTTTCCTTAAAGGGGGAATCCGGAGACTCAAAAATATACACAACCAGAAAGGAGAACCATATGGCATTCGATTACAAAAAGGAATATAAAGAATTTTATCTGCCGCCGAAAAAGCCCGGTATCGTAGACGTTCCGGAAATGAATTATGTTGCCGTAAGGGGAAAAGGGAATCCGAACGAACCGGATGGAGAATACAAAACGGCAATGGGACTGCTCTACGGGATTGCATTTACCATAAAAATGAGTTATAAAGGAAATCATAAGATCGAGGGATATTTTCCCTACGTGGTGCCACCTCTGGAAGGGCTCTGGTATCAGGACGGTTCCGGTACAGGCATTGACTACTCCCGCAAGGATGATTTCTGCTGGATCTCCATGATCCGGCTGCCGGAATTTGTCACCAGAGAAGTATTTGACTGGGCAATCCGGGAAGCATCCGAGAAAAAGAAAACAGATTTCTCCAAAGCAGAATTCTTTACATACCATGAGGGGTCATGCGTACAATGTATGCATGTAGGAAGTTACGATGACGAACCGGAGACAATAAAAAAAATAGAAGCCTTTCTCAAAGAACAGGGATATAAAACAGATTTTTCCGGGCAGCGGATGCACCACGAAATCTATCTGAGCGATCCCAGAAGAACTGCTCCTGAGAAGCTCCGCACCGTGATCCGGCTGCCAATTGCCAAAAAATAAGCTAGAAAGGAAAAGATAAAAATGGAATTCACACACAAAGAAAATGAAATTGTACTTCTCGACGAAAATGGGAATCTACTCGCACAGATTACATTTCCATATGCAAACAATGAAAAAACTGCGGTAGACGTCAACCACACCTTCGTCGATACATCTCTCAGAGGACAGGGTATCGCAGGGAAACTTATGAAAGAACTGATAAAGGAACTGCAAGATCGAAATCTGAAGGCAGTTCCCAGTTGTTCTTACGCAGCGGGATGGTTTGAAAAGCATCCGGAATACTCAGACTTATTTTTTTCTCTTTCTTCTCCGCAAACTTCGCAGGATATGAAAGACGCACCACCCCATCAGCGCCCCTAGCACATTATTAAAAATATCGTCAAACTCAAATAACCCGATTTTAAAATAGAACTGGCTGAATTCTATCGCGCAGCTTATAGTGCCCGAAACGAGAAGCACTGCCCAGAACGGGCACTTTTTCAGCGCGTCAGTCAGAACAAACCCCAGTGGGAAAAAGAGCAGCATATTATTGAGGATTTCCATCCCAAGGGCAATGTTCTTTCCAAAAATCCATAATCTGTATGACCAGAACAGCTCCAACTCATAAGTGTGATAAGCTCCTGCCTCGCGAAACAAAAGCGTGAACGATGCAATAGCTGCAAGTTCCACCGCCAAACTGATCAATGCCGCCGGCTGTCGAAGTTTGTTGAGAAATCTCACGTTCAGCCAATGCATGAAAAAAATGTACAGCAGTACAAATACTGCTATAAACAGCAGAAGGTATTTGTACTGTATGATATATAATCTCATAAACAAGATCGCTTTCGTCAGCAGACTATGAATTAATTCATTTAAATTATTTAAACTCATATTTCTTCAATTCACAATTTTTAATTCCGAATTTCGCAAATTCCTCGTTTGTCATATCGGTAAAATAGGACTGAACTGCTCTAGCCACGCCATTATGCGCTACCAGAAGATATACTTTTCCATCTTTTGCTTCTTTTTTAACATCATCCAGCAGGTTATAGATCCTCTGGCAGAACCGGATCATGGACTCTCCGCCCTCGTAACTGTCAGCAAAACAGGTCTTGGCACGCTGGAATTCTTCGCCGTTTCGCGGTGTGCCCTCATATTTTCCGAAATTCTGCTCTTTCAGCCGCATCTCAACCCGCATGGGAACCCCCGTTATATCTGCTATATGTCGGGCAGTATCCACTGCGCGCATCAGAGGCGAACAGATAATTTCATCTATGTGCATTTTTTCGGACTCCATTATGCCGGCTAATTCTTCTGCCTGCTGATGTCCTTTTTCCGTCAAAGCTATATCAGTAGCGCCACAGATCTTGTTTTCCACATTCCACACCGTCTGACCGTGTCTGGCAAAGTAAAAAAATCCCATCCAATATTCCTCCTTCCGACATTAATGTAATAGTTTAGTACACGTCAATATCTGTTGTCAAATATTCTTGTTGATTTTTTCTCACTGCGCGGCAGATCACCGATAGATACAGGCTTTACATGTACAAGAATGCCTATCTTATTCTTAAATGCTCTCTGGATTGCAATCTCTGCCTGTTTTTTATCCACTCCTTTATTAATCTCTACAAAAAGTGTACACTCGTCTTTTCCAAACAGATGATCCAGCATGAACTGATACTCACTGGATGCCTCCGGCACATTTTTCAGCATTTCTTCAATCTGGCTCGGGAAGATATTTACCCCCTTTACTTTCACCATGTCATCTGTTCTTCCGATCAATGTATCAATCCGCGGAAATTTCGAGCCGCACTTGCATTCACCGGGAATAAATCTTGTCAGGTCGTGAGTTCGATAACGAATCAGAGGAGCGCCCTGCTTTCTCAATGTAGTTATAACAAGTTCTCCCACTTCGCCGTCCGGGAGCACCTCTCCTGTCTTGGGATCCACAATCTCAAAATACAGATAGTCATCCCAGTAATGCATGCCGCACTCATAATCGCAGCTCATAGCGATACCGGGCCCGTACACTTCTGTCAGTCCATAGATATCATAGAGCTGTACGCCCAGCTCCGCCGCGATGCGTGCGCGCATCTTACTGCCCCATCGTTCTGATCCGATCACGCCTTTCTTCAGATAGATCTTGTCTGTCAGGTTTCGTTTCCCTATCTCTTCTGCCAGCAAAAGAGCATAGGAGGAAGTTGCGCAGAGTACAGTGGACTTCATATCCTGCATCATACGGAGCTGTTTCTCCGTATTGCCCGGCCCCATAGGAATCGTCATGGCGCCAAGATACTCCGCCCCCGCCTGAAAGCCGATTCCCGCCGTCCACAGGCCGTATCCGGGTGTGATCTGGATACGGTCCAGCGCCGTGATCCCTGCCATTTCATAGCAGCGGGCAAACATTTTGGCCCAGTCTTCCACATCTTTTTTTGTATATGGAATGATCACCGGGATCCCCGTCGTTCCGGAGGAAGAATGAATACGCACGACCTCCTCGTCAGGTACTGCCTGCAGACCGAGAGGATATGCCTCTCTTAAGTCGCCTTTCCACGTAAATGGCAGCTTCTCAAAATCCTCCTGAGACTTGATGGACTCAATATCGACATCTTTAAGTTTTTCCCTGTAGAAACATTCTTTTGACGTGAGCTGACGCAGGTTTTCCTTGATCATCTCAAACTGCAGTTCTGTCATCTTCATATCTGCTCTCCTCCGAGTTCCAGCGCCGTTTCATTGAGCGCAATATATTTTTCCTTTACATTTTTTCGCACAGCGTTTAGCATCTCTTCCACAGTGATGCCCAGCGCCCCGCTCTTCGCGGCGGCCCCTAAAAGAGCCACATTAAGCACCTTAGGAGAGCCGGCCCTGCGGCAGATTTCTTCTCCGTCTACGACCAGAAGGTTATCTGTCCTCTCCTGAAGATACCGGATCATGTCCTGTCCGCTGTAATTCCCGCCGGACAGACTTGATGTCACCGGTTTGACGATCCGGCTGTTGGTGATCACGAGTCCGTTTTCTTTCAGATATGGCAGACACCGTACTGCCTCTCCCGGTTCGAACGCCAAGATTACATCAGCGCTTTTTGCCGGAATCAGCGGAGAATGTACTTCTCTCCCCGCCCGCACATGGCTTACAACGGATCCGCCTCTCTGAGCCATACCTATCGTCTCGGTCGTCCTCACAAAATCCCCCTGCTCCATAGCTGCGTATGCGATAAGACGTGACGCCAGCACAACGCCCTGTCCTCCTACTCCGCACAATAAACAGTTTCTCGTCATCACATCTCACCTCCCTTGGATTCCGCCCTGACGATTGCATCGAAAGGACATACTGAGGCGCAGATTCCGCATCCGTAACACAATGACGGATCGATCTTTACGCCGTCTCCATCTGTGACAATAGCGGGACATCCAAGCTCACGTACGCAGACCTTACAGTTGCGGCATACCTCCTGTTGTACTTCATATCTGTTCAGAGGCTTTGTCACGGCAATGCACGGCGACTTGAATATGATGGCGCGCACGCCTTTGCCGTCAGCCGCTTTCTTCACAACCTCCACAGCATCTTCGAGCTGCAGAGGATCTGTCTCATAAATCTGCTCTACACCGATCCCTTCCAGAATTTTTTGTATACTGATCTTTGCCGCCACATCTCCCATGATCGTCTTTCCGGTACCCGGATGCGGCTGATGGCCGGTCATGGCTGTGGTGGAATTATCCAGTACTACAAGCACGATATCATTTCCATTATATACTGCATTTACCACACCGGTGATTCCCGATGCGAAAAATGTGGAATCTCCGATAAAGGCAAAGCTTACCTCATCAGGCTCAACTGCACGGAGCCCCTGCGCGATCGTCACACCCGCCCCCATGCACAGGCAGGTATCCACCATATCCAGCGGCTGTGCATTTCCGAGAGTATAACATCCGATATCGCCGCAAAATACCGCCTTCTTTCCTTTCATCGCTTTTTTCACCGCATAAAATGAAGCGCGATGCGGACATCCTGCGCAAAGCACCGGCGGACGCACCGGTAGTTCGGGCGACTCTGACGTCTGTTCTGACACAGACGTATGCTTCTTTATATGTTCCGTTCCCAGGAAATTTTTCAGATCTTCAAGGATGCTCTCTGTGCTGTTTTCTCCGGCATTTTTTGTATGACCGGTCAGCTTGCCGTATATCTTTACCGGCAGGTGATATTTTCCTGCGATCCGCAACAGTTCCCGCTCTACCATGGGGTCCAGTTCCTCCAGCACAAGTACCTCGTCCATTGTTTCCAGGTATTCTTTCGCAAGCTTCTCCGGGAATGGATGAGGCGTTGATATCTTAAGGAGAGGAACACCCTCAGGAAGAACTTCACATGTATATGCATAGCTCACGCCGGATGCGGCAACTCCCTTGCGGAGTCCTGGTTTTTCCGCCGCACTGTACGCTGCCGCTGTATCGCTTTTCCTTGTTTCGTCTGTATTTGTCACGAAATTGCGCGGATATGCAGAAAGAGTTTCCGAAAGTTCTGCATTTCTCTTCTCTATTTTTATATGGTTCAGATAAGAAGTCCTCGGGAAGATGACCCAGCGCATCGTATCTTTGACGAATCCTTCCGGTTCCGGTACATTCATATCCGGGAGAAGAGTAATGCTCGCGCATGCGTGGCAGACCCTTGTAGTAGGTCTGAACAGCACCGGCGTATTGTATTTTTCTGAGAATTCGAACGCCTCTCCGATCATCTCGTAAGCCTCCTCCGGAGAAGACGGATCGAATACGGGGAGTTTTGAAAACTGTGCAAAGGTACGCGTATCCTGCTCAGTCTGTGAGGAGATCGGACCGGGATCATCCGCGGATACAATAACCATGCCTCCTTTAACTCCTATATACGCGAGACTCATAAGCGGATCGGATGCCACATTGAGCCCCACCTGTTTCATAGTGACCAGTGTACGGGCTCCTGCGTAAGCTGCGCCCGCCCCGACTTCCATGGCCGCTTTTTCATTAACAGACCATTCCACATGGATATGTCCATCGTTATTTTTTGCTATTGTTTCCAGGATCTCTGTAGACGGAGTTCCGGGATAGCCTGCTGCCATGCGCACACCTGCACGGATGGCACCCAGAGCGATCGCTTCATTGCCCATCGCCAGTATCTTATTGTTCTTATCAGCCATTATGTACTCCTTTTCTCGTTTTCTAAAATGCGACAAACCGGATTTGACTACACTCTTATACAGTTTACCACAGTAAAGTCAGAAAGGGAACTGAAAACTCAGCTCCCTTTTTATACACAGTATTTTCCGTATTTATCTTTTATGATCTGTTTCTTTTTCTTCTCATAACTGCCCACAAAGCAGTAATGAATGAGACACCCGCAGCGACGCCGTACGGAGCCGGTGATGCCATATCCCCGGTCTGTACGCTTTTATATGTTCCGGATATATTGGAAGAAACAACTGTGTCTTTCTTTTCACTGACTGTCGCTACGCTGTTTTTCTCCTCTGCAATAAGATAATTATTGTAGTCATCCCGGCAGACAGCAACGTCTGCCAGTGCATTGGTATATACTGCCATCGCTTCCCTGTAAGCTTTATCCGCGGAATCATACGCTTCCTGTGCCGGCTGGATTGCTGCAACCGCAGCCGAAGCCTCCTTCTCTGTCCTTTTTACTTCACTAATGTATTCATTCAGATATGTGAAATCTTCATCTGTAATTTCATTCTCAAAGGCATTCTCATAAGACAACTGATAGGCACGTGTCTGTTTATCCTTTGCCGCTTCAAGTTCTGCTTCCCGGACAGGAATGTTCTGTTCTGCCTGAGCATAGGCTTCCCTGGCAGCATCAAGGGCATACTGAGCACTCTCCACCGCTAGTCCGGCCGTCTCCATTTCATTTTCTGCATTCGAAATAGTGGTCAGATATGCAGCCTGTCTCTCATACTCAGCCTGTGCTTCGTCGTAGACAATTTTAAGCTCATCTGCCCGGGCTTTGAGATCATTATATTCTGTCAGCGCAGACTGATACACGTCTTCCATCTTTCCAGTGTTTTCCGCCGCCGCATAATATGCCGCTTCCGCTTCTGCCACTTGATCCGCCGCTTGATCCTGTGCGATCACAGCGGAATCATAAGCAGCCTTAGCTTCATCCAGGGATACTGACGCAAATGCAAAGGCATAATCTTCCTGTACAGATTCCAGTGTAGCTTGTGCTTTATTCTCATTTTCAACAGACGCCTGATAATTATCAGAAGCGCTCTGTCCTTCTTTCTGCGCTGCCGCTAAAAGCTCCTCTGCTTTCTGCAGATCAGCTTCTGCTAATGTCAGAGCTGCTTCTGCTTTCTCTAACGCATCTTCATATCCCGAGAGTGTTTTCTGTGCGTCCTGCAGAGTATCCAAGGCTTTATTGTAGGCATCTTCAGCGGTGAGCAGACTGTTGTAATATTGCTGAAGTCGATTTCTATACTCGGATACGCTATACACAGTTCCGCTTTCACCGGAAGAAAATACCTGACAATACGTAACCCCATACATATTGGATCTTTCTGTATTAATTGCAAATCCGGTCACTAAATAATTACCGTTGATAATATTCAAATAGTGACCGACATCTTCAAATTTCGTATTTCCTCCTTCATACAGCGCCTTCTCTTCATCATACCATCCATCAAACGGATTACTATATCCCCATGCCAGATTTTCGCCCACATTAAACTGTTCCGGATGAGCAATATGATGATCAGCGAAGTTTGCATCCGCAATCGCACACGCCATCATAAGATCAGTAACTTTTAATTCAGACAGTCCTTCTTCCTTACGTAGTCTGTTACATTCATCGATAAAATCAAGCGCATCAAACACATTTTTAAAGGAAGAGGCATCTTCAGAATACCCCTTTATATTGTAATCTGCATAATAACAGTTTTCCAAGGCATCAAGAGCGTCTGTAGCTCCAACGGATTCAAAGAACGCATACATCCCGTCTTTTAATGATTGTGACGCGCTATCCTTAAACACTTTCGCTTCATCTGCCTTTTTCATTGCTTCATTCACAATTGCCTGTGCAGATGTCACATCCGACTGTGCTTTATCTCTATCCTGTTCAGCAGATATCGCAGCATTTTCAGCCTCTGTCACGTTCTGGTCTGCATCGGCAATTGCGGTTTCTGCTTTTTCCTGATTTTCTTTCGCAATCTGTACTGCCTCCTGAGCAGCCTTATAATCTTCCTCTGCTTGCTTGAGGGCTTTCAGAGCGGCGTCTATATCCAGATCAGAAACCGAACCTCCCGCCGCTTCATAAGCTTCTTTTGCCTCTTCATATGCCTTTTGAGCCTCAGCAAGTTCATTTTCTGCCTTTTTAACCTCTCCATCTGCCGCCTTTTTTTCGCTTTCCGCTTTCTGATATGCGTTCAACGCTGTTTTTTCGTCTTCCGCAGCCTTATCGTAAGCATCTTTCGAACTTTCTACGTCTGCGCCCGCTTTATCCGCCGTTGCCGTTGCTTCATTATAAGCATTTTCTGCTGTTTCAGCCTCTTTCCCGGCAGCTTCCGTCGTTTCTTCCGTCACTCCGGCGCTCTCAGCCGCCTGCTCCGCTTTTTCCAGGGCAGATTGTGCCTCTGTATAAGCTTCATTCTTCTGATTGAGATTTTCTTCTGCCTCAGTTATATTTGATGCTGCCTGTTCTTTTTCCTCCTCTGCCTTATTCAGATTTGATTCTGCCTGTTCTACACCTGTCTCCGCATCTGACACGGCATTGTCAAAAGCATCCTTCGCATCTTCTACTGCCTTGTCGTATGTATTTTGAGCGTTCTGGGCATTCTGCGCAGCGCTTTCTAAATTGTCCAGACACTCTTCTCTTTCAGCTGCGGCATCATCTAATGACGCTTTTGCCTTTTTCGCATCATTTTCGGCTCTATTGAGATTCTCCTTTGCTTCCTGAACAGAATCCGACGTGCCATATGTACCAGCTTCGGCTTTTTCCTGAACAGGCTCCGGATCCGCTGGATGGCTATTATCCGCCTCCTGGGCGGACGCCGTGACAGACGGTACAGCAGTTAGTGCGCCTACGCTGACCGCAACAGCAAGAAACTTTTTTACCTTTTGATTTTTCATTCCACAGTTCTCCTCTCTTTTTTATAATCAAAAAGCGACACAGGTATTTGCCCTTACTTGCAAACGCTTGTGTCGCTTATTCTCTCATTCCCGCTCTTTAATATTGTAATTACTGTCTGACACCCGTTAATCCGCACAGTAAAATAAACAGATTTTCTCTTCTAAAATTTATTTTAGATCACGATTTTATTTGTGTCAACATTGCAATAAAAAATTTTTCACACTGACAAACAGGTTCAGAACACCTTATTCAGCTCATCAAATGACCTGATCTTCCGGTCACATTTATCATAATCCGCCGCAGTTCCTATACCCACCGCCAGCATTCCAGCCGCTTTTGCCGCATCAATACCCGCCCGTGCATCTTCGACTACGGCACACTGCTCCGGAGAAAGTCCGATATACTCCGCTGCTTTCAGAAACACTTCCGGATCCGGTTTGGATCTGGTAATATTGGTGCCGTCGGACACGGCGTCGAAGAGATCTTCAATCCTTGTCTGTCTCAGTATAATCCCTGCATTCCTACTGGATGAACCCACCGCCAGAAAGTATCCTTTTCTCCTCAGAGCTTTCAGTGTATCAGCCACTTCTTCAGACACATCGCACCGGTCCATTGTCTTCAGGAGTTCCACATAATATGAGTTCTTTTCCTCCGCCAGCGCCTTTTTCTGCTCCGCCGACAGCGGCGTGCCTTCATACTTTTCAAGTATGATCTCAAGGCTCTCCATGCGGCTCACGCCGCGCAGACGTTCATTAATCTTCTCATTGAACTCGATTCCCATTTTATCCGCAATCTTTTTCCACGCCTGATAATGGAACTTATCTGTAGAGACGATCACTCCGTCCAAATCAAAGATGATTCCTTTTTTCTTTTTTTCACATTTATTTTCTTTCATTTCACGAATCCACTCATCAGTAAGTTCCGGCCAATGCTGACAATGTTTCTGGATCCCGCCTCCGGTGTCTGCACATCTCGTCTCCTCTTTTGCAAGGGACAGTCCATGGGAGCCATGCGGAAATATATGAAGCTCACAGGATACTCCCGCCTTTCTGAGGGCGCCGGCCATGAGAAATGAGTTTTCAACAGGAACAGTCTCATCTTCATATGTATGCCATATAAACGCCGGCGGAAACATTTCTGTCACATGGTCTTCCAGACTTAAATAGTTCCTCATTTCTTCCGTATTTTCGTCTCCCAATAAGTTTTCGAAGCTTTCCATATGTCCATACTGTTTGGAGCTGATCACCGGATAGCATAGGATCATTCCGTCAGGCCGCATCTCCGACTTATCAGCCCCAAGCAGTTCCTCAAGCCATTTTTCATGCCAGAATACGCCCAGGCTGGCTGCCAGATGTCCGCCGGCAGAGAATCCCAGAACAAAAATCCCGTTCCGGTCAATGGCGTACTCGTCTGCATGGCTGCGCAGATATCTCACACACCATGCAAGTTCACACAATGCCCGTGGAAATATACTCGGCTTAACACTGTACCTGAGCACGCAGGCCTGATATCCCATAGAAACATATTTAATCGCTACCGCTTCAGCCTCCCGGTCTGAAGTCATTCGATACCCGCCTCCCGGACAGATCAGAACCACAGGTCTTTTCCTGTCCGTATCGATTTCTTCATAATTATCCAGAAAATATGTATCAAGTCCGGCATACGGCTGTGTTCCGTATTCCACTAAAATTCTCCTGCATTTCATAATATGTCACCTTCTTAATTTTTCTGATATGGGCTGCCCCGGAAGAAGCTGCATACTCCTGCCATATACTTTCATGCTGACTGGTCCGCCCTGCGTCAGTTCAACAGCTATCTTTTCTTTATCGACGCATATGCGCACCGATGAATCATGGTATCGGAAACGGAAATGGTAACCATTCCACTGTTCCGGCAGAGCCGGCGCGATCTCTATACCTTCTCCGCTGATCCGCAGGCCCGCGAATCCATTAATAACAGCCATATAACAGCCACCCATATTAGCCGCATGGATACCGTCCTTCGTATTGTTATGTGTATTAAGCAGATCCAGCTTCGCCG
>DWXI01000066.1 GCA_019119265.1 Candidatus Mediterraneibacter intestinigallinarum | reverse complement strand
AGGCACGTTTTTTTATTGTTTCTTCTTGTATTTACCGTTGCGATATGGATTCCCAAACTTCAATATATCAGTGAGGGCAGCCGTCTGACAGACAATATACTGGAAAACGACAGCTTCCGGCGTCAGCCGGTGGATGAATGGACTCTGAAACAGATCAGCAATATGCAGGATCCCGGAGAATATCTTGCGGTATACTGGCTGGAGAACAGGTTTGGAGAAAAAGATATCCATATAACTTCAGAAAGTATCCTTGACATGAGAAAACGATGGGAGAGGGCAAAAGGCTGGGGAAGATATCTCTCAGCCTGCCAGGCTGTCTGGGATGATCTCGTTTACTTTCCGGTAGCGTCCTCAGGCTCTCCGGATACTGACGTAACCTTCGAAGATTCCTGGATGTTTGACAGAACCTATAAAGAAGATCGGGGACATGAGGGCACGGATATCATGTCCACTGAAAACAAAAGAGGCATACTCCCTGTAGTAAGCATGACAGACGGAGTCGTACAGAATAAGGGCTGGCTGGAACTGGGCGGTTACCGCATAGGCATCCGTTCCCCTCACGGCGCATATTTCTATTATGCACATCTGGATTCCTATGCAGATATTGAAGAAGGAGATGAAATAAAGGCGGGTGACCTTCTTGGATTTATGGGAGACACCGGATATGGAACAGAAGAGGGAACAAGAGGAAAGTTTCCCGTCCACCTGCACTTAGGGATCTACATATATGATGACGACAAAGAGATCAGTGTTAACCCATATCCGGCGCTTAAGTATCTGGAAGATAAAAGACTGGGGTTTCAAGCATCCTGAAAACATGATATAATAATTACATTATGTGCAATCCGGACCGTTAAAACGGATCCGCTCTGCTGAGCAGAGATTAAATGGAGGATAAGATGAGTCTGCCAACAGCATTTGAAGAGAAGATGAAACGCCTGATCGGCGATGAATACAGCGAATACCTGAAATGTTTTGACGAGCCCCGTCATTACGGGCTCCGCGTGAATACAGCAAAAATTTCCACGGAGGATTTCCTGAAGATTGCCCCTTGGCCCCTTGAACCGGTTCCCTGGATACACAATGGATTTTACTATGACGGAGAAAACTGTCACCCGGCCAGACACCCGTATTATTTTGCAGGACTGTATTACTTGCAGGAGCCAAGTGCGATGACCCCTGCCGACCGGCTTCCCATATTGCCCGGAGACCGGGTGCTTGACGTATGCGCGGCCCCGGGAGGTAAAGCGACGGAACTGGGAGCCAGACTGAACGGTACCGGCATTCTGGCAGCCAATGACCTGAGCAGTTCCCGTGCAAAAGGACTGCTGAAAAACATTGAACTTATGGGGATCGGCAATGTCCTTATCCTGAGTGAGGAACCGGGCAAGCTGATCCCGTATTTCAGGGAATATTTTGACAAGATCCTCATCGACGCCCCATGCTCGGGAGAAGGCATGTTCCGCAAAGATAAAAAGATGATCCGTGCATGGGAGGAACACGGTCCTGAATACTTCTCAAAGATCCAGAAGAGCATTATCACTCAGGCAGCCGAAATGCTGAAACCGGGCGGCATGATGCTGTATTCCACCTGCACGTTCTCTCCTGAAGAGAACGAACAGACCATCGAATATCTTCTGGAAACACACCCGGAATTCGATCTCTGCGAGATGGAAGGTTATGAGGGATTCAGCAGCGGCATGCCGGAGACAACAGCATCCCGGGATGAGCGGCTCTCCCGTACTGTCCGCATTTTCCCGTACCGGATGAAAGGCGAAGGACATTATCTGGCGCTGCTGAAAAAAAGAGGAGACGAGGTTACGCATACCTGTGACGCGCTCCGTTCCGCTTCTCCGCGGAAAAACATCCTTCCCGGGGAACTGGATGATTTTCTCAGAGATATAAAACGGGAATTTGACCCTTCCAGGATCGATATCCGGGGCGACAAAGTATATTATATGCCTGAAGGTCTGCCCGCCCTTAACGGAGTCCGTTTTATCCGCACAGGACTGCTTATGGGAGAACTGAAGAAAAAGCGGTTCGAACCAAGCCAGGCCCTTGCCATGAATCTGAAGAAAGAAGAGTATGCCCGCACCATTGATCTCTCAGCGAAAGATGAGAGAGTGATCCGGTACTTAAAAGGCGAGACTCTGGACGTGGAAGATCTTGTGTCCTCCAAAGAGAAGGGCTGGTATCTGGTCTGCGTGGATGGTTATCCGCTGGGATTTGGGAAACTGGCCCGACAGATGCTGAAGAATAAATATCTTCCCGGATGGCGGTGGCAGTCGGCATGAAGATAAGACTTGACAAGTATCTGGCGGATATGGGGCTGGGAACGAGAAGCCAGATCAAAAAAGACGTCCGCACCGGCAGTGTTTCCGTCAACGGAACTGCAGTATGCCGTCCGGATGTCAAAATTGATACAGACAAAGATCAGGTTCTTTTTCAGGGCCAGCCTGTCATCTATGAAGAATACGAATACTATATGCTCAACAAACCGGCCGGGGTCGTATCCGCCACGGAAGACAGGCGTGAAAAGACAGTGCTCGACCTGATCAGGGAGCGCAGACGCAACGATCTTTTTCCGGTTGGAAGGCTTGATAAAGATACAGAAGGACTTCTCCTTATCACCAATGACGGAAAGCTGGCACACAACCTTCTCTCCCCCGGCAGACATGTGGACAAAGTCTATTTTGCCAGGATAAAGGGGAAAGTGACAGAGCGGGATGTAATAGAATTTGCACGCGGTCTCGATATCGGAGACGACAAACCGACCTTCCCTGCGAAACTTCATATTTACTCATCCGGTAAATTGTCGGAAATACGCCTGACTATCCGCGAAGGGCGGTTTCATCAGGTCAAGCGTATGTTTCAGGCAGTGGGAAAAGAAGTGATCTTTTTAAAGCGTCTGCAGATGGGAACGCTTGTCCTGGATGAGAAGCTGCATCCCGGTGAATACCGGAAACTGACGGAAGAAGAGGTAAAGAACCTATGCTTACAGGAAAAAAAGCCGTAATATTCGATATGGACGGATCCCTCGTGGATTCCATGTGGATCTGGCCGGAAGTGGACCGGATCTACATGGACAAATATCATCTTACAGAACCAGATACTTTCCACAAGGATATCGAAGGGATGAGTTATACAGAGACAGCACAGTATTTCGTGGATACGTTTCAAACACTGGACCGGACAGTAGAACAGGTAATGCAGGAATGGCGCGATATGACGATCCACCTTTACGCCACGAAAGTATTTCCGAAACCGGGAGCTGTAGAATTTCTGCAATATATGAAGAAAAGAGGCATATTTCTCGGGATCGCCACCAGCAACAACAGAGAGATTGCGGAGGCCGCTTTGAATGCCCGGGGTCTTTCCGGATATTTTGATTCTGTGCGCACCTCCTGCGAGGTGGCAGCCGGGAAACCGGCGCCGGATGTATATCTGAAGGTGGCGGAAGATCTGAAAGTCGATCCGGAAACCTGCCTTGTCTTCGAGGATGTGCCAAACGGTATACTGGCCGGGAAAAACGCCGGCATGGAAGTATGCGCTGTAGACGACGAATTCTCCAGACCGCTTGAAACGGAAAAGAAGCGGCTGGCGGATTACTTTATCCATGACTTCAATGATATTTTCAGACATACCTATGAAAGGTGCGGAAACAGAACGTGACTAGCAATGACTTTTTGCCGATAAACAAAAGCGATATGGAAAAGAGAGGGTGGGATCAGGTCGATTTTGCCTATGTAATCGGAGATGCCTATGTAGATCATCCGTCTTTTGGTCACGCCATCATCAGCCGGGTGCTTGAATCCCGGGGATACCGCGTAGGGATCATATCTCAGCCTGACTGGAAAGATCCTGCGAGTATTACTGTCTTCGGAGAACCCCGGCTTGGATTCCTCGTATCCGCCGGCAACATGGACTCTATGGTCAATCACTATTCCGTGTCAAAAAAGCGACGGAAGACCGACGCTTATACGCCCGGAGGTGAGATGGGAAAGAGACCGGATTATGCATGTGTGGTATATGGGAATCTGATCCGGCAGACATATAAGAAAACCCCCGTCATACTGGGCGGAATCGAGGCAAGCCTCAGACGGATGGCGCATTATGATTACTGGTCCGACAGGCTGAAACGCTCTGTACTTCTGGATTCAGGCGCAGATATCATCTCCTACGGAATGGGGGAACGCTCCATCATCGAGATCGCCGATGCACTGGATGCGGGAATTCCGGTAGATGAACTGACTTATATTGACGGAACTGTAGTAAAGGTAAAGGACCGCAACCGCATCTACGACGCAGAATTTCTGCCGTCATATGAAGAACTGAAAGCAGACAGGAGAACATACGCGGAAAGCTTTTACAGGCAGTACCTGAACACTGACGCCTTCAACGGCCAGCGGCTTGCAGAACCATATTCGAATCATCTCTTTGTAATCCAGAATCCGCCCTCGAAACCATTGAGTATGACCGAGATGGATGACGTATATGATCTTCCTTATATGAGGACATACCATCCATCCTACGAGAGCAGAGGCGGAATACCGGCCATATCCGAGATACGCTTCAGCCTCATCAGCAACAGAGGGTGTTTCGGCGGATGCAGCTTCTGCGCGCTGACCTTTCATCAGGGAAGGATCGTGCAGGTAAGAAGCCATGAGTCTCTTCTGAGAGAAGCCGAAAAAATCACAAAGGAAAAGGATTTTAAGGGATATATCCACGATGTGGGCGGCCCCACTGCGAACTTCCGGCATCCCTCCTGTAAAAAGCAGCTCGAACACGGCGTCTGCCGGAACAGACAGTGCCTGTTTCCATCGCCCTGCCGGAACCTGGATGCGGATCACAGTGATTATGTCGCTCTCCTGAAAAAACTGCGGCACATCCCCGGCGTGAAGAAGGTGTTCATACGATCCGGGATCCGTTTCGACTATCTGCTGGCTGACAAAAAGAGGGATTTCCTCCGCGAGCTCAGCCAGCATCATATAAGCGGGCAGCTCAAAGTGGCGCCCGAACATGTGGCTGCGCCGGTCCTTTCCCTGATGGGGAAACCTGAACACAGCGTATATGAAAAATTTACAGAAGAATTCCGGCGGATGAATGACCGACTTGGCAAGAAACAATATCTTGTTCCTTATCTGATGTCTTCCCATCCGGGTTCTACATTAAAAGAAGCGGTAAAGCTCGCTGAATACTGCAGAGATCTGGGGTATATGCCGGAACAGGTACAGGATTTTTATCCTACGCCTTCCACACTTTCCACCTGTATGTACTATACCGGTCTGGATCCCAGAACCATGCAGCCCGTATATGTACCAAAGAATCCCCATGAAAAGGCAATGCAGAGAGCATTGATCCAGTACAGGAATCCGGCCCTTTATGACCTCGTTCTGGAAGCGTTAAGGCGTGCAGGACGCATGGATCTTGTCGGATACGGTTCCAAATGCCTGATCAGGCCCAAAACGGAGCATAACGGCCGGGGCAGTGGAAAATCTGATGAGAATAAAAAAAGAAAAATCAATAGAAATACGAAAAGGAAAAAGACAATACGCAATGTCCACAAAAAGAAGTGAGGATATTTATGAAGATAGCAGTTGTAACCGGCGCGTCTTCCGGGATTGGAAGAGAGTTCGTCCGTCAGATCGGGTATTTCTATCAAAATCTTGACGAGATCTGGGTGATCGCCAGACGGAAAGAAAGGCTGGAACGGCTCAGAGAACAGAGCCGGATCCCGCTTAGGATCATTGACGGAGATCTTTTAAAAAAGCAGGTTTATAAGGATTATCGCAAAGAACTCAAAGAGTGTTCTCCCGATGTACGCATGCTTGTCAACGCAGCCGGCTTTGGCCGCAGCGGTACATTTCAGGAGATTGCCAAAGAGAACAAAAAGCTTCAGACAGATATGGTGGATCTGAACTGCCGGGCGCTGACGCAGATGATCCGGCTGACGCTCCCGTATATGGACAGAGGCGGCAGGATCATCAACATTGCTTCTGCAGCTGCATTTTGTCCGCAGCCATCTTTCGCCGTATACGCCGCCACAAAGTCTTATGTGCTGAGTCTCTCCCGGGCTCTACACGCAGAACTGAAACCGGACGGTATCATCGTAACGGCAGTATGCCCGGGCCCGGTAGACACTGAGTTCTTCCGTACGAGCGGCCCGCTCACGGATCCTTTGAAGAAACTTACGCTCGCAAAGGCGCCCGCCGTTGTGCACAAGGCGCTGACTGACAGCCGCCGCAGGAAAGAAACGTCTGTCTACGGAATCGGCATGAAAACGGCACGACTGGGAGCAAAAGCAATTCCCCACAGGCTTATATTAAAGACGGGGGTGGGGATTCCTGTACCAAAGACAAAAGGCGGAAAAATATTGTGTAACAGACATCAGAAGGAAAAGTTATGAGAGAGATAAAAATAAATTCAAATGAAGCCGGACAGCGTCTGGATAAATTTCTTTCAAAATACATGTCTCTTGCCCCGAAGGGTTTTCTGTATAAAATGCTCAGGAAGAAAAACATTACTCTCAACGGGAAAAAAGCATCCGGGCAGGAAAAACTTTTGCAGAGCGATATCGTCAGAATGTTTCTCTCTGACGATACGATTGAAAAGTTCTCGCCTCAGAAAGAAACTACACCGTCCGCCAGAGCTGTTCCGTCAGATCTTGACATATTATATGAGGACAGACATACAATCTTTATAAACAAGCCTGTAGGCATGCTTTCTCAGAAAGCTTCAAAGGATGACATCTCCCTTGTGGAATATCTGACAGAATATCTTCTTGATACCCATCAGATTACAGAAGCAGAAATGCGCACGTTCCATCCTGCAGTCTGCAACCGGCTGGATCGAAACACAAGCGGCATTGTTGCGGCAGGGAAAACACTTCCCGCCCTTCAGGAGTTGAGCGCCATGTTCCGAAACAGAAGCCTGAAAAAGTATTATCTCTGTCTGGCAGCCGGAACGGTGAAAGAAAAAGGGCGGCTCAACGGGTATCTGAAAAAAGATTCCCGTACCAACCGAGTTGTTTTCAGCAAAGAGAAAATGAACGGGGCCTCAGAGATCAGAACGGAATATCGTCCTCTCGAAATCGGCGACGGCGTCACCTTGCTGGAAGTGCATCTGATCACGGGGAAAACCCACCAGATCCGTGCTCATATGGCGTCGCAGGGTCATCCGATCATAGGTGATTACAAATACGGAGACAGACGCATCAACGACCGGTACAGAAGCGTTTACGGACTGAAATCCCAGCTGCTCCACTCTGTCAGACTCTGTATCCCTGCCTGCAGCGGTACGCTCTCGGAACTGTCCGGGAAGACGATAACAGCTCCGCCTCCGGAGATTTTTATCAGAATATGCGCAGACAAAAACATAAAAAGGAGCAGTATGCAATGGCCACATGGAATTCAAGAGGGCTTCGCGGATCTACCCTAGAAGAATTTATCAACCATACAAATGAAAGATACACGGAAACGGGGCTTGCCCTGATACAGAAGATCCCTACCCCCATCACACCGGTTAAGATCGATCAGGAAAGCCGGCATATCACGCTGGCTTATTTCGATAAGATAAGTACCGTGGATTATATCGGAGCGGTACAGGGAATCCCTGTCTGCTTCGATGCCAAGGAATGCAGATCCGATACGTTTCCTCTTCAGAATGTCCATGAGCACCAGATGGATTTTATGGGAAAATTTGAAAAACAGGGAGGTATCTCTTTTCTGCTCATTTATTTCAGTACACGTGATGAACTGTATTATATGCGATATGAGCAGATTAAAAAATTCTGGGATCGGGCGGAACATGGGGGAAGGAAAAGTTTCCGTTATGACGAGATGGAGCCGGGATGGTTCATGGAACTGAAGCAGGGATATTTTGTACCATATCTTGATATGATACAGAAAGATCTGGACTGCAGGGATTGACAGGAAAGTATAAAATCCGTATAATTACAAGGTGGTTTAACGTAGTAGCACATTAAAGTGAAAGAGGAGAGCATATGGAACAGAAACTTCACACTCCGGAAGGCGTCCGGGATATTTACAACAAAGAATGCGAAACCAAACTTGCACTTCAGAAAAAACTGAGTACCGTACTTCATCTGTACGGTTATCAGGATATACAGACACCCACGTTTGAATACTATGACGTATTCCGCGAGGAGATCGGATCCACATCTACACAGGAACTCTATAAATTCTTCGACAGAGAAGGAAATATCCTTGCCCTCCGGCCGGATATCACTCCTTCCGTGGCACGGGCTGCCGCAACACTTTTTGAGAATGAAGATTTTCCGATCCGTCTTTGCTATGCCGGAAATACATTTATCAATCATTCCAGTTATCAGGGAAGATTAAAGGAGAACACCCAGCTCGGCGCGGAGCTGATCGGACTGGACTCCATTGAGGCTGACGCGGAAATGATCGCCATGGTGGTAGACGGCCTGAAAAAAGTCGGGTTAAAAGAATTTCAGGTCAGCATCGGTCATGTTGACTTCATCCGCGGCCTTATGAGCGGAGCGGAACTTGGCGAAGAGGAGAGCAATGAAGTGCGCGCTCTTATAACAAACAGGAATTACTTCGGAGTAGAAGAACTTCTCGACAGCAGAAATGTAAAAGAAACTATCAGGAAAGCATTTCATATGCTTCCCGAACTTGTAGGCGGAGCGGAAGTTCTCGATCTGGCGTTGAAAGCGGCTCCGGATCTGAATGCCCGTCTGGGCGTCACGAGACTTCAGCAGATCTATCGTCTCCTGAAGCTCTACGGCGCAGAGGATCATGTCACTTTTGATCTGAGCATGAGCGGAAATTACGGATATTACACAGGAGTTATCTTCCGTGCCTATACGTACGGAACCGGAGACGCCATCGTCCGCGGCGGAAGATACGATCATCTTCTGGAGAAATTCGGGAAAAATACACCGTCTATCGGTTTTGCAATCATCGTTGATGAACTGATGAGTGCACTGAATCGGCAGAAGATTACCGTAGATACCGTACATAAAAATCTGATCGTCTATACAGAACAGACCGAGGAGCATGCGGTCTCTCTTGCCTGCAGTTTTCGAGGCAAAGGACGGAACATCGAACTGATCAAGCGTGAACCGGAAGAAGAGCGGGATATTTACGAAGAATATGCCCGCCGAACCGATGTATCTGCCATGTTATATCTGCGGGATGACGAAAAGATCGAAATGCTGAATCTCAAGACCGGTGAGGAAAAACTTGTGGATCTGAAAAAGCAGGATTAAAGGAGCATGACATATGAGATATCTGACATTTGCCCTTACGAAAGGGCGCCTGGCAAGCAAGACGCTGGAGATGCTGGAAAAGCTCGGCATCACCTGTGATGAAATGAAAGATAAAAATTCCAGAAAACTGATCTTTACCAATGAAGAACTGAAACTGAAGTTCTTCCTTGCGAAAGGTCCGGATGTGCCTACTTATGTAGAATACGGAGCTGCGGATATCGGTGTGGTCGGAAAGGATACGATCATCGAGGAGGGAAGAAAAGTACACGAAGTACTGGATCTTGGCTTCGGAAAATGCAGGATGTGTGTGTGCGGACACGAGGACGCCGCAGAGCTTCTGCAGCATCACGAACTGATCCGCGTAGCGACAAAATATCCGAAGATCGCCAAAGATTATTTCTATAACAAAAAACATCAGACTGTAGAGATCATCAAGATGAACGGCTCGATCGAGCTGGCGCCTATCGTTGGTCTCTCAGAAGTGATCGTGGATATTGTGGAGACCGGCTCCACTCTGAAAGAAAACGGACTTGTAGTACTTGAGGAAGTCTGCCCGCTGTCTGCCCGTATGATCGTGAATCCGGTGAGTATGCGGATGGAAAACGACAGAGTCAAAAAACTGATTACAGACCTGCGGACATTGCTCAGGGAACAATAGGAGGAAGAAATGAGAATTGAGAAACTGGATCAGAATACGAAAACGGATCTGCTGGAAAAGCTGTTGAAACGCAGTCCAAACAGCTACGGAAAATATGAAGAAAGCGTACGGGAAATCCTGGATGCCGTAAAAGAAAAAAGGGATCAGGCCCTCTTTGAATACACTGAGAAATTTGACGGAGCCCATATCAGTGCGGACAATATCCTGGTCACTGAAGATGAGATCAAAGAGGCATATGACGAGGTAGACCCTGGACTTGTCGATATCATAAGAAAAGCGCTTGACAATATTCGGACCTATCACGAAAAGCAGCGGCAGTACAGCTGGTTCGACAGTAAACCGGACGGAACGATACTCGGGCAGAAGGTAACGGCTCTGCACCGGGTCGGCGTCTATGTTCCGGGAGGCAAAGCCGCCTATCCTTCCTCTGTACTCATGAACATCATACCAGCTAAAGTAGCAGGCGTGGATGAAATCATCATGACCACTCCGCCCGGCAGAGACGGCCGCGTTACAGCCACCACTCTTGTTGCTGCACACGAAGCGGGGGCTGACCGCATCTACAAGGCGGGGGGAGCTCAGGCTATCGCAGCGCTTGCCTATGGAACAGAGAGTATTCCAAAAGTGGACAAGATCGTAGGGCCGGGCAACATCTATGTGGCTCTGGCTAAAAAATCAGTCTACGGACATGTGAGCATCGATTCCGTGGCAGGCCCAAGCGAAATCCTCGTTCTTGCGGATGAGACCGCGAATCCAAGATATGTGGCTGCCGATCTGCTCTCTCAGGCGGAACATGATGAGATGGCAAGCGCGATTCTGGTCACAACAAGCGAAAAACTTGCAAAGGAAGTATCCGACTGGACGGACCGGTTCATCAGCGAACTCTCACGGGGCGAGATTATCCGGAAATCGCTGGACAACTACGGGCATATTCTTGTCGCTGAAAATCTTACTGATGCCATTGATGCGGCAAATGAGATTGCGTCAGAACATCTGGAGATTGTAACCGCCAATCCGTTTGAAGTCATGACAAAAATCCGAAATGCCGGGGCTATTTTCATCGGCGAATATTCCAGTGAGCCTCTGGGAGATTATTTTGCAGGGCCAAACCATGTTCTTCCCACAAACGGAACCGCGAAATTTTTCTCGCCTCTTTCGGTAGACGATTTCATCAAGAAATCAAGCATTATTTCCTACTCAAGAGATGCTCTGGAAAAGATACACTCAGACATAGAAAAATTTGCCGAGGCCGAACATCTGACAGCTCACGCCAACTCTATCAAAGTACGCTTTGACGGTAAAGACTGAGGAGGAGTGCACAATGGAAAAACGAATCGGAACCTGTACAAGAAAAACAAAAGAGACCGATATCGCCCTTACCATCAATCTTGACGGCCAGGGAGATAATCAGATTGATACCGGAATCCCGTTCTTTGATCACATGCTGGACGGATTCGCAAGACACGGGCTGTTCGACCTGAGTGTAAAAGTGTCTGGAGATCTGGAAGTGGACAGCCACCATACAGTGGAAGATACCGGGATCGTGCTCGGGCAGGCGCTGCAAAACGCCCTTGGCACCAAAGCGGGAATAAAGCGATACGGATATTTTATCCTGCCGATGGATGAGACGCTGGCGCTCTCTGCAATCGATCTGTCAGGACGCCCGTATCTGAAATACGATGCTGATTTTACCGTACCTCAGCTCGGAACCCTGGATACAGAAATGATACGGGAATTTTTCTATGCGGTATCCTACAGCGGAGCTATGAATCTTCATCTGAAAATTCTGGAGCCGGGCAATAATCACCATATGGCGGAGGCTCTGTTTAAAGCCTTCGGCAAGGCTCTTGACATGGCTGTATCTGCAGAGCCGAGGATAAAGGACGTATGGTCTACAAAAGGTACACTGTAAAATCAGTAAGCAGTGTCCTGGGCATATGCTCCACCAAAACAGACTAAAGGAGAATTGATATACATGAGCTATAAAAGACTGACCCCATGCATATTCATCGACGGGGGAAAAGCAGTGAAATGGTTCGATGACAGAACCGTCTTATCCGACGATGTAGTCGCCCTTGCAAAACAATATTGTGACAGAGGCGCGGACGAACTGATCGTCTTCGACCTGTCCACATCCGATGAAGAGCATGACGAAGCGATCGATCTGATCAAAAAAATAAACCGGGTGATCAGTATCCCCATGATTTCCGGCGGCAACATACGCCGGACAGAAGACGTAAAAAAGATCCTTTATGCAGGTGCAAAAAGAGCGATCTTGAATTTTTCCAAACAGCTTTCCATCGATCTTATCGAAGAAGTGTCCAAACGCTTCGGTAAAGAAAGGATTGCAGTATCCCTTAATGATTTTGACGCGCTGTTTAAGCAGCAGCATCTGATCGAGGAATACAGCACAGAGATCGTCTTCATGCATCGACTGGACCTGAACTCAGTTATGAACATTACCGAGCTTCCCTGTGTCGTACTTACTGATACAATGGAGCAGAGCGAGATCCTGCGCATTTTGAAATGCGACGGAATCAAAGGTGTCTCAGGTATGTTTGTCAGCAGCCTGAACATGGATTTCAACGAATTCAAAGATATCTGTGCAGATGCCGGTATCAAAATGACTTCATTTGAAAGCATCCTGGATTTCTCGGAATTCAAATTAAATTCTGATGGGTTGATTCCCGTTATCGTGCAGGATTACAAGACAAACGAAGTTCTCATGATGGCCTATATGAACGAAGAGGCATTCGACAATACGGTCAAAACCGGGCGCATGACCTACTACAGCAGGAGCAGACAATGCCAATGGGTAAAAGGAGAGACATCCGGTCACTACCAGTACGTAAAATCACTCTCCATCGACTGCGACAAAGACACACTGCTGGCGAAAGTAGAACAGATCGGCGCTGCATGCCATACAGGCAATCGTTCCTGTTTCTATACGACAATCGTGGGCGCTGACTATGATGCGAAAAATCCGCTTCAGGTATTTGAATCCGTCTACAATACGATCGTAGACCGCAGGGAACATCCGAAGGAAGGATCATACACAAATTATCTGTTCGACAAAGGTATCGATAAGATCTTAAAGAAAGTAGGAGAGGAAGCGACCGAAATCGTAATCGCTGCCAAGAATCCGAATCCGGAGGAAATCAAATACGAGATTTCCGACTTCCTGTACCACGCGATGGTGCTCATGGTAGAACGGGGCGTCACATGGGAAGATATCACTAATGAACTTGCAGACCGTTAAACTTGTACGGTTCTAATGAAAGATACAGGGGCATAAGATATGTTAACCATATTTTATACCCCTGAGGTTTTATATGAATGATTCGGAAATGCGCCGCAGAGAATTGCTGAGACAGACGCGCAGACTATATAACGACAAGAGAGAGATTCCCGCCGTGCATCCCAGATACGGAAGAATCTATCACAATCTGTATGAGAATAATACAGAAGAGCAGGAACCGTCGGGAGGGACTTTTTACATACGTCTGGTGATCGGGATCCTCTGCTTTGTCTGCTTCGTGTATATGGATCAAAGCAAGGCTGAGATTGCACAGGTGAACAGCACTGCAATTGTAGATCAGATTGAGAAAGACGTGGATACTGAGGCTATCGTGGAGGCGTGGAAAGCATTGTAATTACCTTTATAAAAATTCTTCCTG
>DWXI01000065.1 GCA_019119265.1 Candidatus Mediterraneibacter intestinigallinarum | reverse complement strand
ATTTCTCCATTTCAAAGCCATCTGAAAGCAGTCTTCCACATTGTCGTCTGAAAGTGTTTCATATGTCCAGTCCGGGTACAACGTTTTAAACTTATTGATATGATTGCGCTTTCCGTGAAGTTTCTTTCCTGCCAGTGTGGCAAGCTTTTCCGACTCATATACATAATCAGCGATATCCCGGTCATATTCCACTGAAAATCTGCCCGGATACCAGCTTTCTAGTTGAGCGAACATTTCAGGAGTCACATTATAAAATACAAGAGGACATTCTTTCTCTTTACAGTACTCAGTCAGGTAGTCAACGGCTTTTTTTATATTTCCGGCATCACCTGCCGGATAGGAAAAGGAAAGTCCGTCGTCGTCGCTGCGGAATACAAGAGCGTCTTCGATCACTGCATATTTCACTTTATAATGTCTGGACCAGAGGTAAACGTTCACAAAGGTACGTTCGCAGCTCCTGCTGGGAGATTTAAGAAAGTACGATGTGATGATTTCTTTATCCTCAAGTTCGGGACGTCTAAATACTGGTTCTGTCATAAATTCCTTCACCTTTCTGTCTTCTGCACATTCCTGGCCTAGTCTTCCATCTTAGCCAGTTTTGCCGTCTGGTCTGCTGCGATCAGACTGTCAATGATCTCATCCAGATCACCGTTTAAGATAGAATCAAGCTTATGCAGAGTAAGCTTGATCCTATGATCTGTCACGCGGCCCTGGGGAAAGTTATAAGTACGAATTTTCTCTGATCTATCTCCGGTACCGATCTGGCTTCTTCTGGCTTCAGCTTCTGACGCCTGCTGCTTCTCCATCTCCAGATCATACAGCTTGGAACGGAGCAGGCGGAACGCCTTTTCTTTATTCTGGAGCTGTGATTTTTCTGTCTGGCTGTAGATCACAATTCCGGTAGGAAAATGAGTCAGGCGGACAGCCGAGTCTGTCGTGTTGACACACTGGCCGCCATTTCCTGATGCACGCATGACATCAATGCGGATATCCTTCTCATCGATCACAACATCTACTTCCTCTGCTTCCGGCATGATGGCAACCGTTATGGTAGATGTATGAATCCTGCCGCCGCTCTCCGTCTCCGGCACCCTCTGTACACGATGAACGCCGCTCTCATATTTCAATCTGGAATAAGCGCCCTGTCCGGTGATCATGAACACGCATTCCTTAAATCCACCGATTCCGTTTTCATTTAACGAAATCATCTCTGTGCGCCAGCCCCTGCTGTCCGCATAATGTACGTACATACGATAGATTTCAGCGGCAAAGAGCGCCGCCTCATCTCCTCCGGCGCCGGCACGGATCTCAACGATAACGTTCTTGTCGTCATTCGGGTCTTTCGGAAGGAGGAGGATCTTCAGCTCCTGCTCCAACTCCTCGATCCGTTTTCTCGACTCGTTCAGCTCTTCTTTCGCCAATTCACGCATCTCCTCATCTGACTCTTCCTCAAGCATAGCGAGACTGTCATCTACATTCTGTTTACAATCCTTATATTCCTGATACGCCTCAACGATAGGAGCAAGATCACTCTGTTCTTTCATAAGCTTTCGGAACCGTTCCGGATCATCCGCTACGCCCGGCTCCTGGAGTTCTCCCATCACTTCTTCATATCGGATCAGCAAATCGTCTAATCTGTCAAACATTTCTCATACGTCCTTTTCTCTTCATAAATAAACTTCATTATCTAATATATCTTCCATATACAACGCGGTCAAGTCCTGCCAGATCCTTTTTCACATGAATCTCTTCAAACCCCTGCGCATCCATCATTCCCGTCACATCCTCCGCCTGATCACATCCGATCTCAAAGATCAGATAACCGCCGCTTTCCAGATGGTCAGGACTTCCCGTGATGATCTCCCTGTAAAAATACAGCCCGTCCTCTCTTCCGTCCAGCGCTTCTATAGGATCATAAAGTCTGACCTCATCCTGGAGTTCTGCGATCTCCGAGCTTCTGATATATGGCGGATTAGACAGGATCATCGAAAACCTTCCGGTAATATTTTCAAACAGATCGCTTTCGATAAACTCCGCCGGAATTTCCAGACTCTTCGCATTCTGTTTTGCAACTGCAAGCGCCTGTACCGAAACATCGCTTCCGACACCCTCTACTTCACATTTTGCATAATGAAGGATGCTCAGAAGAATACACCCTGAACCGGTACACATATCCAGAAGACGAATGTGCCCCTTTTCACTCCGGTATAGTTTTTCATCCCGGCTAAGGATGTCCAGCACTGTCTCTGCAAGGATCTCAGTATCCTGCCTGGGAATAAGTACATCTTCATTTACAAGGAACGTCAGCCCCATAAACTCCTGCTCACCTGTAATATGCTGCAACGGAATTCGTCTGCTTCGGATTTTTATACATCTTTCATATTTTTCCCTGTGTTCTTCTGACATTTCCCGGTCAGGATCCGCATAATATGCAGCGCGCCCTATCCCGGTCACATGTTCCAGCAGATACCAGGCATCAAGCTGCGCTTCCGGCACGCCTGCTTCCTTCAGTTTTTCCACTCCCCGCCTGTACGCATGTTCCAGGCTGTATTTATTCCCGGAACTCATAAGTTCTCCTTCTGCCATGTGCGCCAGTCAAAGACTTCTTCCACCGCGCGGATCCCTACTTCTATCATGCTGTCATCCGGTTCTTTCGTCGTCATATTCTGTACCCACATGCCCGGACGGCTTAACAGATTGATAATTGCATTGTCACTGTTTCCTGCAAGACGGATGATCTCATAAGATACACCTGCAATAAGGGGAAACAGTGCGATCCTGATCAGGACTCTGGCCACCTGGGATTCCGCCGTGATAAAGAAACAGAAAATGATACTTACGATCATAACAAAAAACAGAAAGCTGGTACCGCATCTCTTATGCTGTTTGGAACTTTTCCGTACGTTATCCACATTAAGTTCAAGACCATGTTCGATGCAGTTGATACATTTGTGTTCCGCTCCATGATACATAAATGTTCTTCTGATATCTTTCGTTCTGGAAATGAGCAATATATAGATAAGAAAGATTACAACGCGGATCACACCCTCAAATATCGTCATCGCCATCCTTGAAGTAGTATATTTTTCCACAAAAGTACTGAGAAAATACGGCAGGACCATAAAAAGCGCTACGGCAATCACAACAGCGATCACAACTGTAAGGTTCATAAATATCTTTTCCTGTCTTTCCTGCTTTGCCGCTTCTTCCTCTGTCAGTACTTCCTCCTCTTCTTCGAAAAAGCTTGCCGAATACATCAGCGTCTTCATCCCCAGTACAAGGGAATCAATGAAGCTGAAAATACCACGGATAAACGGAATCTTCAGTGGCGTCTTCCACGGAATCACACTGTGATAATCCTGTACATCCACCGCAATCTCTCCGTTCGTCCTGCGGACCGCAACCGAGTACCTGTCTCCGTTGCGCATCATGATGCCTTCCAGAACTGCCTGCCCGCCTATATTTGATGATTTCATTTTTCCTCCTGTAAAAAGACACATATATAAAGAGGCTGAGATGCTTCCACCTCAGCCTGCTGTGTCTGTTTCTTATTTAATACCGTATTTCTTGTTGAACTTGTCAACACGGCCGCGTGCCTGTGCTGCTTTCTGCTGTCCTGTATAGAACGGATGGCACTTGGAGCAGATTTCAACGTGGATGTTCTCCTTTGTGGAGCCTGTTACAAATGTGTTTCCACAGTTGCAGGTCACTGTAGCCTGATGATATTCCGGATGGATTCCTTCGCGCATGCTTTTCACCTCTCTATTTCAAAATACTTATTATAATCTCTAAACAGCTTTTAAATTGTATCATAAGATAAATTCATTTGCAACTGTTTTTTAGATAAACTTCTGGCGTATCACCTGATGAACCAGTTCACTGTTTGTTTTCGTACGCGAGAACATATTTAACAGATTGTCCGCAGCCTCTTCCGCTTTCATACCGTTCAGACCTCTGCGCATAATGTAGACCGCATCCTGCTCATCTTTGGTAAGGAGCAGATCTTCGCGCCTTGTTCCGGATTTCGCAATGTCAATAGCCGGGAATACTCTTCTTTCCTGCAGCTTACGGTCAAGGATGAGTTCCATATTTCCGGTGCCCTTAAACTCCTCATATACCACATCGTCCATCTTACTCCCCGTATCTACAAGGGCAGTCGCAAGGATCGTAAGACTTCCGCCCTCTCTCATATTTCTCGCTGCGCCGAAGAAACGTTTCGGGCTGTACAGCGCTGCCGGATCAAGACCGCCGGAGAGTGTTCTTCCTGACGGAGGAACGATCAGGTTATAAGCACGTGAAAGTCTTGTAATGCTGTCCAGAAGGATCATAACGTCCTTGCCATGTTCTACGAGGCGTTTTGCCCTTGAGATTACCATCTCGGACACTCTTTTGTGGTGTTCCGGCAGTTCATCAAATGTAGAATGGATTACTTCTACATTCGGGCCGGATATCGCCTCTTTGATATCTGTCACTTCCTCCGGTCTTTCATCAATGAGAAGGATCAGAAGATGCATATGTGGCTCAGACTTCTGTACGGAAAGCGCCACTTCTTTCAGCAAAGTTGTTTTACCGGCTTTCGGAGGAGATACGATCATACCTCTCTGACCTTTTCCAATCGGTGACATCAGATCCATAATCCTCATGGCTGTGCTGCTTTCCGCCTGTTCCAGGCGTATCCTCTTGTTCGGGAATATGGGCGTGAGATCCTCAAAGTTCTTCCGCTTCATCGCTTCAGCAGGGCGCAGTCCGTTAACTGTGGACACATAGAGGAGTGCACTGAACTTTTCTCCCTGCGTTTTAATCCTTGTATTTCCAGTCAGGATATCCCCCGTCTTGAGCCCGAATCTCCTGATCTGTGCCGGGGATACGTACACATCATTTTCTCCCGGCAGATAATTGTCGCTCCTGATAAACCCGAAACCATCCTGCATAACTTCCAGAATACCGTTAGCAGTATTCCCGCTGTCCAGCTGTTCGATATCTGTCTCTGCCTTCTTTTCTTTCAGTTCCTCCCTGACTTCTTCTTTTGCCTCTGTTGCAGCTTCCTGCTGCTCCTCCTTTTCATCCAACGCCAGCATGGCGTCTATAAGATCACTCTTTTTTAAAGTAGAAACGCCCTTCATCTTTCTCGCTTTAGCCAGTTCTTTTAACGTTGCAAGAGATAATGATTCGTACTTTTCTCTGGTCATAATAATTTCCTTTCCATTTTCTGTGATTATCTTTTTCATTTAAAAATGCTTCGGGAATTTTCGTCTGAATTGACATAAAATCGATAAGCCGTATTAAATCTTAATATATTATACATTTGATGCTCACCCTTGTCAAGCAAGAGTCAAAGTGCTATGATTATGGCTGAACTGCGGCATTTCGAATGACGCAAAGTAAAACTGTGACGACCTACGGTTCTGTCTGTAATTAAAGAGGTAATGTAATTGGTTAAACACAGAAATGAAAGATATTTCTCACTCGATACTTTTCTCCGCGGCCGGTTCGGCGAAAAGGTCTATAAAATCACATTAAACGGTGGTATGACCTGTCCGAACAGAGACGGGCATATCGGAACCGGAGGGTGTATCTTCTGCAGTGCAAAAGGCTCGGGAGATTTTGCCGGGAACACCTCTCTCTCCATCAGCCGACAGCTGGAAGAAGGGAAGAAAGCGCTTCTGAGCAAAAGACCGGTCCATTCTTATATCGCTTATTTTCAGGCTTTCACGAACACATACGCACCTGTAGAATATTTGGAACAGATATTTACAGAGGCCATCCGTGATCCCGATGTGAAAGTCCTCTCCATTGCCACCAGGCCTGACTGTCTGGGTCAAGACGTGATACAGCTTCTGGCACGTCTAAGAGAGATCAAACCGGTCTGGGTGGAACTGGGGCTTCAGACGATCCATCCCGGCACTGCGCGCATGATACGGCGGGGATATAATATAGAAGTATTTGACAGGGCTGTAGAAACGCTCCGCTCCATCGGAATTGAAGTCGTTGTCCATGTCATATTGTATCTTCCCGGAGAAACGGAACAGATGATGCTGGAGACCATCGATCATCTGAACCACTGTGATATCCAGGGAATCAAGCTCCAGCTTCTGCATGTTCTTGAAGGCACTGATCTTGCCGATGTCTATCGCAGAGATCCCTTCTATGTGCCTGACATGGAAACCTACATCCATATGCTGGGGAAATGTATTTTACACCTCCGTCCGGACATTGTGATCCACAGACTCACCGGAGACGGCCCAAAAGACCTTCTGATCGCGCCTCTGTGGACCGGCGCCAAACGCACTGTATTAAACCGACTGCATCAGTATCTGAAAGAGGAAGATATATGGCAGGGAAAGGAGTATCATGGCTGAAACTTTTACACTTTATAAATTGATCATACTTTACATGCTGGATAAAGTAGATTTTCCGCTGACGACTTCCCAGATATCAGAGTTCGTTCTGGACAAGGGATACACTTCTTACTTCAAACTGCAGGAAGCGCTGTCGGATCTGGCTGAATCCGGTCTGATCCGAACTGAAACGACTCATAACAGGACGCTGTATCATCTTACGGAAAACGGCGCTGAGACGATTCTTTACTTCAGCAACAAGATTTCCCACGCCATACGGAAAGATATCGACGATTTTCTGAAAGAAAAGCAATACGACCTGAAGGAGGAAGCAGCCGTAAAATCAGATTATTATCTGAATACGAACAGGGAATACGAAGTACGCTGCCAGATCACGGAAAACGGCTCCAGCCTGATCGATCTGAAACTCACCGTTCCCACCGAAAAAGAAGCTGAAGCCATTGCCAATCACTGGAATGCAAAGAGTCAGGAGATCTATACGCTACTCCTGTCGAATCTTCTTTAAATATTCCTTCATCTGTTTCTCATAGCCAAGCTCGCCGGGTTCATAGAACCTGGCGTCTTTTATTTCATCCGGAAGATACTGCTGCTTTACATAATGATCCGGATAGTCATGGGCATACTTATACCCTATTCCGTGCCCCAGTTTTGCGGCGCCCTTATAGTGAGAGTCCTGCAGATGTACCGGTACGGTCGTTCTGTATTTCTGTACAGCTTCATTTGCCGCAAATATGGCGTTGCACGCCGAATTGCTTTTCGGTGCGCAGGCCACATAAGTTACCGCCTGTGAGAGAATGATCTGAGATTCCGGCATCCCGATCCTCTCTGCCGCCTGGGCTGCCGAAACCGCCACTGTCAGCGCCATCGGATCCGCGTTTCCTACATCCTCCGCCGCACAGATCATGATCCTGCGGGCAATGAACTTAACATCCTCCCCTGCATAGAGCATCTTGGCCAGATAATAGACGGCTGCGTCGGGATCCGAACCTCTCATGCTCTTAATAAACGCCGAGATGATATCGTAATGGTTATCGCCGCGCTTGTCATAATTTACTACGCGTTTCTGGATACATTCGGAAGCGACTTCCACCGTAATGTGGATGATACCGTCCTCACTCCTGTCTGTGGTCAGGATTCCAAGCTCTATGGCATTGAGCGCATTTCTAGCATCTCCGCCCGCCATATCCGCCAGAAATTCCAGGGCGTCCTCATCAACCTGTGCATGGAAGCTGCCCATGCCTTTCTGCGTGTCTTCCACCGCCCTTTTCAGAAGGATCTTTATATCTTCCTTTTCCAGCGGTTTCAGCTCAAAGATGCTGGATCTGGAGATCAGAGCACTGTTTACTTCAAAATACGGATTCTCTGTAGTGGCGCCAATCAGGATCACGGTGCCATCCTCTACAAATGGAAGCAGATAATCCTGCTGGCCTTTGTTAAACCTGTGGATCTCGTCGATAAAGAGGATCGTCTTTCTTCCGTACATCCCCTGCAGGTCTTTCGCCTCTTTTACAACATCCTCCATATCCTTTTTTCCCGCTACCGTAGCATTAATCTGCTTGAACTCCGCGCTGGTCGTGTTGGCGATCACCCTTGCAAGTGTAGTCTTCCCCGTGCCCGGCGGTCCGTAAAAGATGACGGAGCTTAATTTGTCCGCCTTTATCGCCCGATAAAGCAACTTATCTTTTCCTATAATATGCTGCTGCCCCACCACCTCGTCAAGAGAAGCAGGACGCATTCTCGATGCGAGAGGCGATTCCTTCTCTTTCGTTGTCTCTCTCATATAGTCAAATAGATCCATCCTGTATTTTCCTTTCTGTATCGTATTTTACGTATTGATTCAGACTTTATCCAGTCCGGCAAGTTCACGGATCACCTCGCCGGCGATCAGAAGCCCTGCCACCGGCGGAACAAAAGAAATACTTCCGGGAACAGAGCGTCTTTTCCCTGCATCCTCCCCTGTCTCCCGGCCGCTTACATCTACAGGTTTTTCCCTGGAATACAATACTTTCAGATGAGTGATTCCTCTGTTTTTCAGCTCTCTTCGCATGACCCTGCACAGAGGACACACGCTTGTCTCAGAGAGATCAGCGATCTTGAACAGCTCCGGATGAAGTTTATTGCCTGTTCCCATACTGCTGATCAGCCGTATTTTCCTTCTCTGCGCCTCTTCCGCAAGGGCAATCTTGGCGCTCACCGTGTCAATGGCGTCTATAATATAATCAATCTTTCCTTCCCCTGTCTTCTCCTCGTGATCCAGAAGGTGAGCCAGATTTTCAGGCAGCACGAATGTCTCGTATGTCTTTACAGTAATCGTAGGATCAATATCGCGGATCCTTTCGGCCATCACTTTTGTTTTCATCTGACCGACAGTACTGTGGTATGCAATGGACTGACGGTTTATATTGGTAAGGGATACTGTATCGTTGTCGATCAGGATCAGAGTACCGATACCGCTCCTTGCAAGCGCCTCGATGCAGTGGGAACCTACGCCTCCCACTCCGAAGACCATAACGGAAGCGCCTTTTAATCTCCCCATCGCCGCAGCGCCGATCAGCAGTTCTGTCCTGGAATATTCATTGATCATTTTCTGATTTCTCCTCTGTGTGTTTTTCGATATTCGGAAGGGCATACTCCCTTCTGCTTGCGGAAAGCCTTGGAAAAGTAGAGATTATTCTCAAATCCCACGGAATATGCGATAGCAGATACTGACAGATCCGTCTCCCGGAGAAGATGGCACGCCTGCTTGATCCGGTATTCCGTCAGGTATTCTTTCGGAGACTTTCGCATAGCGTGCTGGAATGACCGGAAGAGATGGCTCCTGCTGATCCCCACATAATAAGCAATATCCTCCACAGTGACAGGATAAGAATAGTTGGTTCCGATATATGTCAGCGCCTTCTCCACATACATCTCATGGGAGTCTTTCTCCGGTTCCGGCCGCTCCGCATAATGCATAAACACAGCCAGAAGACTGTATAACTTCCCGGTCATGGCAACCGAGGACTCATAAGTATTTCCTTTCACCTGGTAAATCTGATCCAGCCCTTCCCGGATCATTTTCTCCGGTATCTTTCCCTTCAGAATGTATGGCGTCTCCCGGCTGAATCCGGTATTGCGTATGATGGATGCGGCATCCGCCCCCATAAAACCCGCCCAGCAGTACTCCCATGGCTCTTTGCTGTCCGCCTGGTACTGCAGTTCTACCCCGGGGAACAGGATAAATGTATCCCCGGCGCCAAGATGCACGGATACTTTGCCCGTCGTATACACTCCGCTCCCCGAGAGAATGTGATGGATACAGTAGTGATCCCGGATTCCGGGGCCCCACTGATAGTCCGGCTCGCATTTCTGGTAGCCTACGTTGTAGACGGAAAGAGAGTTCAGGAGGTTTTCGTTGGTTTTGTATGAATGTTTGTATGAGTTTGTCATGTGATAATCCTACCTATGTTTTTACAGTATTTAAAAAATTTGATATGTTTAAATGGTGTTATTCCTTTAGTTTAGAATTTGTATATTGCAACTGATACTAATATACAACAAAATGACGAAAAAAGCATTATTTCATCTTTACTTAAAATATGTTATGCAGTACCCTTAATATAGAATGTACTGTTTTGTAGTAGGAGGTACTTATGAAAACATCAAGTATTATTGTTGAGAAATTTGAAAACGAAGATTCCGGTATTTATATGATTCTCAATCTGGAAACTAAAAATATTTATATCGGAAAATCTCTGAATTTAAAAAGGCGCATGGAAGA
>DWXI01000064.1 GCA_019119265.1 Candidatus Mediterraneibacter intestinigallinarum | reverse complement strand
GGGTTACGCGGTTACAGATGCGCTTCAGATCCGTCTTGGAACAGGACTTGCGGGTAATATTATAGATTACATTTTATATGGTATTATTCCGAAATCTACAAATTATCTGCTGCTGATTCCGGTTGGGGCAGTATTCTTTGTTGTTCAGTATTGCCTGTTCCGGTTCTTTATCACAAAATTTGATATAAAGACACCGGGAAGAGAAGATGACGATGATCTGGAAAATGATTCTGCAGTAGCAGCAGATGAGACGGGAGTCGTACTCGCAGCAAAGATGATAGAGTATCTTGGAGGAAAAGATAATATTAAGACATTGACAAACTGCTTTACCAGAGTGCGGACGACAGTGAAAGATAAATCTGCCGTTCAGAAAGATAAATTTAAAACACTAGGGGCGAAAGGCGTGACAGAGCCAAGCGAGGATGGTTTGCAGGTGATATTCGGGCCTCAGAGTGAAAAAATCGTAAATAATATGAAAAGAGTCATGAACAGGATCGTGACAGTTCCCAAAGAAGCTGTTTTGATCGTAAATGATACGCTTACCGATACAGCAGATATTTGTGGCAAAGAGGATTTCGTCTCACCGGCAACGGGTAAGCTTATTCCGCTAAGTCAGGTAAAAGATCCGGTATTTGCAGAAAAAACACTGGGTGACGGATTTGCGGTTGAGCCGATTGACTCCAGGATTGTATCGCCTGTAAACGGCACGATTGCTATGGTATTTCCTACAAAACATGCTGTTGCGATCACAAGCGATCTGGGAAAAGAAATGCTTATTCATATGGGAATTGATACAGTAGAGTTGAATGGAAAAGGTTTTGAAATTCTTGTAAAAGAAGGAGACACGGTAGAAACGGGAACTCCGATTGCGAAGATGGACTTATCACTGCTTCGAAAAGAGGGTAAAGATACGGTGATACCTGTAATTATGACAAATTCGGGAGAAAAAACGGTGAGAGTGTCACCTTATGGAGAAGTGAAGGAAGGACAAGTTATTGACTTCGACGTACAATAATAAAATAATATTTTTTGACATTGACAATACGCTTGTCGACAGCAGGACGGGCAGAGTGCCGGATTCGGCGATTAAGGCGCTTGAGATGCTTTCAGCGGCTGGTTATAAGATGGGGATTGCCAGTGGCAGACTATACACAGCACTTCCTGAGATGATAATAAAAATAAGACGGTGGGATGTCTGCATAACGAGCAATGGACAGTATATACATAACTCAGATGGAAAACTGCTTAATAAGATAACGATTAGCCATGAAGTGCTAAAGCAATGTCTGACAGTAGCTGATCAAACGAATACACCTCTGGAAGTGAAAACAGAAGCCAGAAGATATCTTATCAACAGAGGAAACTCTCTAGTGAAAGAGGTTTATGAATTCTTTCATGTTACACCTCCGAGAGAAGAAGCATACGAAGAAAAAGAAGATATAGCTGCATTAATGGCATTTCGTAAGCGAGGCAGTACTTATGATGATTTTGCTGCAATACCCGGAATTGCGGTATACCCCGGGATCTGCGGATATGCAGATTTAAATGTGGAAGGCTGCAGTAAATATACAGGGATAATGCAATATATAAAAAAAGCAGGATATGACGGATACATAGCCGTTGGGGATTCTATGAATGATTATGAAATGCTGGAAAATGCTGATCTTGCCGTAGCAATGGGAAATGCGGAACCAGAACTTCTGACTGTTGTAGACTATCAAACGGGCAGAGTGGATCAGGATGGAATCCTGCAGGCTGTAAAATATATTCTGTCATGTTGTTAATATAATGATCTGGATGAAACAACGATTAAGTGATTGCGTATTAAAAAAGAATATTTTAGTCTCAGCAGATACATACTGTATGTAAGTAGAAGAATAAGTATACGGATACAGGTGTGCATGTAAATGAGTAATACAAAGTTAATTTCAGATTTAAAAAACAAGTTCAAACCCAAAGTTCTATTCTGGGATCTTCTCTACGATATTGCCGGCAGTATACTTTATGCTGCCGGCATTTATACCTTTGCGGGAAATGCAGGATTTGCCCCCGGCGGTGTGTCTGGACTGGCGCTGATCCTGAACTATCTTGTGGGGCTGCCTGTCGGCACGGTAACCCTTCTGTTCAATATTCCCCTTGTGTTAATCAGTTACAAAGCGGTTGGAAAGCAGCTTTTGATAAAAAGCGCGAAAACAATGGTGATATCATCGCTGTTTCTCGATGTGATCTTCCCGTTTGTGCCAATGTATGACGGGAACAGGCTGATGGCGTCAATATATTCCGGTGTATTTATGGGTGCGGGGATGGCACTTTTTTATATCCGGGGTTCTTCGTCGGGCGGTATTGATTTCCTGGCGCTGACGATAAAAAAGAAGAAGCCTCATATGACGATCGGAGTGATCACGCTTCTTATTGATCTTGTGGTCATCCTGCTCGGATGGCCTGTATTCGGAGATGTGGACTCTGTTCTGTACGGAATCGCATCGACAGGGGTGTCCACAATTGTGATCGACAAGATACTGTACGGTATCGGAGCGGGAACTCTGGCGGTCATCGTTACAGGAAAAGGCAGGGAAGTAGCCGCACGGATCGGTGAAACAGCAAGAAGAGGAGTGACATTGATTCAGGCGAGAGGCGGATACACGGGAACGGATCGGGATGTCCTCTTGTGCGCCTGCTCAAAAGCCGAGGCATATCTTGTGAAAAACGCTGTTATTGAGACTGACGAAGAGGCTTTTCTTATGTTTACTGAGACAAGTGAGGTGTTCGGGGAAGGCTTTGGCGAAGGAAGACGGAAAAGATTCAAATCTGTTCACTCTCAGACAGAGGAAGGCGTACAGTGAAAATACTTCCTTCGCCGGGAGTAGAAGATACGCTGACGTCTCCTCCGTGTTCCATTACTATAGTCTTTACAATATACAGTCCCAGCCCCTGACCGCTGTTGTCGCGTCTCTTAGTGAAGTAGCGATTAAATACATCAGGCAGACATTCCTCTTCTATTCCTTCACCGGTATCTTCTACACGAATCACAGCGTACGGGTAGCTGCGCCGCAGAGTGAGACGGATGACGCCGTTTTCCGGTGTGAAACTGACGGCATTGTATACAAGATTCTGGAGCACATTGATCAGCCGCTCCCGGTCGCCTAAAATATACAGTGGAGACAGATGGGGCAGTGAAAGCTGAAAATCCAGTCCGGCCACGTCTATATCGGGTTTATTCAGTTCATAAAACTCTTTTACAAGGGAACACAGATCCAGACGGAGAAACGAGGCAGCGGAGACGTCCTGTCGGGTGAATTCACTCAGGTAATTGATCTGGAGCTGCATTTCACGGGTCTTTTTTCGGATAGTATCGAGATATTGGCGGGCTTCGTCGTCAAGACCGGTATTATCCAGCTCGACCAGTCTTGTAAATGTGGTTATGGATGTGATTGGCGTCTTCAGGTCATGAGCAAATGATGCGAGCAGTGTCCTGCGTTCATCGAGCAGTGTGGACAGCGCTTGTGTTTTATGGAGCACCTCCTCCTGGAGATGGGCGTTCAGATGCCGGTTTTCTTTAATAAGAGAAATATTGACGACAGCCATGCGTATGGCGAAGAAGATAACCAGTATATAAGCGCCCCATTCTTCAAACCATCCGGTGCGGGCAGGTTCAAAACTACCGAGAGTTACTGCATGGGCGGTCAGGGAAACCGCATAAAAGGCGAGCCCGGGGATTAAAAGCGCAGTATGAACTTTCGGTTTCAGCATGCATCCGGACAGAATGAGCAGCAGCATTAAGACAGACAGAACAGCTTTATACCAGAATACAATCTGACCATATATCGGCACAAAACCGGGAAGTTTTTGCAGAAGAAACAGCGGAAATATGGTACAGATAACAACAAATCCTGAACTGATTCCGGTCAGGATACGGTCAAGACGGAATTCAGTGTCGGAATACTGCATGGAGATGATTTTTGCAACACAAAGAAGTACCAGTGCTGCGGTGGCGTCCTCCAGTGCATACAAAGGTTCGGTGACCGGAACGCCGAAGAACCGCACGAACGGATAGCAGATATGGAGCGCAAAGGCAAGAGAGAGAATGCCAAGCCATCTGTTTTCGGCGGCGCCGGCGCGATCTTTCTGTCCGAACCATATAGCGGCTGAAAATAGTGCCAGAGCAAGAGAAGTAAAACAGAGAAAACCATAAAATATCATACGGGAAGTGACAAGACGGCTGATCGCTTCCGGGCTCCCGATAGCAGGGGGATACGTAATGCCGCTGTAATAATGTGTGTAATTCATTACTTGTATGAGAATCTCAGTGTCACCATCTGCCTCAACGGGAATGATCAGATCCGTTACATGGGGGGAATACGGAGAAAAGGATCCCGATGAGGAGACAAGTTCGCCATTTACATAGAACCGGCACGCGCAGAACACTTCCGGGAGAAGAAGGGAGTATATTCCTGTACCGTGCAGCGTGATCGCATAGGTTCCCAGACCGTAAGGACTTCCGTCACTGTGGAATGCCGAGAAGCTGAAAAATTGTCCGATGTACATGTGGATAGCATTGTCTCCGGTTTCTCCCGGCTCAATGATCTGATCCGGATAAAAATCCCAACCTTCAACAAGCCAGGCGATATCGTCGGAATTGTCCGAGGGTTCGAGAAGGGAAACAACACCATCTTGAGACACGTCAGCACGTGTGGTATACTTGTTGTCGATATAATACAGGATGTAGAACAGTCCTGCCGCGGCAAGACAGAGGATCAATGTAAGTGATGTGAGACGTGGCAGACTCTTTTTCATGGATGTACCTCGTTTACAGTGCTTTGTTTTATCAGCGGTTTTCGTTACAAAAGAAAGGAATATGTGGCAATGAATGATAAATGCCGGTCCTGTTATGCTGTAATAATAACACAAATTGTAATCTTTGTGCTGCTCCTTTTTATCTGTGCGTTTTCTGTGACCGCACAGGCTGAAGAAACGGATGAAATTTCTACAGTGACAACTTTTGATTCCCTCAGGCAGTGGCTGGAAGAGAATAAACGTGTCGGCGGAACAGTCGTGCTTGGAAACGACATTACGGTGCCGCCCGGAGAGTCATATGATTATCTGAATGCGGTCTATAGAAAGGAACTTACGATAAATACGGCGGGCCATACAATTTATGTGGAAGGATATCTCAGTCTGTGGCCCTATTTACGCATTGAAGGCGACGGAAGCGGAAAAGAATTGATACATATCCGTCCGGGAGGAGAACTGAGTATGACAGGAATCACTGTTGATGCAGGAGAGCATGGAACGGCGGTTGTACAGGACGAAGGCGCTTTCCTGATATACGGCAGTGAGGAGGGCATGGATCTTCCTTCGTTTTCATGTACAGGAAGTATTGTTTCCCCGGAGAAAATCTCGGCAGGAGCAATGGCCGGTTATGACCGCGGGCAGATACCGGTAATCCGCCTTAAACAGGGGGAAATGTTTAATGAGGATATTCTGCCGGACAGTGTTCAGGCCAGAGTTAACAGGGAACACAGCGATATGACAGAAGATATTCCTGTCCGGTGGGAGATACCGCCAAATCAGCAGGAGAGGATGATTATAAGCGGCAGCTTCACAGAACCATATATTCTTTTTCGGGATTATGAACCGGTCTGTCTTGTAGTGTGGGAATCAGAGGAAGTACCCTTTTTTCTCAATGCATATGCTGAACGGTTGGAATGGTTTTTGATCGTGCACATATATGCAGGCACGTTTTTGGAGGGAAGCACGTATATCCAGTATTCCAGTGATGGGGAGAACTGGGCGGAGCCTGCAGAAACAGATGGCGGAGGAAGTATACAGACGGCGGCAGACGGCGGAGATCTGGCGTGGCATCTGATATTGGAAAAAGATACGGAAACTGATAAAGTACCAATATATTTCCGAATGGTTCAGACGTCGGCTGACAAAACCGAAACATACTCGGAAGTGATAGAACTGACTGGCGATGATCTTTTTGCAGCGTCGGATATCGATGGAGGACGGGGCGGCGAGACCAGTCCTTCCGAAGGAGAAGACCGTCTTCCTGAGTATCCGGAAGATGTAAATGCTGCCGAGGAAGAGTCGGGGGACCGGCAGAGTTCTGAAAATTCAGATGATAATACGGCCGGGCATACAGACTACAGGCAGGATGAAGATGCCGGTCAGGACATATACGACAGTAAGGATACATACAACGGACAAGGCATATATAACGGAGGAAATAAGGACAATGTCCGGAGTATTAACGGCAGTCAGTCAGAAGAATATAACAGTACCTACAGAGCTGACAGTGCCGGAGATGATAAGGTATCTGAAAGCTGGGAAGATGATTTATCAGATCAGGGCACCAAAGAATCATCTGCCGGAAAAGGAAAAATCCAGGCGGTAGCAGGTATAGGAATCATACTTGCTATAATGGCCGCTGCAATGGCAGTGTCTTTGCTCCGAAGAAAAAACGGCAGGGATTAATCTCCTTTTTCGGAGGGAACAAAGCAGTATCCTTTTCGTGATACAGTCTTTATATACTGTCTGCCGTCGCAGAGCGCGTTAAGTTTCTGCCTGATCGTGGCAACCGCTACCTGAAGGTTATGGCGGCTTTCCACGATCGGGGTCTTCCAGATGCGGTCATACAGTTGTTCATATGAAAAGACCTTTTGCGGGTTCTGTGCGAGAAAGGCAAGAAGGTCGAACTGGAGGGCGGAAAACTCGCCCTCTTTTCCTGCGTAAGTGACAATCCGTTTTCCTGTATCTATGGTCAGATCCCCAAATGTAAGTATGTTGTCTGAGAATACGTCTTCGCTTCTGCGGATCCTTGCCTGGATACGGCATTCCAGCTCTATGATATCATAAGGCTTGGCAAGAAAGTCATCGCCGCCGGAACGAAAACTGCGGATCCGATTCTCAATTTCGGAGAAACCGGAGAGAAAGATCACTGGGATACGGCTGATTTCCCGAAGCCTCCGGCAAAGTTCAAATCCGTCCATCCCAGGCATATCTATATCCATGATCACACAGTCTGCGGCAGCGGCAGACAGAAGGTTCAGGGCATCCTGGGGATCACAGCAGGAAAATACCTGATACCCTTTGTGTTCAAAGTACAGTCGGTTACTGTTCAGGAAGTCCGGATCATCGTCAATAAAAATCAGCGTTGCCATCATGTTACCTCCATTATGTCAGGTTCGTTATTTAGATTATATCATCAATATAAAGCCCATGAAAAAAAAATTAAGATAAAAAAATCATAGAACGGTCAATTCGCGGAGTATTGCAAAAAATCCGGCTATGCCGTACAATAAAATGCAATGAGTACAGGAATGGAGGGCAGATCATGCCGAAAGAGATGATACATGCCGAGAAACTGATCTATGAATACGATAAGCGAGACGAAGAGGGCAATATAATCGGCGCAGAGCGGGCCATCGATGGCGTTGATATTGATGTTCCTCAGGGTTCTTTTGTGGCAATCCTGGGGCATAACGGTTCGGGAAAATCCACTCTGGCAAAGCACATGAACGCCATACTTGTGCCTACAGGCGGAACGATGTGGGTGGATGGAAGAGATACGAAAGATCCGGCGGAACTGTGGAATGTGCGACAGACTGCGGGAATGGTGTTTCAGAATCCCGACAATCAGATCATCGGCACCGTAGTGGAGGAAGACGTGGGATTTGGTCCTGAGAACCTGGGAGTTCCCACTGACGAGATCTGGCAGCGGGTTGAAGAGAGCCTGAAAGCAGTGGGGATGCTCGAGCGCAGGAAAGATTCTCCCAACAAGCTGTCCGGCGGGCAGAAGCAGAGGGTCGCGATCGCCGGAGTGCTTGCCATGGAGCCGAAATGTATCGTTCTGGACGAGCCCACAGCCATGCTTGACCCAAACGGAAGAAAAGAAGTGATCCGCGCCGTGGAAGAACTGCGGAAGAAGAAGCACGTTACGGTTATCCTGATCACACATTACATGGAAGAAGTGATTGATGCGGATCAGGTGTTTGTCATGGATGACGGACATATCGTTATGCACGGAACTCCCCGGGAGATCTTCAGCCAGGTGGACGAGCTGAAAGCTTACCGGATGGATGTTCCCCAGGTGACAATGCTGGCGGAAGAACTGCGAAATCGTGGACTGGATCTCCCGCGGGGGATTTTAAGAAGAGAAGAATTGGTGGAGGCATTATGTCGATTGCGTTAGAACATGTAAGTTATGTATACAGCCCGGGAACAGCATATGAGAAACATGCCCTCAAGGATGTGAGTCTGGAGATCCCGCAGGGGCAGTTTGTGGGGATCATCGGTCATACCGGTTCGGGAAAATCCACTTTGATCCAGCATCTGAACGGCCTGATGAGGGCCACTGAGGGCAAAGTTCTTTATGATGGGCAGAATATCTACGAAGAAGGATATAATATGCGGACGCTCCGCAGTCAGGTGGGGCTTGTATTCCAGTATCCGGAGTATCAGCTCTTTGAAGTGGATGTGATCAGTGACGTCTGCTTCGGACCAAAGAATCAGGGGCTGTCTCAGGAAGAATGCGAGAAAAATGCACGGGAAGCTCTGGAGCTGGTAGGATTCCCGGAGAAATATTATAAACAGTCGCCCTTTGAACTGTCCGGCGGGCAGAAAAGAAGAGTGGCGATCGCCGGAGTGCTTGCCATGAAACCGAAAGTACTGATCCTGGATGAACCTACTGCAGGACTGGACCCGAAAGGACGGGATGAGATCCTGGATCAGGTAGAAAAGCTGCATAAGGAGACAGAGATGACTGTTATACTGGTGTCTCACAGTATGGAAGATATCGCGCGGTATGTGGAGCGGATCATCGTCATGAACCATGGCGAGAAGATGCTGGACGGTACGCCGATGGAAGTATTCCGCCATTATAAAGATCTTGAGAAAGTAGGACTTGCCGCGCCTCAGGTGACCTATGTGATGCATGATTTAAAAGAGAGGGGATTTGACATATCTCCCGATGCTACAACGATAGAAGAAGCAGCTGATGAGATCATGAAGTGTTTTCGGGGCTGACAGCAAGTTTACAGATATAGAGGAGTTATTATGATCAGAGATATAACAATCGGGCAGTATTACCCGGCGGAGAGCCGGATACACAGACTGGATCCCAGGGTGAAGATTGTCTGCACCCTGCTTTTCCTTGTGTCGCTTTTCATACAGAACAGTCTGTTGGGATACGTGATCGCTACTATTTACCTGGGAACCGTGATCCGGCTGTCAAAGCTGCCCTTAAAATATATCGTAAAAGGATTAAAGCCGGTCGTGATCCTACTGCTGTTCACTGTAATAATGAACCTGCTCCTCACCCGGACCGGTGATACGCTGATACATTTCTGGATCTTTACGATTACGGAGGGAGGTCTGCGGACATCCGTATTTATGGCGATCCGGCTGATGTATCTTGTGGCAGGTTCCTCCATTATGACATTTACCACATCGCCCAACGGGCTGACTGACGGTATGGAGAAGCTGCTCCATCCTCTGAATAAACTAAACGTGCCGGTTCATGAAGTTGCGATGATGATGTCAATCGCCCTGCGTTTCATACCGATCCTGCTGGAAGAGACCGATAAGATCATGAAAGCACAGCAGGCGAGAGGGGCGGATTTTGAAAGCGGAAATATCATCCAGAGGGCAAAGGCGATGGTGCCGATCCTTGTACCGCTGTTCGTGTCCGCATTCCGCCGGGCGAACGATCTGGCGATGGCGATGGAATCACGGTGCTATCACGGAGGCGAAGGACGGACAAAGATGAAACCTCTGCGATATAAGAGCAGAGACAGGATCGCATATATTATTACTTTGATCTATCTTGTTGCAATATTTGCAGTTGGAAGGTTTGTTCCCTTTAAATTGTGGATTTTCTAAGGGGGTATTATGCGCAGGATTAAACTTACCGTCGCTTATGACGGTACTGACTACTGCGGCTGGCAGATACAGCCTAATGGCATAACGGTGGAGGAAGTGTTAAACCGCGCACTTTCCCGGCTGACAGGAGAGGATATACGGGTGATCGGCGCGAGCCGGACGGACGCGGGGGTACACGCCCGAGGCAATGTAGCTGTGTTTGACACAGAGTCCGCAATTCCTCCGAAGCGTTTTTCCTATGCGGTAAATCCGCTGCTGCCTGAGGATGTTGTTGTGACGGACTCAAAGGAAGTGCCGGAAAGCTGGCATCCAAGATATCAGAATTCGGTTAAGACATATGAGTATCATATCCTGAACCGGGAAATGCCGGACCCGCTCAGGCGGAGAGATACGTGGCATGTCTCATTTCCGCTTGACCTGGACAGTATGAGAAAGGCGGCGGATTACCTGATCGGAGAACATGATTTTCGCAGCTTCTGCAGCGTCCATACCGGGGTGAAAACGACAGTGCGGACGATCTACGAACTTCAGATTGAAAAAACGGGCAGCCTGATCACGATACGTATAAAAGGAAATGGCTTTCTGTATAACATGGTGCGGATCATTGCCGGAACACTGACTGAGGTGGGAAGGGGATTCAGAACGCCTGAGGACGTCCGGAATGTGCTGGAGGCAGGAGACCGGGATCGGGCCGGAGCTACTGCGCCGGCCCGGGGTCTTATTCTGATGAGTATCGGCTACACACAGCAAATTCCTTGACTTTTACACAGAATATTGCTAGTATTGATATAGCGGTAAAACTGGAAATTAAAAGGGAAGTGAAACCAGATTTTTGAGTTATAAGGCAGACTTTATACTTTGGAAATCTGGTTTTATTATACCTATTCCAGCAGAAGTCAGAAATGAGGAGGAAAGGAATATGAAGATCTACAAAACAAAAGACTATAAGGAGATGAGCAGGAAAGCGGCGAATATCCTGTCAGCCCAGGTTATACTGAAACCGGACTGTGTGCTGGGTCTGGCGACAGGTTCTACGCCGATCGGTACATATGATCAGCTTGTAGAATGGTACGAAAAGGGTGATGTCGATTTCTCTGAGGTGAGGACTGTGAATCTGGATGAGTACAGAGGCCTGACCCGTGACAATGACCAGAGCTATTATTATTTCATGCATGAGCATCTGTTCGATCGCGTGAATATAAAGCCGGAGAACACGAACGTTCCGGACGGTACAGAGCCTGATGCGGAAAAAGAGTGTGCAAGATATGAGAAACTGATTGAGTCCATGGGTGGAGTTGATATACAGCTTTTGGGCCTTGGACATAACGGCCATATCGGATTTAACGAACCTGACAGCAGTTTTGCAAAAATAACACACTGTGTTGATCTGACAGAAAGCACGATCGAGGCAAATAAAAGATTTTTTGCCTCTGCGGATGACGTGCCGCGTCAGGCATATACGATGGGAATCGGAACGATCATGAAGGCAAAGAAGATCCTGCTCATTGTCAATGGAGAGGCAAAGGCTGATATTGTGGCGAAGGCATTCTTCGGTCCGGTGACTCCGGAAGTTCCGGCGTCTATCCTGCAGCTCCACAGTGATGTTGTGATCGTTGCGGATGAGGCGGCTCTGTCGAAGATTCCGGAGTAGAGATATGAAGGGAATTCTGGAGATTTGCGTGGACAGCGCAGCATCGGCCATAGCTGCTCAGGATGGCGGGGCGGATCGGATTGAACTGTGTTCCGCCCTTGCGATCGGAGGGATTTCTCCGTCTCCTGCTTTGTTCCATCAGGTGAAGGAGAACACGGCTCTTGAGGTGCGGGTGCTCCTTCGCCCGAGAGCGGGAGACTTCTGCTATGATGAATATGAATTCCGGCAGCTTCGGGAAGAAGTGGAGATGTTTCGTAAACTGGGAGCAGACGGAGTGGTGATCGGCATACTGAGACCGGACGGAACGCTCAATGTAGAACAGATGAAAGAACTGGTGCGGCTGGCGGGAACGATGAAAGTGACTATGCACCGGGCTTTCGATGTATGCAGCAATCCGATGGAGACAATGGAAACGTGTATACAGCTGGGAATTGACACGATTCTTACAAGCGGGCAGAAGAGCTCTGCTATGGAAGGGTGGAAACTTTTGGCAGAACTGACGGAACGCGCTGCCGGACAGATTGAGATACTGGCAGGAGCAGGAATCACACCGGAAGTGATCCGGCAGCTGTATTCGATGACTGGTATAACGTCATATCATATGTCCGGGAAAAAGGTACAGGACAGCAGAATGGAATTTCGGCGTGAGGGAGTTCCTATGGGAATACAGGGACTGGATGAATTCGGAATCTGGCGGACAGATGGGCAGCAGGTCAGGAAAGCGGCAGAGGCGCTGAGAGAACTGTGAATTCGCAACCGCTTCATAAACGCTGATAGCTGTAAATTCTGCTTGACAAATCAGGATGTATGGGCTAAGATGCTTTCATATGATACAGACATTGATGGGAACAAGTAGCAGATGAACGGGAAAACAGAAAGCTGCCGGCAGATGAGAGGCGCATGATCGACATTTGTGAATACATCCCGGAGTTTCACACCGAACGCGTAACGGTCAGTAGGCTGTGACGGAGTGGTGCACGTTACCGCACTGAATGAGACCGGAGATCAGATATGACAGCCGGTGAATTAAGGTGGTACCACGGTTATATCCCGTCCTTATTGCGAGAGCAGTAAGGACGGTTTTCATTTACAGGGAGATGTGTCGGATGATTCAAAGATCAGAGGCAATCCCGGAGAATAATCAGTGAGTCTGCACAGAAAGGAAAGAGAAAAGGAGAAGAAAGATGGGAATCTACGAAGAACTTCAGGCGAGAGGACTGATCGCCCAGGTGACAGATGAAGAAGAGATCAGAGAACTTGTGAATAATGGAAAAGCAGTATTCTATATCGGATTCGATCCGACCGCCGACAGCCTTCATGTGGGGCATTTCATGGCGCTGTGCCTGATGAAACGTCTCCAGGAAGCGGGCAACAAGCCGATCGCCCTGATCGGAGGAGGAACAGGATACATCGGAGATCCGTCCGGAAGAACAGATATGAGAAGCATGATGACGCCGGAGCAGATCCAGCATAACTGTGACTGCTTCAAGAAACAGATGAGCAAGTTCATCGATTTTTCCGAGGGGAAAGCGCTCATGGTAAACAATGCCGACTGGCTGCTTGATCTGAACTATATCGAGCTGCTCCGCGAAGTCGGACCGCATTTCTCCGTAAACCGTATGCTGACGGCCGAGTGCTACAAGCAGAGGATGGAGAGAGGACTGAGCTTCCTCGAGTTCAACTATATGATCATGCAGGCGTATGACTTCTATGCACTGTTCCAGAAATACGGCTGTAACCTGCAGTTCGGCGGAGACGACCAGTGGAGCAATATGCTGGCGGGAACAGAACTGATCCGCCGTAAACTGGGCAAGGATGCAGGGGCCATGACGATCACGCTTCTTCTGAATTCGGAAGGCAAGAAGATGGGAAAGACTCAGTCCGGAGCCGTATGGCTTGATCCGGAGAAGACCTCTCCGTTTGAGTTCTATCAGTACTGGAGAAATGTGGCTGACGCAGACGTTCTGAAATGCATCCGTATGCTGACATTCCTGCCGCTGGAAGAGATCGACAAGATGGATTCCTGGGAGGGGGCTCAGCTTAATACGGCGAAAGAAATCCTTGCTTATGAACTGACGAAGCTGGTGCACGGTGAGGAAGAAGCTGCGAAAGCACAGGAGAGTGCACGTGCACTGTTCAGTAAGGGAAATGCGGCGGAAATGCCGACGACAGAGCTGACAGAGAATGATTTCACGGACGGAAATATCGACATCCTGACTATGCTGGTAAGAGCAGGCCTTGTTCCGTCCAAGTCTGAGGCAAGAAGAGCGGTGCAGCAGGGAGGAACATCTGTTGACGGCGAGAAAGTAACAGATATTAAGACTGTATTTGCCAGAGATGCATTTACGGGAGAAGGGATTATCCTGAAAAAGGGAAAGAAAAACTTCCACAGACTGATTGTAAAATAAGGAAATATATGGAATAAAGAACAGGAAACAGAAAGCAACGGGGCGCATCTGCTAATTTAAGCAGCGCCCCGTTTTCTCGAAGGAGGCAAAAAAAGTATGAGCATGAATAATACACCAATGTCAGAGAGGGTACACATCGGATTTTTCGGAAAGCGCAACGCAGGGAAGTCGAGCGTGATGAATGCGGTCACAGGTCAGGATCTTGCTGTAGTCTCAGATGTAAAAGGAACGACTACCGATCCGGTATACAAGTCTATGGAGCTGCTGCCCCTTGGCCCGGTCGTTATGATGGACACACCGGGGATCGACGACGAGGGCGAGCTGGGCTCCCTGCGTGTGAAGAAGAGCTATCAGGTACTTAATAAGACGGACGCTGCCGTACTGGTGATCGACGGAACAGAAGGAGTATCATCCGAAGACAAAACTCTTATGGAACGGATCCGCAAAAAGGAAATCCCTTTTGTGGTTGCGGTCAATAAAATAGAACTGTCAGATCTGGCAGCAGAGGAAACAGTGAAGACGGAGCTGGCGCTTAAGGAAGATCAGATTGCGGTGGTCAGCGCGGCTACGGGAGAGGGAATATTTGAGCTGAAAGAACGGATCGCCGCTATTGCACAGACAGAAGAACCGGAGAAATATCTCGTCCGCGATCTGCTTGATCCGTCAGATATCGCTGTGCTTGTGGTTCCCATTGATTCCGCTGCGCCGAAAGGAAGGCTGATCCTGCCTCAGCAGCAGACGATCCGGGATATTCTGGAAGCGGGCGCCATCTCGGTCGTGGTAAAGGAGACGGAACTGAAAGACGCACTGGAAAAGCTCGGCACAAAACCGAAGATGGTGATCACGGACAGCCAGGCATTCGGCCAGGTGTCTGCAGACACGCCGGAAGATATACTGCTGACTTCTTTTTCTATATTAATGGCAAGATATAAGGGAAATCTGGAACAGGCGGTGGCAGGCGTGACTGCCCTGGACGGATTAGAAGACGGCGACACCGTGCTGATCAGTGAGGGATGCACCCACCACAGACAGTGCGACGACATCGGTACGGTGAAGATCCCGCGCTGGATCAGGGAATATACGGGGAAGGATATTAAGATAGAGACTACATCGGGTACAGAGTTCCCGGATGATCTGACAAAATATAAACTGATCATCCACTGCGGCGGCTGTATGTTAAATGAGCGGGAGATGAAATACCGCTTAAGCTGTGCGGCGGATCAGGGAGTGCCCATGACGAATTATGGTATCATGATCGCGTATGTGAAAGGGATATTGAAGCGGAGCGTGGAGGTGTTCCCGGAGATACATAAGTTGCTGTAAGATTTTGTATAAGTGACAAAATCTTGAGTTTCAGCAGCCTTTTTGTTATATTATAAAGCAGAAATCTATGAGGAGAGTGAGTCGCAGATGACAGTGGAAGCAGTGTTGCAAAGGGTAAAAGAGCTCTGTAAAGCGCATGGTGCGTCAGAGATTATTTTATATGGTTCCCGCGCAAAAGGTACGGCACTGGAACGAAGCGACATAGATATTGCGGTCGCCGGAGTCCGGGAGTTTGACGATCTTGAGGAGAAGATAGAGGAAATCCCTACTTTGTATACGGTGGATCTTCTTGATCTGGATACATGCAGAAATGAACTGTTATTGGAGGATATTAAAAAGTATGGACGAGAAATTTAGTAAAAGATGGGAATCATTTCAAAGGTCTCTGGACGCTCTGGCTGAAGCGCGTCATCGGGATATGTCAGATTCTTTTGTGCTCAGCGGAACAAGTGCAAAATTCAGTATCACTTTTGACCTCTCCTGGAAAGTGATGAAAGACATATTGGTGCAGTATTATGCAATGACTGATTTTGTGGCTGGTTCACCAAGGGAAGTGCTGAGGAAAGCGTATAAAGCAGACTTGATCTCGGATGATATCTGGATGGAAATGCTAAAGATACGTAATCAGCTTGCCCACGATTATGACGGAGTTATCGTAAAAGAATATTGCCAGAAAATTATCGGTGAATATATAGACCAACTGTATGCTTTTAAAGAACATGTAGTCACGCTGCTGGGCGACGGTGTGTAGGAAATCAAGAGACGTAATATAGAGGTATCCGTTTGTACGTGAACGGATACCTCATTTGATATTACTTGCCGCGTTCATTTTTGCAAGGATGCGGTTCAGTTTATCCATATATCTGCCGTAAATAGCGTCATAATACCGGCGGCTTAAAGGGGCTTCCATACCGGAACCAAAGAAGACCCGGTCGTTTGTCACTTCTTTGACATGGTTGTAATTTGCGATAAATCCCTGATGGATCTGCATAAAGATGTCGTGATCCAACTGCTTGTATATATTTTTCAGCGTATCATAG
>DWXI01000063.1 GCA_019119265.1 Candidatus Mediterraneibacter intestinigallinarum | reverse complement strand
TTTAAACATCAGATTGTGAGCCCGCAGTGCAAGAATGATATTATGCTGGATCTCCAGGTTCTCCGGATCCGCCAGGTTCTCTATATGGAAAAACTGTTCTACTTTCCTGACGCCGTCTTCTGTCAGATTTACCGTCTTCTCTTTCTCATTGACGATAAAATCTCCGGTCTCCTCGATTTCCTCGCCCATGATAGCGTTCATCTTTGAGAATTCTCCACTGGCCTCGCCCCGCTCAAGCTGGCGCGCCAGAATATCACAGGCTTCATACAGCTTGGTTGATTTTCCACTCTGTCCGGAAATGATAAGGGGCGTTCTTGCCTCGTCGATCAGAACAGAATCCACCTCATCAATAATAGCAAAATGCAGGCCTCTCTGCACCAGCTGTTCTTTATAGATAACCATATTGTCACGCAGATAATCAAACCCAAGCTCATTATTCGTTACGTATGTGATATCGCAGTTATACGCTTCACGACGCTCTTTATTATCCATTCCGTTCAGCACAACACCTACCGTAAGTCCGAGAAATTCATGCACTTTCCCCATCCACTCGGCATCACGCTTTGCCAGATAGTCATTTACCGTAACGATATTGACGCCCTTGCCTTCCAGCGCGTTCAGATATGCCGGCAGTGTGGATACAAGCGTCTTACCTTCGCCGGTCTTCATCTCAGCGATACGCCCCTGATGAAGAATAATTCCACCGATAAGCTGCACTCTGTAATGACGCATCCCGAGAACTCTGAACGCTGCTTCTCTCACGACCGCATATGCTTCCGGAAGAATATCGTCCAGGGTCTCTCCCTCGCTCAAACGCTCTTTGAACTCCCTGGTCTTCTCTTTGAGTTCCTCGTCAGAGAGAGCTTTTATCTCAGGCTCCATGGCCTCGATCCTGTCAACGATCGGGTAGATCCGCTTCAGTTCGTTCTCGCTGTGGGTGCCGAAAATCTTTTCTATAATACCCATATTACCCAATTAACTCCTTATAAATAGTCTTGCACCGGCGCACTGCCCCGATGCACTTACGTTTTCCATTTTAACACTAACGAGAGGCTAATTCAACAAATAACTATATCTTTTCACTTCCCTGTAAGGCAGATCTCCCCCGAACAGATCCAGGGCGCTCCCGACGGTGAAGTCAACGTTTCCACCGCTCACTGCCGCAAAGTGCTCCAGATCTTCCATGGAACTGATGCCGCCGGCATATGTGACCGGTATCCCGCGCCACTCTCCCAACATGCGCACAAGCTCTTCTTCCATCCCGGAACGTTTTCCTTCCACATCCACTCCGTGGATCAGGAACTCATCACAGCAACCTGCCAGCTCTGTCAACACATCTTCCGTCAGTCTCATATTAGTAAACTTCTGCCACCGGTCTGTCACCACATAATAACCTTTTTCTCGCTTTCTGCAGCTTAGATCCAGCACAATATGTTCTTTTCCCACCGTCGAGATCAGCTTTTCCAGATTTTCTCTTTGAAAAATGCCATCCTTGAACACATAGGAAGTGACGATTACATGGCTGGCTCCCGCATTCAGGAAATCCCGTGCATTCCCTTCTGTAATGCCTCCCCCAATCTGCATACCCCCAGGATATGCGGCCAGAGCCTCCATGGCCTGACGTTTTGTCTCTTCATAGTACCGGGAACCAACTGGATTCAGAAGAATGATATGCCCCCCGCTGAGTCCGTCTTTTTGGTAAAGTTCTGCATAAAATGCCGCATCAAGTTCTGAGGCAAAATTTGTACTGGCCCAGTCTCCTTCATCTCTCAGGCTGCCTCCCACAATCTGCTTTACTGTTCCGTTATGTATATCGATGCATGGTCTGAATCTCATCTTTTTTCCTCTTTCAGTTTATTATAGCTCTTTGCTTTCTTAATTCACAGGAACTGCCGCAGGAAGACAATCCCTCCTGCGGCAGCATCTGTTTCTCTGCAAATTTTAATTCTGACAGATTACCGGTTATTCTGATCAGTTCGGGTATCATTCTGTGCCCCGTTATCATCTGTCAGGTCATCCGCTGCTTTGTCAATTCCGTCTGTCACATCATCAGTGACGTCATCCACACCGTCCGTAACATCGTGCACGGCATCATCCAGAATTCCGTCTCCTTCTGTCGCGTCATTCATCGTTCTGTCTTCAGTCGTATCATTATTGCCGCTATCCGTTCCGTTGTTATCATTTTCCTGAGTATCCGTAGTGGACTGATCAGCACCATTGTCTGCATTATCCCTGCTGCCACAGGCAGTCGCTCCAAAAAGTACGAATGCACATGTCATGAGCAACAGAAGCTTCTTCATTTTTTTCATAAAAGCAGTCTCCCTTTCCATAAATATTGTTGTACTTTTACTATCTGCATATTTTCAATATTTATACATGAGAGGGAACTTTTTATCAAAAACTATTTTATATTTTTTCTGAGTTTTTCTAATGCTTTTGCTTCAATCTGCCGTACCCGCTCCCTGGTAACACCGAGAATTTCCCCTATTTCCTCCAACGTGTGGGGTTTTTCATCATCGAGCCCGTATCTCAGCCGGATAACCTGCCGCTCTCTGTCGCCCAGCGTCTCCAGAAGCTCTTTTACTTCTTCCTGCCGCACCAGGGCATTCATCGCCTCCTCGGGAGTAGGCTCTGTTCTGTCCTCCACCATATCTCCCAGAATGTTCTCCCCGTCGTCACCGACAGGAGTTTCAAGAGATACCGGACTCTGCAGATAATTAATAATGTTTTTCACATCCTCCTCAGTCTTATCACCCAGCTTCTCCGCTATCTCTTTTGGAGTCGCATCACGTCCCAACGACTGCTGAAGCTCCCTGGCCGTTTTCTGCACCCGCTTCATATTCTCAGCCACATGTACCGGAACGCGAATCTCCCGTGACTGCTGATCGATCGCTCTCTGCATGGCTTCTTTGATCCACCACGAAGCATAGGTGGAAAAGCGGTTTTCTTTTGTATAATCATATTTTTCCGCTGCCCGCATCAGGCCCATATTTCCTTCCTGGATCAAGTCCATCAGAGGGATGCCTCTCCCCGTATACCGTTTTGCCAGAGAAACAACCAGCCTCAGATTTCCTTCTGAAAGCTTCTTTCTGGCCTCCTCGTCCCCCCTGGCGCTTCTCTCGCCCAGAATCCGTTCCTCTTCCTCACTGAGGAGAGGGATCTGTCCAATCTCATTTAAATAAATCTGAAGTGGTTCCGACGTTTCTTCCACCGGTTTCATCTGCTCTTTTTCCATAACTGCCGTTCCTTTTCCGCTAAAGTTTTTCTATTATTTCACCATTTCTATATGCCGAAAGCAGACGTTCCAGATCTTTTACCTGACCTTTGAGATCCCTGCCGATATCAGTATCGCCTACAAGCAGGCGGTCATGCACTCTCTGAACGACCGTAATCTCCGAATGAATATCATTTTCTTTTACAATTGCAGCCTCCGTTGACTCAAAAGGTTCATGCGCTACCAACAACAGGCCGTATGAATTAAAAATAAGCGTGTAACCCGCTATACCGGTCTGCTTCTGATATGCTCTGGAAAATCCGCCGTCTATGACCATAACCTTGCCGCCGCATTTGATCGGACTCTCGCCGTCTTTCCTCTTTACCGGCACATGGCCGTTTACGATATGCCCTTCCGCCGGATCAAGTCCGAATTCCCTCATGATATTGTCGATCACTTTTTCGTTTTCTATGTAAGAATAATAAGGATTCTTTTTCTCCGCATGAGTCTCTTTCTCAGCAAGAAAATATCGCTCAAACGTCGCCATCTTATTCTTCCCGAAAAGCGGTGAGTCCGGATGAAGCCAGATGTACCACATGATATCCTTTCCATCCTCCCGCTCCTTTTTGTCAAGGGCGAAAAAGCCCTTTCTCACATAGGCGTCCAGCGCGTCATACAGTTCCCTGCCTCGGTACTTCTTTCCATAGACGTCCGTCTCTTTCAGGCTCCCGTCCTCTGCAAGAGGAACGCATCCGTGATAGAGCAGATTGTCGTTATACACCTTATAAAGCCCGCCCTTTGCCAGAAGGAAGCGCATATGTCTCTGCAGCTTCTCACAGTTGACAAAAGCTTTTTCCAGACGATCCATGATCTCCTCTTCTTCTTCCGTCAGAGCGTACGGGTCTTTCGGATCTATTGTCGGGAAATTCGTATCCAGAAGCCGGTACTCCTTTCCATCAAGCTCTATCGTTCCCTTTTCATAATCAATCCGATGAAGCAGCGCGCGCTCCTCAAGATGGAACGATTTCTGCCTCTCTATAATCTGGCCTTCTACCTTAAACTGTATGATAGAAATGGCCTTGTGGATCCTGAGGTTCATCTGCATCTCGTCAGTATCCGTGCGTTCCGGCACTTTGAGCTTAAAACAGGTGCAGGGATCGTCTTTATATACCTTGAGCGCGAATGTCGCAAGAGGAAGCAGGTTGATACCATAACCTTCCTCCAGGATATCCAGATTACCATATCTTGCACAGATACGTATCGCATTTGCAATACAGCCCCTCTGTCCGGCAGCGGCCCCCATCCACAGGACATCGTGATTTCCCCACTGAACGTCCAGAGAGTGATATGTCATAAGCTTGTCCATGATGATATGGGGCCCCGGTCCTCTGTCATAGATATCGCCTACAATGTGAAGGTGATCCACCACAAGTCTCTGAATCAACTCCGAAATGGCTGAGATAAACTCCTCTGCCCTTCCGATCCTTATGATCGTGGAAATTATTTCATTGTAATAGGATTCCTTATCACTTACTTCTGCTTTCTCAGTAATCAGCTCTTCGATCACGTATGCGAAATCTTTTGGAAGCGCTTTTCGTACTTTTGACCGTGTATATTTACTTGCCGCCCGTTTGCTCACTTCGATCAGAAGATAAAGATGCACACGGTACCAATCCTCCATATTAGTCTCAGTCTTTTTAACCATGTCCATCTTCTGTTTCGGATAATAGATCAGCGTTGCAAGAGACCTTTTGTCTCTCATGCTCATCGTATTTCCGAATACGTCGTCAATCTTGCGCCTTACGGATCCAGAACCGTTCTTCAGTACATGTGAAAATGCTTCATATTCTCCGTGAACATCCGTCAGAAAGTGTTCCGTTCCTTTTGGCAGGTTCAGTATTGCCTGAAGATTAATGATCTCTGTTGAAGCCGCCGCGATCGTCGGATACAGGTCTGACAGCCGTTCCAGATATCTTGTTTCAAGATCTTTCATTTTATCCTCCCGAAAATCCCCCCGATTTACAGACCTACTACATCTCCCATATCATACATTCCCGCTTCTTTTCCTGCCAGGTATTTTCCTGCCTCTACAGCCCCTTTGGCAAAGACGCTTCTGGAGTACGCCGTATGGGTAAACTCAATCACCTCATCTGTTCCGGCAAAAATCACTTCATGATTTCCGACAATCGTTCCTCCACGGACAGCCGAAATCCCGATTTCTTTCTTATCCCTTTTCTGTCGTACCTGGCTTCTGTCATACACGTAATGGTATTCATTATCCAGCGCCTCATTGACAGAATCCGCAAGAGCAAGAGCCGTACCGCTGGGAGCATCCAGCTTCTGATTGTGGTGACGCTCCACTATCTCTATGTCATATCCGGCAGGCGCAAGCACTTTCGCCGCATCCTTTAAAAGTTTCAGGAGCAGATTGATTCCAAGCGACATATTGGCTGATTTAAGAATTGCGATTTTTTTTGACGCCTCCTCCACTTTCTTAAGCTGTTCTTCCGAGAGTCCTGTCGTGCAAAGAACAACCGGAAGTTTTCTTTTCACGCAATAATCAAGAAGGGAGTCAATAGCCTTTGCCGTAGAAAAATCAATGACGACATCCACATCCTCATCACATTTATCAACGGAGTCAAACACCGGATATTCATTGGGAATTTCTGTATAAGAATCCACACCTGCAGCAATTACGGCACTTTCTTCTCCTTTTATGATCTCAGTGATCATTCTCCCCATTTTCCCGTTACATCCATGCAGCAAAAATTTTATCATTATTTTCATCCTCCTGTCTGTTATCACATATAAAAAGGATATCATATGTGAGAGTTAATCTCAATATATGATATCCTTTTAACAAAATCCTTTACTCTTCAATACACTCCAGTTTACTCACTGAAACTTCATATGCCGTCCGGGTTTCCGTCTCTGTCTCCGAAAGTTTCTTTACATATTCCCTGCTTTGAATCCTCCCCAGTATCCTGACATGCTCTCCCACATCAAATCCGGATGCATAGCGCGCATTTCTGCCCCAGCAGATACATGGAATATAGTCTGATTTCCCGTAGGGTCTGTTCACGGCTAGCAGCAGATCCGCGATTTCCCTGCCAAGCGGGGTCTTACGGTATACCGGCTGTTTACACATATATCCTTCCAACAGGATATGATTGGTACGCGCACCGTCGGGTTCCTCATCTACAAACTCGATTTCCCGGGCAAATACCGACAAGACAAGACGGTTCCTCTGTTCCTCGTGGCGGTTATAGGAACGGAACTGCCCCGTCACCATGATGCACTGCTTTCTGTAGTTCCTGGTCACATCTATCAGACGCTCTGACACCATGACCGGAATCCTGTCGTTTGAACTGCTCAGCCTCCTGACAAGGATATCCACCATATAAAATCCTTCCCCGAACACTTCATGGCTGTATGTAAACTCCGACACCACTGTTCCTATGACTGTTACCTGATTGTTCTCAATGATCTTATCTGACATAATCTGTAGTTCTCCCTTCCTCTTTCTGGTATTTTTGAGTCACTACTAAATGTATGAACATTCCGTATGCTTTAGAACTGATCTTTCCCAAAATCGTTCGACATGTTTTTCAGCAGCTTTCCTCTCATACGTAACAGTTTAGCCGCGCCATTCGCAAAGCCGCACTCCGTGCTTACCACGGCTGCGCCGCATCTTTGCTCATATGCTGGCGCTCAGCTCATCGGGAAGGGCGGGAACGGATCCTTATGCAAGCATAGCATAAATCCGGCCCCGCCCTTCCCGATGGCTAAACTGTTACTTGTAAATATTAAATTTTGTGATAGAATAAGGGAGTTGCAGTTATATGACGTATATTATAAGGAAAGAGTGCAGAATATTATGAAGACAAAACGTGAAGATGTAAGAAATATCGCTATCATAGCTCACGTAGACCATGGGAAAACAACTCTCGTGGATGAGCTTTTAAAACAGAGCGGGGTGTTCCGCGAGAATCAGGAAGTGGCCGAGCGTGTCATGGATTCCAATGATATCGAACGTGAGAGAGGCATCACGATCCTCTCCAAAAATACCGCCGTACACTACAAAGGTGTAAAGATCAACATCATCGACACTCCCGGTCACGCCGATTTCGGCGGCGAAGTGGAACGTGTCCTCAAAATGGTAAATGGTGTCATCCTCGTTGTTGATGCTTTTGAGGGAGCTATGCCCCAGACGAAATTCGTGCTCAGAAAAGCTCTGGAGTTAAACCTCCCGGTCATTGTATGTATCAATAAGATCGACCGTCCGGAAGCACGGCCGGAAGAGGTGATCGATGAGGTGCTGGAACTTTTCATCGACCTTGGGGCTTCCGACGAACAGCTTGAATGTCCGTTCGTCTACGCCTCCGCCAAAGCAGGTGTGGCCGTACTGGATCTCACTGATGAGGAGCGCGATATGAAACCTCTCTTTGAAACAATCCTTGACTACATCCCGGCTCCCGAGGGAGATCCGGACGCTCCGACCCAGGTGCTCATCAGCACTATCGACTACAATGAATATGTAGGCCGCATCGGTATCGGAAAAGTGGACAACGGAACTATCTCTGTCAATCAGGAAATGGTTCTGGTCAATCATCACGATCCGGATAAGCAGGAAAAAGTAAAGATCAGCCGGCTCTATGAATTTGACGGGCTGAACAAAATCGAGGTAAAGGAGGCAACAATCGGTTCCATCGTTGCAATCTCCGGTATATCTGACATCTCCATCGGGGATACCCTCTGCTCACCCGAGAATCCGGATCCTATTCCGTTCCAGAAGATCTCAGAGCCGACTATCGCCATGCAGTTTATTGTAAACGACAGTCCCTTTGCAGGCCAGGAAGGAAAATATGTAACCTCCCGGCATCTGCGTGATCGTCTCTTCCGCGAACTCAACACTGATGTCAGCCTTCGTGTGGAAGAAATGGAGAATACGGACAGTTTCAAAGTATCCGGCCGCGGAGAGCTTCATCTTTCTGTCCTTATCGAGAATATGCGCAGAGAAGGATATGAATTTGCTGTCAGCAAAGCGGAAGTCCTCTACAAGACAGACAAAACCGGAAAAAAACTGGAACCTATGGAACTGGCCTATATCGACGTTCCTGACGAATTTACCGGTGTTGTAATCGAAAAGCTGGGGCAGAGAAAAGGTGAACTTCGTAATATGGGTACTACCGGCGGCGGATATACGCGTCTGGAATTTTCCATCCCCTCCAGAGGTCTTATCGGTTACCGCGGGGAATTTCTTACCGACACAAAAGGGAACGGAATACTGAATACAAGTTTCGACGGTTATGCTCCGTATAAAGGCGATATCCAGTACCGCAAGCAGGGATCTCTCATCGCTTTTGAAACAGGGGAATCTGTCACTTACGGATTGTACAGCGCACAAGAGCGTGGTACACTGTTTATAGGGCCCGGCGAGAAGGTATATGCCGGCATGGTCATTGGGCAAAACGGAAAAGCCGAGGACATTGAACTCAACGTATGTAAGACGAAGCATCTGACAAATACACGATCCTCCAGTGCTGATGAGGCACTCCGCCTTACCCCGCCACGTATTCTCAGCCTGGAACAGGCACTCGATTTCATCGACACGGACGAACTGCTTGAAGTTACGCCGAAATCTCTGCGTATACGCAAAAAGATCCTCGATTCCCGTATGCGCAAAAGAGCGAATATGAAATAAGCACGAAAAATATGAAAGGAATTAACTATGGAGAAATATGCACGCCTTTTTCTTAAATATCTGACCAAGATAATGGAGTATGTTATAGCTGTCCTTCTTGCCTGCGGCATTATAATCATGATAGTACAGCTCATTTTCTCCATAGGAGCCCTGCCGGACCTTGGCACATATCCGAACTACGATGACCTGCTGACCACATGCTTTAATCTGATCATCGGCGTAGAACTGATACGTATGCTGTATCTGCATACACCCATAACAGTATTTGAAGTGTTGCTTTTTGCCATTGCACGCCAAGTTATAATAGACCACTCTTCACCGTTGAACAGTCTGATCGGAGTCATTGCTATCGCCATACTGTTTGCCACAAGAAAGTTCCTTTTCGCTGCATTCGATGAAACAGAGAAGACCGTCTTCCGCTCTTCTCAGAAAGTGTATCAGGTCAATCGTCTGTTTCATCTTGAAATTCCTTACAGTGACAAAGACGACACACTGCTGGATATCCTCCTGCAGAAAATGGAAGAAGACGATACAGAACCCGGTATCGGGGCATGTGTATATTTCACAGACCTCGGACTGCGTATAGCCAAAATCCGTGACGGAAAAATCACACGGATTGAAGTGATTCGTTCTATACATTAGCGTTGTTCCATGTTATAATATTTACATAATACATACACATATTTAACACATGTTTATGTAAAATATGGACAAAAAGGAGTTGAACAGTATGAAATTTATCATCAGTGGAAAAAACATCGAAGTAACTCAGGGGCTCAGGGAAGCAATTGAGCAGAAGTTAGGAAAACTTGAGAGGTACTTCACTCCTGAAACAGAAATCATCGTAACTTTGAGCGTAGAAAAAGGACGCCAGAAAATTGAAGTAACGATTCCGGTGAAAGGAAATATCATCCGCTCAGAGCAGACGAGCAATGACATGTATGTATCTATCGACCTTGTAGAAGAAATCATCGAGCGCCAGCTTCGCAAATACAAAAACAAGCTGGTAGCAAAGAATCAGGGGCATCCCACTTCGGCGACGCCGACCGGCAGCATCCGCAAGGAATTCATAGATTCCGAGGAAGAATCGACCGAGGACGATGAAATCCGGATCGTACGCACAAAAAAATTTGGCATTAAACCCATGTATCCGGAAGACGCCTGCATTCAGATGGAACTTCTGGGTCACACTTTCTTCGTATTCTCCAATGCAGAGACAGAGGAAGTAAACGTGGTATACAAAAGAAAAGACGGTTCTTTCGGACTGATCGAGCCGGAATTTTCATAATTTCCAATAACAGCGCCCATGAAATATACTTCGCTCCTTGAAGTGCATTTCATGGGCGCCTCTTTATGTTTCCCAGACTTCTGTGCCATTCTCAGTCTGAGCAAACCAGCATTCTTTTTCCCCTAGTTCTATCATAGCCTGACCGCAGGTTCCTTCCATGACCTCCTTCACAAACACCTTTTTTTCCTCTTCCGGAACCAGCACAGTCATCTTGACCCGCTCCTCATAAACTGTATCCTGAACATTTAAGTTTCTCCGGCCGACAATATACTGAACTTTTCCAAGTCCGTTGTAGTCCGTCGCAATATTAACCTTTAATCCTCGTATTCTTGTAATAATCACGGCATGTGACAGGGCATCGGCCGCTGCGGCAGTATAGGCACGCACCAGGCCTCCTGTTCCAAGAAGCGTTCCTCCGAAGTAACGTGTCACGACGACAAATACACCTGTCAGCTGTCTCCCCCGTATCACCTCCAGGATAGGTTTTCCGGCTGTTCCCGCCGGCTCCCCATCATCACTCATACGTTCAAGCGCCGGATTTCTGCCGATCACATATGCCCAGCAGTGATGTCTTGCATCCCAGTATTTCTTTTTTATCTTATCCAGATAAGCAAAAGCTTCTTCCTCGGAGACAACAGGAAACGCCTGAGCAATAAAGCGGGATTTTTTCTCTATGTACTCTCCCGTTCCACCTGTATACACAGTATCATATCTATCCATATCACTCTCTCCTTCCGGTCCGAAATCTGCCTGAAACAGACCGCTTCTATATATTATCAAAAAATGTAGAAAATATGAAGATTTTATTTTTTCCTTTATTTATATTGTTTTATTTGATATAATCATGAGAGTTAAAAGGAGGATGTTATTCGTGAATTACGGGAAAAGAAACCTTTCCAGAAGAAAGAAAAGTCTTTCTTCCAAAAAAAGAATGAAAAAGAAACGCGTAGGCGTACGATTCTTTAAAGCCCTTATAATCTGTATACTCCTTCTGGGAATCATATGTGTCATCGGAGCCATAGTCTTTGCCAAACATATCATCGACAATGCTCCCGCCGTCTCGGCAGAAGACATACTCCCGCAGGGTTATACGACCAATATTACCGATCAGAGCGGAAATGTGCTTGAGACTCTTAGTGATTCTGATTCCAACCGTATATATAAGACGTACGAGGAGATCACGGCAAATTCCAAGTATCTCCCACACGCATTTGTGGCTATAGAGGATGAACGTTTCTACGAACACAACGGAATTGACCTTCAGGGTATCATACGCGCCGGTATCGTGGGCATCACCAACGGATTTGATTTCTCGGAAGGCGCCAGCACACTGACCCAGCAGCTTATCAAAAACAATGTCTTTCCGAATTTTGTCAATGAGAGCAGTTTCGAAAGGATAGAACGTAAACTTCAGGAGCAGTATCTGGCTCTCCAGTTTGAAAAAGAAATGAGCAAGGAAGAAATCCTTGAGGCTTATATGAATACGATCAATCTGGGGCAGGGATGTCTCGGCGTGCAGACTGCGGCAGAGCGCTATTTCAATAAAGACGCGGCGGATCTGACATTGTCGGAATGTGCAGTCATCGCCGCGATCACGCAGAATCCTACCGCTTATGATCCCGTGACCAATCCTGATAACAATGCACAGCGCCGGGAAACCGTCCTGGGAAATATGCTGGATCAGGGATATATCAGCCAGGCGGAATACGACGAAGCCGTTGCAGATCCTGTATACGACCGCATTCTCGAGACGTCGGCTGTTACAGAAGACACAACGCCTTATTCTTACTTTACCGACTCTCTGATTGAGGACGTGGTACAGGATCTTATGGATGAAAAAGGATACTCCGAGGCTCAGGCATACAATCTTCTCTACGGCGGAGGCCTTACGATCAAATCCACGCAGGACCAGACGATCCAGAGCATATGCGATGAAGAAGTGGCAAACAGCGACTACTATCCGCTCACTGAATACGGGCTCCAGTATGCTCTGACAATTCACCGTGCAGACGGTTCCGCTGAAAATTACAGCAAGGAAAATCTGGCGGAATATATCAGAGAGACTTACAACGACAGCAATCCTCTTGTCTTCTCTTCCGAAGATGAAGCGAAGCAGATGATCGAGGAATACAAAAGTACACTGAATATCGACGAGGAGGCTGGCGACATTGTAGATGAGAATTATACTATCACACTGCAGCCTCAGGTTTCTTTCGTCGTGATGGATCAATATACCGGTCAGGTAAAAGCTCTTGTAGGCGGACGCGGTGACAAAACCGGAAACCGTACGCTGAACCGGGCCACGGACGACCCCCAGCAGCCCGGCTCCGTATTCAAAATCTTATCGACTTATGCACCCGGTCTCAACGAAGATAAGATTACTCTTGCAACAACAAAGGTTGATAAGCCTTACAAATATGCAAGCGGTCAGAATGTGCCCAATTCCTACAGCGGATACCGCGGATCCATGTCAGTCCGTGATGCAATCGAGATATCCTGTAATACGATCGCCGTACAGACTCTCACCGACGATGTAGGGCTGGAAACAGGATATGAATACCTGCAGGATTTCGGATTCACTACACTCAGCGAATCTGATATCGCCCAGGCAACCGCTCTTGGAGGAATCACTAACGGTGTATATAATCTGGAACTGACAGCCGCTTTCGCTTCTATTGCCAACAGCGGCACATATACAGAACCCATACTGTATACGGAGATCCTTGACCATGACGGTAACGTCTTGATTGATAACACTTCTCCGTCAACCCACGAAGTGATCAAAGACTCTACCGCTTATCTTCTGACAAGCGCGATGGAGGATGTAGTCAACAGCGGTACAGGATATGGCGCCGGCCTCGGCGGCATGGCAACAGCAGGAAAGACCGGATCAACAGATAATTATGTCGATCGCTGGTTCGTCGGATATACACCCTATTATACTGCAGGAATCTGGGGCGGTTATGACGAGAACAAATCAATGGAAAGTCTTGGATCCTGGCATCTGACTATCTGGCATGCCATTATGGACCGGATTCATCAGGATCTTCAGGACAAAGATTTTGAGATGCCGTCCTCTGTCGTAAGAAAAACAGTATGTACAAGAACCGGACTGCTCGCAGTAAGCGGCTGTCCTTCCAGAACAGAGTACTTCGACAGCGATACAGCGCCGACTCAGAGCTGCGCCGGACACAGAAGCCGGAATACGTCAAGCAACGATGAGGATGACGACAGCAAGAATAACGACAGTAATACAAATAGTAGTGATACCAATACCGGCGGCAATACCAATAATAGCGATACCAGCACCGGTGGAGGCGATGACGGCGGTAATACTAATACCGGCGGCGGTGATGCTAATACAGGCGACAATACTGGTGGCAACAATAATACTGGTAACGGCAATACCGGCGGAGGTACAGGCGGCGAAACCGGCGGAGGTACAGGTGGCGGTGAGACCGGCGGGGGTACAGGCGGCGAAACCGGCGGAGGCAATACTGGAACCGAGCAGCCGACAGGCTGAAACTTAATATCAATATAAAAGCAGTGCCCATAACCATTTCGGGCACTGCTTTTATCTCTTTATTAACTTTTCGTACTGTACTATATCAAAAAGGAACTGCTTATTCCTCCATCTACCACAAGATCGATTCCTGTTATAAATCTTGCTGCATCTGATGCAAGGAATACAGCTGCCATTCCGAGATCTTTCGCCTGTGTAAACCCTTTCAACGGCGTCCTCTCCTCAATTTCCCTGAGTCTTTCCGGAGTTTTAAGATTTGTCCGTTCAAGCATATCCGTGTAGACAAATCCCGGATTCAGGCTGTTTACCCTTATCCCATACGGGCCCAGATCACGGGCGAGGCTCCTTGCCAGCCCCTTTATCCCGCTCTTACAGACTGTATATGCCTGTATCTCATGCATACCGAGGACAGACGCCAGGGAAGATATAAAGATTATATTACCGGATCTTCTGGACTTCATCCTCTCTGCAACAGCCTGTGACAGCATAAACGGAGCTTTTGCCTGCGTCTCAACGATCCTGTCAAATTCCTCAGCCTTAAAGTCAAAGAAATCTTTCTTAATATTGATTCCCGCATTATTCACAAGGATATCTATCGTTCCCTGCTCTTCTATCTGATTCAGCAGCCTCTCATATTCCTCTATCTGCGTCACATCAAACTGATACCAGCGGCAGTGGTCGCCGAGATTCTGAGCAGCTTCCCTGAGCTTCTCCTCTCTCCGCCCGACGATCACCACATCGGCGCCTGCATCGCACATTTCTCCTGCAATCGCATAACCAATCCCTGTCGCACCGCCTGTGATCAGCGCCGTTTTCCCTTCCAGGGATATTTCTTTCATCATAATGTCAACTCCTCATCCGGCCGATTTAGTCCATCTTGTTATAAACTTCTTTGTTCAATACGCCTTCCTTGAAGTTCACTATAACGTTCGTAGCCGCATCACCGATAACATTCAGTGTGATAACCGCCATACCTGGCAGATAATTCATGGCAAGTACCAGTGAGTATCCGATCATACATAACTCAGAGCTCATTCCAAGACCTGTCATAACCACATATACCATTGTGGTGCCAGCCACCGGGATTGCCGGGCAGCCCATCGCCGTACAGATAGAAAGAAATGCCGCCATCACCAGAGTGGACGGTGTAATATCAATGCCTGCAGCCGTCGCGATAAATGTGACTGCTATCATATGCATTGCTGTTGTACCGTTCATATTAATCGTCATACCAGTCGGAAGCACAAAACTGCTGATTTCTTCCGTACACCCAAGCTCGTTAATACATGTCTTTGTATTCAGAGGCAGGGTTGCAGCGGAGGAGTTTGTTGCCGCTGCAAACAAACCGATCTTGAATGATTTCTTGAGGAACGGGAACGGGTTCAGCCTTGTTGTCAGGAAAATTCCGATCGGATAGATCGTTGAGACCAGTACAAGACTTACGATAATAGTCGTAACCATCCATACAAGTGTCGGTCTGATATACTCTACTCCATAAACCGCAAGTGTTCTGCTGATCATACAGAAAATAGCAACAGGGCCAACTTTATCAATCAGGAAGTTCAGGAACATCTGAATAATATCATTCAGATTTTCAAGCACTTTCTTTAACGGATCCGCTTTCTCGCCCATAAATGTCATACACAAGCCCATGATAATTGCTACGACACATACCGCCAGGATTTCATTGTTTGATGTAAAAGCAGAAAACAAGTTGGACGGTACGGCAGTGATGATTGCTGTCAACGGGTTATATCCCTCCATCGTCACGGCCTCTGTAGCCATCTCGCTTGGAAGATTTACATTAAACCATCCCATGCTTCTTACAAAATAAGCCGCAGCTCCAGCAAGTGCTGCAGCAACAACATAAAAGCAAATATATGTAATAAACGTTTTTCCTGCGATTTTACCAAGTCTCTCCGGGTTTGCCAGACTGCACATCGCAAGGCTCAATGAAGTCAGCACCAGAGGTACGATTGCCATCTGAAGTCCTCGCATAAACAGCTGGCCTACAATGTACAGAATCCCCAGCCCTTCAAAGCCGGTCGTAGTCGTAATATCCTGGAAGAATATCGCATCAACTATATTCCACACATTTTCGTTGCCGTTTCCATTAAGAAATTCTCTGAGAAGCAGGCACAGGAACCCTACTATAAAACCGGCGACCACCGCAATGATCATACGTTTTACGATTGAACCTCTCTTCTTTTCTTTCTTCTCTTTTCCCATAATTCCACCTTCCTCATTCTGTTTTTCTATGTGCACGCTTCACATTTCATTGTGAATACTGCACGAATACTTTATAAATATTTTACATTTCACCTCATCTGTTGTCAACATTTATTCTTTATTTCAAAGATTTTTCTATATTTTTACTAATTTTATCCCACTTTTTTTATTAGATATTTTTTTGTTTTGTGTATTTTTTCTTTGATACGGTATTTAATTCAAACAAAAACAAAGAAATTATCTTTATTTGTCTTTGAACATTTCTGTGAAAAACAGTTCAACAAAAAGGGTGTAATGATCCTGATATGATCATCAGGTCATTGACACCCTTTCATGAATACAATATATGATTTCTGTTCTGTGCATTCGTCTCTGCACATAATGTACAGTCTGATCTTAACAAATCAGTGTAATCCCATGTTCATTGCAATAATCAACCCACTCGTCCTCCGGTTTTCGATCCGTGATCAGATAATTGAGACGATCCAGATCGATCAGGTTAACAAACGCCGACTGCCCGAACTTGGAATAATCAGCCAGCAGAGCCACTTCTTCTGCCTGTGCAAGCATGGCCTTTTTAATCTCCGCCTCGCTCTCATTGGAATCCAGAACTCCCTTTTCTATGCTAAGTCCTTTGCAGCTGATCAGTGCAAGATCCACATTGTACTTTTCAATATTTGACTTTGCAAGCTGCCCCTGGAGCGACAGAGCTTTCTTGTTAAATTCTCCGCCTGTTGAGATGATATTAAAAGGTGACTGCTGAAACTCCCGGAATACTTCCGTGGAGTTGGTCACTATCGTAATCTCCTGAGACTCCGGTATGATCTTCAGCGCCTCTGCAACCGTTGTGCTCGAGTCCGCAATAATCGTACTCTTTCCTTCCAGGAGTTTTGCCGTTTTTCGTGCAATCTCCTGTTTTTCTCTAAGGTGTCTGCTCAAACGCCTGTAAAAATGGATACCTTCTTTCTGGGCGCCTTCATTCCAGATGGCGCCCCCATGTATCCTTGTCAGAATTCCCTCAGTCTCGAGCTTATCCAGATCTCTTCGTATTGTTTCCTCTGTCACCCGGCATATCCTGCTCAGATCACTGACACTTACTTTCTTTTCCGTCTGAACAGTCTGGCGGATAGCCATCAATCTCTCTTTGCCAGCCATGCTTTCTTCCCTTTCCCCGCTTACGGTATTTACCCTTCGTTTCTCTAATAATATACCTTCCGAGTTGGTTTTTGCAAGACCTTTGTCCTGTGAAAGCATGTTATCCTCCTTTAAAACCTAAACGTTCGAGGTTGAAATCCACTCAAACAGTCTTTAAAAAGCAGACAGCTTAATTTTTGCTGTTTATTTATCAATCTCTTCTGCCAGTTCTCTCATGTAAGCTACATCTTCCGGATCCAGATCAAGCTCTGCTGACTTCACATTCTCCTCGATCTGCTCTGCTGTCGTTGATCCGCTGAGCAGATTCATGAAGTCTCCCTGTGCAAGGATCCAGCCGAGCGCCAGGTTGGCGATCGTGCAGTTGTATTTCTCACAAAGTGGTTTCCACTTGTCCATCATATCCATTGCAGCCTGCATGTTGTCCGGCTGGAACCATTTCTTCGGAATCTGTGCTCCTACCGGTTTGTAATCTCTCGGCATTGTTCCTGATAACAGCCCCATCTCAAGCGGTGAGTATGCCTGGATAGTCACGCCGTTCTCACGACAGCACGGTATGATCTCATCTTCAATGCCTCGGTCAAGGATAGAATATTTTGCCTGTACGATATCGAGCTCGCCCCATTTCAGATACTCTTCAATGTGGTGGATATCAACGTTTGCAGCGCCGATCGCTCTGATCTTTCCCTGTGCTTTCAGATCGTTCAGGACATCCATTGTCTTCTCGATCGGAACATAGTACGGTGATCCCTCGATTGCCTGCCAGTGTGTCATGTAAACATCTACATAATCCGTACCCATACGCTCCAGAGATGCCTTGATTTCTTTCTTTACAGACTCGCTGTTCAGATTCTTGTAAAGCTGAATACCGTTTACAACATTAAACAGGTCACCTTTCATCTCCTGATCCCATGTCACACCACATTTTGTGATGATCACGAGATCTTCACGATTCATGCCCTCCAGTGCTTTTCCAAGGATCTTCTCACTGTTTCCGAAGTTGTATCCCGGAGCCGTATCAATAAGGTTAACGCCTGCTTTCGGAGCTTCTCTGATCGTGTCTACAACAACCTGGAGATCATGATCTCCGCCCCATGCGGAACCGCCTCCGATGGACCATGTTCCAAGACCTATCCTCGAGATATCTATTCCTGTTTTTCCTAATTTCATTGTTTTCATAACTGATTTATTCCTTTCTCCTGTCCGGTACCTGTCCGTACAGATTTTACTGCTGCTGTCCGTAGTCCACAAGGTAATTCGCGAGCATCTTATCTACATCCGACTTCTCTTTGACTCCTCCGGTAGCGCCGACATACTGAACCGACACAGCTGCCGTACAGTTTGCATAGACGGCACAGTCCCGGATGTTCTTGCCCTCAAGAAGCCCGGTTATGAATCCTGATGCAAAATTATCTCCGGCGCCGATCGTGTCAATGGCTGTCACTCCTTTGCATGCCGGAACAATCTGTGCTCCTTCCGCATTGCGGATATAGCAGCCTCTCTTTCCAATCTTCATGATCACATTCTTCACTCCGCACGCATACAGCTTATCCGCAACCTTTGCCTCGTCTGTTTCGCCTGTCATTTCGCTGGCTTCTTCAAAGTTCGGGAAGAAATAATCCACATAACTCAGCGCCTCCGTGATATCCTCCAGTTTTTCATTTAATCTGGGAGATACCATATCCGCACAGATGATCATGTCTTCTTCTTTGGCTTTTTTAAATACAGATACCATTGCCTTGTTATCAAACAGCGGATTATTGAAAATACTTGCAAACGAGAGAATCTTCGCATCCTTCAGAGCGGACATATCCAGATCATCATATTTGAATTTCCACAGGCTGCCCTGTCGGTTCGTAATAAATGTACGTTCCCCGTCCGCAGCTACCAGTCCCACGTTGATCGAGGTGTCAATTGTGGGATCCTGTTTGATATATGTAGTATCAATTCCGGTACGTTCACAATGACTCAGCACAAAAGCGCCTGCCACATCAACGCCGATACAGCTCATCAACGACACCTTATGTCCCAGCCTTGTAATGATCGTAGCTTCATTTATGGCATCCCCGCCTATGGTCATGGAAATCCCATCCACCGGATAGGAGACGGTATCGAACACCTCTTTGCTCACCGGGCGCAGCGGCAGATCCACGATCGCCGCCCCGATGATAATTACATCTGTACCTTTACTCACTTTATTCATCAGCCCTTCCATCATCACCAAACAATTTGATCTTATACATAGCGCGCTCTTTCACTGCCTGTCTTACAGCTCGTTCTACCGCCAGGAACGGCTCATCCTTATGCTCGTTGATAGCTTCCATCGCAGCCTGACACAGTTCTGTATGGATATTGATCTTTGCAATTCCAAGAGAGATTGCTTTTTTGATATCTTCATCACCGATGCCGGAAGCGCCGTGCAGAACGATAGGAACATCTACTGTTTTTGCAACTTCCTCAAGTATATCAAACGCCAATTTCGGTTCGGAAGAATATACTCCGTGTACATTTCCGATAGCAATCGCCAGAGAATCACACCCTGTTCTGTCCACAAAATCCTTCGCCTGTTTCGGATCTGTATAGTGATACTCCGCCAGAGCTTCTTCGTATATCGTCTCATTTCCCACATGTCCAAGCTCGGCCTCAACAGGAATGTTATATGCATGGAAATAATCAACACATCTCTTTATCTCCGCAACATTTTCCTCATACGGAAGAGCCGAAGCGTCACGCATTACAGAGTTCATGCAGTGATTTACCGCATTCTGCAGGATCGTCATATTGCGTCCGTGATCCCAGTGCAGGATAACCGGTACAGTTGCCTTTTTCGCCATAGATTCCATCATATAGCAGTAGTCTTCAAAGGAAGTGTTCCCCGTAAATCCAGTTCCAAAAGAGATAATGATCGGGGCGCGCAGTTCCTCTGCGGCATCGATAACTCCCATCAGCATCTCTGCATTCCACACGTTAAAATGAGGAATTGCGTAATGTCCTTCACTTGCTTTCTTTTCCCAATATCTGATATCTGATATCATAATTTTTTCTCCTTTCTCACCACGGTTGAACGTCTACTCCGCAACCTTCACTACACCTTTGATCATCTCGGTCTTCTTGACCGGATCGATGGCGTCTTCAAATGCCTGCTGAACATCTTTATAATCGTAGATATTTGTTACCATGTCTTTTACGTTGAACTTTCCTGTAGCAATCGCTTCGATCGTCTGCGGGAAGTTATTGCAGTAACGGAAAGATGTCTGGATGGTAACTTCACGATTGATCTTGAGGAAATCGATCGGCACTGGTTTGGACTGTGTTCCGACCATCATGATCTTACCGCCACGGGCAACGATCTGTACAGCCTGCTGAGCCAGGAATACGGAACCGCCGCACTCAAATACAAGTTCCACGCCGTGATCGCCGTACATTTCTTCGGAGCGCAGGTATGCAACTGTATCCTGCTCTTTGCCGTTGATCACTCTCTTTGCGCCAAGTTTCTTTGCCAGATCCAGACGTTTCTCTATAACATCTACAACCGTGATATCCGTAGCTCCAAGGCTCAAGCATGCCTGAAGGACCATAAGTCCGATCGTACCAGCGCCAAGGATAACAATGCTCTTTCCAAGTCTTGCCTCACCCAGGATAGCCGCATGCATGCCGACTGCCGCAGGCTCTACCAGAGCCGCTTCCATCGTCGTCATGCCTTCCGGAATGTGGTAAGTCCACTCCTCCGGATGCGTCATATACTGTGTCAGAGCCCCCTTATAGTTGGGCTGTGTCGCCATAAAATCTACGCCCGGGCAGATATTGTAGCGGCCAGACTTACAGTAGTCGCATGTATTGTCCGGTACACCCGGCTCGATGAGAACTTTATCTCCCACTTTAAACTTCGTTACTTTCGCGCCTACGGCTGCCACTTCGCCTGCGACCTCATGGCCAAGACCGATCTTCTGGTTCGGATCTTTCGGAGGGATGAATGGTCCGAACTCAAACCCGTGGATATCAGACCCGCACATTCCCACATACTCTACTTTCAGGAGGATTTCATTATCCTTCGGCTCCGGAACCGGGCACTCCTGGATTTCAAAATGTTTTGGAGTCACTAAGATTGCTTCTGAATTTTTCATCTTCGTTACTTCCTTCCTTTTTAATTTATATTCTGCACAGAATATTCAGCACAGATTTAGTTTAGTCGACATTACCGATATCTTCTACAGACTCTCCTCTTGTCTCAACACCGAACACTGCAACACTTACTGCGATAACAACGGCTACGATAGAGATCAGGACGAATACGCCTGCGCTTCCCATTGAGCTTGCCGCAACGTATGTAACGAGGAACGGGAAGAAGATATTGCTGACACGTCCGATCGCGTTACAGAAACCGGAACCTGACAGTTTCGCTGATGTAGGCCACATCTCAGGCACATATACTGCTGATGCGTAGCATACATACATGTAAATAACCGTGTTCAGTAAGAACGTTGATACGATCAATGGAGTCATTGACGTCTGCTGACTCGTGATAACACCGAGTACAGCCATGAGTATGAGCAGGACAACACCTGTCACTCTTCTCGGGATCTTATCCATGTAAAGTGATGCGATAAAGATTCCGAACGGAGCTCCGAAGAGACCGAACATTGTCATGAACTGAGACTGCGACGTATCATATCCGAGTGATACAAGCAGTGAAGGCATCCATGTCATCAATGTATACTGGATCGTGTTCATACCGATCAGTACAAGAGAACCGACGATTGTTCTTCTGAGCAGCTTTCCTTTGAACAGTGCGGAATACGGAAGCTGTTTAACCGGCTTCGGTGCTTCTGTTACAGGAGGAAGCGGTTTACCTGTTGAAGCTTCAATCTCTTTCTCAATCTTTGTAAGGATAGCATCAGCTTCGTCTACTCTGCCCTGAGCTTCCAGCCATCTCGGAGACTCCGGGAATTTCTTTGCAATAAGAGCAGCTGCGATGATTGACAGGATTGACGGGATCATATACTGGATTCTCCAGTTTGCATTCAGGCCGACACCAGTCAGACCAATGAGAAATGCAATACCGTTGCTGACCGGATGAGACCAGTTTCCGATAAAGGAGTTACGGCTGGACCATGTACCACGGTTTCTGCCCGGCACATACTCTGTGAATCCCGCGAACAGAACGACCAGAAGCGCTCCCAGCCCGAATCCCTGGATCAGTCTGAATACATACAGTACATATACATTAGGAGAAATAGCTCCTCCGATCATAGCGATGATATGTATTATCTCGTATAACATAATACTTTTTTTACGTCCGATCTTATCACCGATAGGACCTCCGACCAGCGCTCCGAAGAGCTGACCTGCCGTATAAGTTGTTCCCCACATTGCAAGGAGCGTCGTACCCGGTTCCAGCCAGTGAAGTTCGTTTAACAGAACGTTCTGTACAGAACCTCCGATTGCATTTGACCAGCACACCAGAAGGGCAAATGCTGTAATAAGCCACATTTTTATATGCCATCCGGAATTCGGCAGACGATCCAGTCTTGCACCGATATTCGCACTTTTTGTTGTTGATGCCATGATTTTTTCCTCTCTTCCTTTCTTTTCTTATCCTTTTATATCCGGCGGCACAGCAGGCAGAGGTAATATAGCCGTGCCGCCGTTTCTGTTTAACGATTGATTTCCTTTAATTCTTCATCCACTTCATTCTGCATGATGGCCCAGGCCTTCTTGATGTCCGGATCTTTATTCCACAGCGCCGGCGGTCCGAGGACTACCACATCTGCGCCCGCTTCATACAGGGGAGCATATACGCCTGCGTTCATGGAACCGTCCGCCTCGATCAGGAAGTCAAGGCCCATCTCTTCTCTCCACTTTACAAGCGTACGGATCTTATCATACATCTGTGTGATGACTTTTTGTCCGGCATAACCTGCGTCCACGATCATGATCGTAACCTTGGAAAGCAACGGCAGGTAATAGCGGATCGCCTCCAGCGGCGCGGCGGGATTCATTGCGATTCCCGCCTTGCAGCCAAGAGAGAGGATTTTATTGATCGTGACAAAAGCATCACTCTCGATACAGTCGGTATGCGGGGTAATATATTCCGCTCCAGCCTCCGCACACGCTTCGATAAAGTCCTGTGGATGTTTTACCATCAGATGAGCATCCATCGGTGTTTTTACAACTTTTTTTAATACGGTCATAAAGTCAGGCCCTACGCCGAATGTCTTGACATAATTACCGTCCTTTATGTCGATATGCAGGAAATCTGCATGTTCATCGATATATCTCACCTGATTTTCAAAATCATATAGGTCACAGCATCCCATTGAGGGAGCCAGTAAAAGTTTCTTCTCCATCCGGATTACTCCTCGTCGTCAAAATCGTAGTGGAAGATTACCTTGATCGCTTCTTTTCTTGCCATTGCGTCAAATCCTTCCTCATACTGTGACAGGCCGAGTCTGTGTGTGATCATCGGCTGTACCTTGATCTGTCCGGATGCAAGCAGACGGATTGCATTTCTCCATGATGTGGAGTCGTATGCCATATGTCCGATGATGCTCTTGTTCCAGGATGTAATGTCGTTGATGGAGAACTCAAGCGGTTTGAATCCCATACCTACGCGAACAACCTCGCCGTTCGGACGGAGCATCTCGATCGCCTGTTTCAGAGCGATATTAGCTCCGGAGCACTCGATTACAAGTCCCAGGTTATCTCTTCCGCAGATTTCTGTACATCTCTTCACAACATCTTCTTTGGAACCATTTACTACATGTGTAGCTCCAACCTCAAGAGCAACCGGGAAACGTGTTGCAACATCTTCGTCAAGTCCTACCATTACGATATTTACAGCGCCCATGATTCTTGCGATCTGTACAGAGAAGAGTCCGAGCGGGCCTGTTCCGAATACAACAACATCCTGACCCGGAAGAAGGTGACTCTGCTGTGCTACCGCTTTGTATGCGTTGCAGATCGGATCGAGCACTGCTGCTTCTTCATATTTTACATTCTCCGGGATCTCCCAGATTGCATGTTTATGAATTGCAAGGATTTCTCCCGGAACTTTGCAGTATTTGGAGAATCCGCCGCCCCATGTATTGTTGTCAAGGCCGAGATTCACTTTTTCTTCGCAGCAAAGGAAATCTCCCTGCTCACAGGCCGGGCATACGCCGCATACGTGAGCGCTGTTGTCGGATACTACTCTCTGTCCTACTTTCCAGTCTTTTACATTTTCGCCAACTTCTACTATATCGCCGGCGAACTCATGACCGCGCACAGAGTTGAATTCGTCTGATCCGTTGTCCACTCTCCAGTGTTTCATATCTGCTCCGCAGATAGCAGCTGCCTTGATCTCAATAATAATGTCGTCAGGACCGCAAGTCGGTTTCGGAACATCGATCATTCTGTATCCGCCAAATTCTTTTCCAAATCTTGCTATTGCTTTCATCTTCTCAATCTCCTCTTCCATTTGAAACTTTTTCGGGTCTCCCCGTTTTTGTTACTTGTTTCCGGCCAGAAACTTTATTTGTTTATCTGTTTGTATTGTATTACTTTTCTTTGTTTCAGTCAATATTATTCTTTGTTTTGAAGAATTTTCAGCACATTTTATATTTGTATGTTTTTGAAACCCACTTTTTTCGTTGTTTTAATCTCGGTATTTTTGTTTATTTTGCACATATATTCTTTGTTTTTTCTTTAAATTCAAAGAAACAAAGAAAGCGCCGGAACCCGAAAGGATTCAGACGCTTTCTTTTGTCAATATACTATTTTCCGTTATCTTCCCCGGACCGCCGCTTACTCACTGTCAAGAACCAGCTTTGCTGCTCCACAGA
>DWXI01000062.1 GCA_019119265.1 Candidatus Mediterraneibacter intestinigallinarum | reverse complement strand
CGAGGAATATCAGGAATATCTTAAGGTCTATGAAAATGATGAGAAAAAACAGATTACAAACACGGAAAAAGGTCTCGCCCGCAAGATGTCTGCGCTGAGGAGTTTCTACGGCTATTTCTATAAGAGGCAGGCCATTACGAAGAATCCGACTTTACTTGTGGATATGCCGAAGCTTCACGACAAGGCCATCATACGCCTTGATACGGATGAGGTGGCAAAACTGCTTGATTATGTGGACCACGGAGGAGACAATCTGACAGGTCAGCGCAAATTATATTATGAAAAGACAAAAAACCGCGATCTGGCGATACTGACCCTTCTTCTCGGAACAGGCATCCGTGTGTCCGAATGTGTGGGGCTTGATATCCAGGATGTGGATTTTAAAAACAACGGTATCAAAGTAACGCGAAAAGGCGGGAATGAAATGGTCGTCTATTTCGGCGAAGAAGTTGAGAATGCTCTTAAGACCTACATGTACACGACACGTAAGACTACTATCCCACTCCCCGGCAACGAAAACGCCCTTTTCCTCTCTACCCAGCGGAAACGCATGGGCGTACAGGCCGTAGAGAACATGGTCAGGAAATATGCCCGGGAAGTGACTCCGAATAAGAAGATCACGCCTCACAAGCTCCGCAGCACCTACGGTACTGCCCTCTATAAGGAAACAGGTGATATTTATCTTGTAGCCGATGTTCTGGGGCACAAGGACGTCAATACGACCAAAAAGCACTATGCCGCTATTGATGAAAACCGCAGACGGAAAGCTGCCGGAGCCGTAAAGCTCCGTGAAGTCTGAGTCGGAAGATTCTTATAATGCTTATTCTCGAAATACTTAATTTATCTTACCCGTTTAAGCACAAGCACATAGAGCCGTGACAGATTCCGCGCATACTGCACCATGAGTGAAGAAAGTTCCGGCTCTCCCTCTATGTAGCGCTGATACTTTGCTCCCTCGATATTCTTCAGCTTCTTCTCCTTTTTCAGATGAAGCATCTCCTGGATCTGGTTCAATACGTAATCTGTATACAGAATATATTGTTCCATGATCCTGCGGGCCTGAGCTCCCCGCTTTTTGTGCTTGACCTGAAAGAACATCTGCTGGATTTCCGACGCCATGCACCATGTTATATTCAGGATCTTATTATAATATTCCCTGTCTTTGTCATCTTTTTCCACCTGCGGAAGATCATTTCTGATCTGTGCAAGAACCGTATGATACTGTATCTGTGCATCGCAGATTCTCCAGTAATCCAGCTGATTGCTGAGCGAATCCTCCAGCATGCGCAGATACATATGATGCATGTGGAACAGCAGTTGCAGATTATAACGTACCTGGCTTCCCAAGCTTGTCGGGAAAAAGAACCTGTTTATAATCAGAACAAACAGTACTGCACCTGCAATATATGCCATGCGCAGAAATACAGCCATTGTCTCACCCATAGCAAGCGTGGTCATAGTCAGGGCAAAACATGTAACAAACAGCGCGTGTACGATTGTTCCCGGTGTAGCCGCATACATACAGGACACCATAACACCTGAAAGGATCAGGTGAGACGCCGTTGTATCACAGAACGGCAGAACAAAGGCAATCAGCATACATCCCACGGCTGTTCCAATAAAACGAGTGCGCATACGATAATTACTGTCCTCATACATAGGCCGCAGCAGCAGGAACGCATTCATCACAAACCAGTAGGAATGATCGTCATAAAACAGCAGGTTGAAAGCCATTCCTGCCATCAGCACAATGCTCATGCGAAGCGCAAAGCGCATCTCGAATGTATCCGGACGGAAATGTGCGAGGATCCGTTCCTTAAACTGATGTTTCGGCGGCACTTCCCACTGTTCACTTAAGATTCCCTGATCTTTCACTTCGGCCTGATGAAGGATGAAAAGGAACATGCGGAAAAAGTTTGCTACATGTCGGTGAAAAATATCTTTTTCTTTCTCTGCCTCCACCAACAGGCGCCGCCCTTCTTTCTTCAGCGGCCATGTCTTTGTCCGCTCACCGGAGAGGAAGTCTATATCACCCGCTTTCTGCATATATTCCGCCAAATCCAAGGCAAGCCTGCGTGATTCTTCATCGGCAGGCCTAAGCACGTTGCTCTGGTTTGATACAAGATAAGCAGTCCGCTGTATCAGAAGTGCATACATATACTGGAGTTTGCCTGCAGTGGTCACTACGTGTCTTTTCCCCCGCTTATTGTTGGCCTCCTGATAAAGAAGCCTCTGCAAACGGAACAGTTCCTTCAGATCATTTCCGATATCTTCTTCTCTCAGGAACTTCTCAAGGATACAGCCGAGAAGATGCATTACTTTCCGTTCTGTACATATACCGAATTTTCCCCGGTTCATCCAGTGATACAGCATAATCGTGATAAAGACGAAAACACAGCAGAATGTCATCGCTTCGAACTGGACGACAAAGCCGTTCCAGTCAACGGGAACAAACTGCATAAACGTAAAAGTCATCAACGTAGAAAAGTATCCAAGCTGATTAAACTGAGAAGCCTTCGTAAAGATCAGCCAGAAAGGCACGATCAGATTCAGGAACAGGGATAAAACAATGTTCCATGTAGCAATATAGGCGAGAATCAAAAGGACAAGCTGCTGGAACAGAAGCCTGATCAGCGGAATTGCCGGCACCTTCCTCTTCCTGTAATTTCCCTGGAAGATCACCGTCACTACTGACACAATAGTCGTATACTCCATGCCGAAAAGGAAGATTACAGCATAGAACATGATCAGAAAAAACACAATGACAGGAAGAGCCTGCAGGAACTGTGCCCACACGCTCTCGGCCCGGTCATGGAATTGCGGTAATCTGACCTGTTTCATTTTCATATTGTTCTATATACTCCTCTTCTTTTTATATGATGATATCCCTCTTGTAATTCTGCATTCTGATCAGTATAATATAAAAATGTATCAAAAGAGAAAGGATCAGATAATAATATGCAGTTGCAGCGTTTATTAAGCTATACAAGAAAAGCCGTTGACGAGTACGATATGATACAGGAGGGCGATCACATCGCGGTGGGAATATCCGGAGGAAAGGACAGCCTGACGCTCCTCTACGCACTCCACGGTCTCCGGCGTTTCTATCCGAAGAAATTTGATCTCAGTGCCATCACGGTAGATCTTGGATTTGAAGGCTTTGATCTTTCGCCTATCCAGAAGCTCTGCACCGAGATGGAAGTTCCCTATAAAATCGTAAAATCTGAAATCTATGATATTCTTTTCAATGTACGCAAAGAGAGCAATCCCTGTTCCCTCTGCGCCAAAATGAGAAAAGGCGCTCTCAATCAGGCGATCAAGGAGATGGGTTGTAATAAAGTAGCGTATGCGCACCACAAAGACGATATCATTGAGACAATGCTCCTCTCGCTGATCTTTGAAGGAAGGTTTCACTCGTTCTCTCCGAGAACTTATCTGGACAGAATGGATCTGACCGTGATCCGCCCCCTTATGTTTGTCGATGAAATGGATGTTATCGGATTTAAAAATAAATACAAACTTCCGGTAGTCAGGAGCAAATGCCCGGTAGACGGCTATACAAAGCGTCAATATGCAAAGGAACTTCTCAAACAGCTCAACACGGATCACCCCGGCGCCCGTGAGCGGATGTTTCATGCAATCCTGTCCGGAAATATTTCCGGCTGGCCGGAACGTACGGTCCGAACACGAACGCCGTAATCCGCTGGTGTCTGACAATGATTTCCAGCCTGACAGGTGAAATTATCTCCCGACAGATAAAGATCTGCCGGGAGATAATTATTTCTCATTTTCTGAACTAAGATAAGATATCAGCGCCGTTATATACGCCGTTCATCATTTGCAATGCTTTCTTTCAGTTTCACATACTCAATGATCGCTTTTGCAGTTCCCTCGATTCCCAGCTCTGAACTGGTCAGGCAAAGCTCATAGCTCTCTGCATCAGACCATTTCTTATTCGTATAGTAGTTATAATAACTGGAACGCTTCTTGTCTGTCTTGATGATCATGTCCTTTGCCTTTGTATCCGTAAGATCATATATCCTTGCAATCCTTCTGATGCGTGCATTCATGTCTGCATGGATAAACACGCTCACAACGTTTTTATATGATTCCAGTGCATAATCTGCGCACCGCCCTACAAGGATACAGGGGCCTTCATCAGCAATCTTCTTAATGGCATCAAACTGAGCCAGAAATACCTTATGATTGATCGGCATATCCGTATATGTATTTCCTGAATACCCCATAGAATATGTGTCCATAACAAGTGAATACAGAAAACTGTTCGTCGGTTTCT
>DWXI01000006.1 GCA_019119265.1 Candidatus Mediterraneibacter intestinigallinarum | reverse complement strand
ATAACTTCTCGGAATCTCAATGAATGAGATTCCAACAGAAACTTGACAACTGAATATCGTGCAGGAACAGAAATTTACGAGAAAAGGACATAAACATTGGACATAGCGGGTACTATGCCTTGAAAAATCTTATGGAGTCGCTTAAAATATCATTATTAGGCGGCTAATCCTAATAATGATTTTTGAAATGCCTCAACAGAGGGCATTTCCCAGGCATCAAGATGTTGGAGCATCATGATGCCGTAGAGGCGGCAGTACCACATCTTTGTAGAGCGGTGCCTGCCGTCTTCTAATTTATAGTCCTCTTTCTCACGCTTATTGGAGCGTTCCACGGAAGTCCTTCCGTTGTATTCTTTTTCCCATGCTTTCGAGTCTCTTGGCGGTATGTTAAACAGCCTTGGATTATCCTCGGTAAAGATGTGTACGGTTCTGCCATATTTCGCCGGTGAACAGGGATGTTCACAGAAACAGCCACGTTTCCGGTCCGCTTTTGGACACCGGTATTTCGCCCGGTGTTTGGAAGCCTCATATCCATCTTTATGCATACGTAAGCCCAGCTTGCAGATCGGGACGCCGTCATCATCAATCGTGAAATCGTCCTTATAAGTGAAGTGTCCGGTATGACCGGGATTGAGGTCGATAAACGGTGTGATATTTTCCCGTCCGCAGTATTCATAGACAGCATAAGCGTCATGGGCGGAATCCAGAAGGAGTTTCTCGATCCGGAATTCCGGAAGGTATGTTTTCATCGTAAAAAAGGAATGCAGAAACGAAAGCATGTCGTGTCTGGAAGCCCGTTCCAAAAGCGGAAATACCGGGAGATCGCTGTAGGAATCGGAGGCCACATACATGTAGAGGTGGTAGCCGAAGAAATAGCATTCCCGATGCGAGTCCCATCCCCAGTTACAGTCTGGCTGAGAATAATGGCGTTTGCAGTTGCAGGAAGAACAGCCTTTTTCCTTGCAATCACAAATCCGTTTTTTTCGCTGCTGCGCGGCAGTGCGGACAGGAGTACCGTCACCGGCAAGGGACAGATGCATCGGATCGATCAGTCCCTCGTGGATGGAACGGTCCAGAAACTGCTGTTGATAGAGGCGGAAAATAAGAAAAAACGGATTTTCCGGTTTCAAGTTCCAACGTTCCAGCAGAGGAAGAAGCTTGGAAGCAGTGCTGGAAGAATCACAGGGAGTCTTATCGCCTTTCTTTTTCCCTTTGGGCGGTTTCATTTTAGGGAAACGATCCTTGGGAGAAAGATTGTTCCTGCCGTCCTGCCAGATACGGGAAAAGAAATCATAAAAAGTCCCGACACCGGGAGTATCTCCGAAAGGGAATCCACTGAGGATTGCATAAAGAGGCGTTTCCCGGAGCATGCGGCACCAGAGTGTGATGGAAGTTACTTTCAGTTTTAAAGCAAGCAGATAGGAACGCAGCATGCAGGAAGGGAGCCTTGGTTCGGGGCCAAAGGCAGAATAACAATCCTGCATAAGGGAATCCGTCAGGGAAAGATCGAGATACCAGAACTGCACGATATACTCCCATGTGCTTTTAGGAAGCACAAAGGGATCAGGATAAAATTTCAGGAAATCGGATACGAAAGTATCCTGATAGGCGGCATGGCCGCCAGGATTACAAGGTAACAAAAAAATCGCCTCCAGTCGATTGAAATAAAATATAATCAATCGGCTTCGCCGCAAATTTTGAGCGATTTGTCAAGCGTTTTTTTGTAAAAAAGTGGGTGATTTTTTTGAAATAGGGGTCAGAAAGCCTTATAAAATCAGGGCTGAAGATTCCGAGAAGTTATGTGATATAAAAGGAGGATATTATGAGTAAAAAGCGATTGTTTTTCGTGTTTGTGGCGATTGTTTTCGTGCTTTTGGCAATCCCGGCTTCCCTTATGATCAATGCTGTGATGGAACCGGAAGAGAATCAGGAACAAAATCCTGTAAAGGAAGAGCAGGAGATCCTGTCACCGGATGAGACAATACAACAGTTTGCAGAGGTGATCTACACATATGATACCAGTGAGCGCCCGTTTTATGAGGGGGCAGAAGAGTATATGACGCCGGAGGCTTATGAAATATTAGTGCCGATGCAGGACCCGGAGGCATCCGATGAGGCTCCGATACAGATGACATCAAAGATGGACAGCGTTACCTGTTATTATAAAGACTCGGACAGCCCTCAGGTGGAAGCCATAGCTGATGTTGAGTATTCCTTGTCCGGAATGGGGGATTTCCGAAACCATCAGCTCCTCAAACTCGTATTGACATACACAGATGGATGGAAAATATCGGAGTGCACGGTCCTGGCTACGATTGAGCAGTAGGAGGCAGGGTTATGGCGGATAACAGGGAAAAACTTTACATCCTGTGCGGGCTTGCAGGAAAGGGCGAGGACGATATCAGGAATGCTCTGACTGAAAAAGCGGAGGAAGCCGGGTATGAAGCGGTATGTGTAAGCCGTTACCGGAAAGCTGGGATAAGACAGTATATCGCAGAACATCCGGAATTTAGGATTGTGCTCCTTCAGGAATCCATGCAGAGCAGTTATCCATATACAGCGGAAGAACTTGCAGAACTGATGGATGACTATAACCTGAATATTATTGTTTCGTTGAGCAAGTCACACAGGGCCAACCAGTATATGAAGATACTGTATACGGCGGGGATCTTGAACGCGTTGTATGAGGAGGATGCCACAGCAGCAAACATCATGAATCTGATCCTGTATCCAAGAACGAGGAAGATCTGCAGGGAATATTATCAGATCACAACTGCAGCAGACATCCTGGATACCCTGGAAGTGGTAGACGAACAAAAAATACAGGGATTCCTGGAATACATTGAAGAATCTGACTCGGATGATGAAGTGATTCAGAAATACCGGTACGTTGCAAAATCGATAAAAATAATAGAAAATATATATCTGGCACGTCATTTATCTGAACATGTAAAAGCTATCTTGGCGACGGAAGATGAGTTCCAGAAATATCTTTCTCTCCATCAAAAGAAACGGTGGAGACCTTTCGGGAAAAGGAAAGTCCACAGTCGAGAGCGGCCGCTTCCGGAACACGGGAAACCGCAGGCACGGACAGTACAGCAGGAGATGCGGAGCAATCGGGAGGAATTGCAAAAGAAAGACGGGAACAATGTCGAAGAGATGGTGGACGAGGATATTTCTGATCTTCTCGGTTTTGGATCCGAAGAACGAGTCTTTGATACCCAGGAATTTTACCCAGAAGTATTATCTGAACAAGAGAAACAGACAGATGAGACTAAACCGAAAAAACAGAGAAAAACAGGAAAACAGAGTGCTTTAATTAAGGCTGCGGCAGTATTTGGCGTAATGATCTTTTTAGCAGGAATCATTCTGTTTGGCTTTTTTTTGATCGCAGAGTATCAGGCTTCAAGGGAGGAAACACCGCCGGTCATATCACAGAATACCGGCACAGATGAGCCTGATATATCAGACCAGATAATGGTCAGCAGATCAGATGAGAGACCAGACGAAGAACAGGATGATCCTGAGATAAAGGAGACGGAAGATGAAGATCATTTGGCAGAGGAGGAAACCCGGGGAGATGAAGGGGAAACTCATATTGAAAATCAGGATACCCAGGTGGCTGAACCCAAGACACAGGCCCCTGTTCAGAAGGAAACACCAGAGGTAAGCCAGGAACAGGAAACAGTGCCTACAGCACCGCAGCAAAACTCTGATTCGGTCAGTATTTCCACAAGCCAGCCGGAACCTGTACAGGAAACACCGGAGGCGGAAGAGCAGACGTCATATGTTGGCCAGATACTAACCGGATCGGAAGTGGCGGCAGCCGCAGCAGCAGAGGAACAAAAAGGAGCCCAGTTATATCTGAAAACCCGTGAAAACGGGGAAGGATATTTCAGTGCATCGGTGATTGCCGGTATGGTTGACAGTACCTGCAGCTATCTAGTTGAGGGTTCGGACGGCGTGCACATTTCTTTTATTCAACAATAAAAACTAAAGACAAAGCACGAAAGGAGACTCTTATGGCAGATACACCGTCAATTGATATGATTACTGCAGATCTGGACAGACTTGGTCAGCACATTAAGGATTTCAATAAAGGGGCTTATCCGGCATTTTTGTTTCAACTGCACAGTGTTTTAAAGATTCATGACATCCTGGAAATGCGGTTAAGTGATGTGTATTACTGCGATGACGGTTGTGTCAGGCTGCTCCCGGAAATTGTGTTTGAGGGGGAAAAGGTTCATCTGGATCAACAGATGCGTACGGAGCTGGCCTGGTATGCATTACAGCGGGTTGCTGTGTGCAATGCGGATGAAGAAGCATTGGAGGATTGGCTGTGTGTCAATATACATGGCAGGCAGCTGCAGCCACAGGCCTATCGAAAGATGCTGGAGCGGACAAGTTTTGAACTCGGATTCCGGTCTAATTACAGCGTAGGATATCTGCATAGCCTGTATGGCTATCTGCGGATTGCTTCTGGACAGAAAACAATTGCAGAGGTGGCACGCGAGTACGGGGTAACGCAGTATTATCTTCAGCACAGAATATTTAAGGGAACACCGATTCAGTACGAAGACCATATTATCCGGCAGGTTGCAAATATAGAAGAGGATAAGGAGAAGGAATGATTTCGGCAGAGAAAATCTATGTTGAGTTATTAGAACTGTATCATAACAGCGGAAGAGAGTTTTATGCGGAAATGGCAGCGCTGCTCGGACAGCAGACAGAGGGGATGGAGCATAGTTTCCTTACCCTTGAGGATGACCGATGGAAGCTGGTCGCCTCTACTGTAAAAAACCGCGACGAGAGGGAATTCTTGAGGAAACAGGCAGATGCAATGGAGGCAGTGAGCCCAAAAGACTTTTTTTGGTTTTCAGAGCAGCGCGCAGTGGTGAGGACTCACCTTGTTATACCTCTCCGGGTACGAAAAAGGTTCATAATGGCGATCTGGATCGTGGAGTCCAGGATCAGAGAACGCATCCCGGAACGGGAAATCTTAAAAATTGCCCGGCTGATTGCCCTGCTCTTTCAGCTTTCCAAAGCAGAGCGGAACTGGTATCTGGATCCAGGCACCGGACTCCCGGGGCGGCTCTATTTCGGTCAGATCCTGGCAAAACTAATGGAAGGCGGGCATCGGATCAATGTCTGTGTTTTCCGGATTGATAGATATCGGGAAAGAGTACGTACAAACGGGTGTCTGGAAATGGAGCAGGAATACCGGGAGATGATTGGTCAGATTAGGAAGCTGCAGATGGGCAATCTTTATGCAGTTTCTGATGATACGGCGGCTGTCATATCGCTTACGGAAGAGAAGGAGGTATATGCCAGAATCGAAAGTCTCCTGGATCAATCCGGGCATGGTATTGCAGCAGCCATTATCCATCCGAATAAAGATGAGGACATCTTTGCAGAGATTGAAAACCGGTTATCTGCCTGCAAAGCTGCAGAAAACCAGAAAGATCCTGAGAAAGAGACGGATGAAAATAAGAAAGAGGATAGGGAAGAGGACACATCAGAGGCCTTCTCCATGGAGGAACTGTTGAACATCATACAGGAGGAATGAGTATGTGGAGGGTATTACTTGCGGCGATTATTGCGGTACTGATCTTTATGTCCTCAGGGGAGTCAGTGCCGGTTTATGCGCAGAGCGATCCCGGCCAGGAAGAAGATATCTATGATGCACTGCAGAACAGCATCAATGAGAGCTGGGAGAACGGCTTTGAGGAGCTGGAAACAGAGGATGAGATCGAAATAGAGGGACCCATTACAGAGCGGATTATCAGGAGTATTGCCAATACTTTTTACAAGCATCTGGTAGAAATCAAGGCGTGGTCACTCATTATCGGGCTCATTTCCATGCTTTGCGGCATTTTTATTGCTGTAACGGCCAGATTGAACAAGAAGCTGCGGAGGTTTGCAGTCATTGCGCTGATTATCACCATACCTGGTCTGTTAACAGGATTTGTATTTGGAATCACAAAACTGATCAGTATATTTATTTAGAAGGAGGACTTTATGGATTTTCAGAATATAGCAGATATGTTTTTAGTCAATAAGAATAATCATCGTCCTATGGCAAAGGGTGATGCCGGCCATATGAAAAAGTACGTTTCAGCATATGAGCAGGGAACGTATCTGATGTTGGAGTTTGAAAAGGTGGACTCCGTCACTGGGGACCTTTCCCTTGTAGATGATGATATCACCGTTATCATGCCGTCCGACCAGATTACCGGGCGGCCCTACGATCTCCGGTATCGTGCTCAAAAACTGGAGGACGTATATTGTGTGAAAGTGACATCCATAGACAGTGCAAAAAAGATCGTCTATGTCAGCCATCAGGAGGCGAGGATGGAGAAGCGGCCGGAGATTGAAGCAGCAATCCAGCAGTATCTGGAGTCCAATACACCGGTGATCGTGACAGGAAAAATCCTTAAGATACAGACCAGAATGGTTGACGGGGCAGCGGTAGATACCGGTGTCTGGCTTGATCTGTGCGGCGTCGGGATCCCTGCATTTGTCTATATCGGGAACTGGAAGAAGACGTATACGGAATCCCTGCGCGGGAAAGCGGCATATGGCGATATTATCGATGTCAAAGTGCTTGAACGGGTTGAGAGGAAGAACGGGATGTACTATTATTCCTGTTCCAGAAAGGAACTTGTGCAGGATCCGTGGGAGAGCCAGGAGCTGTCAGAGAAGTATCATAAAGGGGATATCGTAAAGATCCGCTGCATATCCAAAAGAGAGAACAACTGGTTCGGTGAGATCAATGGTTTGGATGATATACAGGTATTTGTTGAGTATCCATCGGAGCGCCACCATTTTGCGATCATACCTGGTATGGAGTATATGGGCACGATCTATTACATAAATCAGGATGAGCATTCCCTGAAAGCACGCGTATTTCAGGCATTATCACTGGAGCAGCTGGAGGAAGAAAATACGAACGTGGAACAGACAGACACGGATGAAGCTGATACAGACGAGCAACCGGCATCCGGGGAAGAAGCAGGAGATGCGGGTGAAGCTGCCGCGGAGGTGAAATGATGGAGGGAGCAACGGAGAACAGGGCCGCAAGGGAGATACTGGAACGGATGGGCGAAAAAGCGCTTTTCGCTTATCAGCAGGGAATGGAGATCACGGTTCCGGAATCAGATTGCCGCAGTTCACTTGACAAGATCGCATTGTACCACCGGGAGAGTCAGTTTGCCCTGTCGGACCTGTACATAGGATATGCGGTATCTTTGTACAGATATACGATCCCCAAAGTGGTTGCAGCGACAATTCAGGTTCTGGGAAATCACTGGCCCAAAAAGAACGTTCCGAAGAATATCAGCAGGGATGCCCTGCTCAACCGGATCAAGAAGATGTGTTCTATGGGGATGCTCCGGAGATTTAAGTATGACCTGAACGGGAATACGATTGTCCTTTATTCTACAACACCGGAGTTTTCAAAAGTCATTTATCAGGCCCTGAAAATGAATACAGACGCAAGGCCGGAAAAAGACATCATCCCTCCGTTAGAGATTATGGAGAAAGCTGCGGCATCTCTGGTCAGTTCCGAGATACTCAAGAGCCGGGACATGAAGAGATTTGATTTCATGCCGGATTTCCGTGATTCGGAAGGCAGGATTATGTTTAACAGCAGGATTACCTGCGAGATAGACGGGAAAATGTTCACAACGATTATAGAGCCTGTGTTTACACGGATTGATGAGAAGCGGTTTACAAAGGAAGAATGGGAACATTATCTCACGCGGAAGATTCACCGGCTGAAAGCCTACATGGACCAGGTCGAAGAGAAGAAGGAGGAAAAGCCGCAGCTGGTCATCGTTTGTGAAGATATGAATGATTTCCGGAAAGTCAGTACGATAATCTGCAATCTTTTCCCGGAAAATAAGCTTGAGCAAATCTATTATACGGCAGAGGGATCGCTGAAAAGCGCGAATTATGACATCCTGCAAAGCCTGATACGGGTAACGTCGGTTAAGCGTATATCCGGGATGAAACTGCCGGAAAGCGTGTCTTCGCAATTGGCATACCGGTTTTTTTGACGATGAAGAAGAAAGAGAAAATATTACTCATACTGTTGGCTTTGTTTGTATTTATCCAGATTGTGAGGATTGGATATGGAGTTCGGGTGATTATACTGGCGGCAGCAGGATGGTATGCATATAACCGATGGCTGAAGCGGTGATTTTGAAAGGAATTTTGTAAAGATGGAGGAGAAAAAGAAGTTTATTACACCTGCATTTGTAGTAAAAGAACTGGAAGTAGGCAGTATACTGGAATGTTTGTATGATGTATATTCAGGAAAGAACGGAGGCTGTATTGACGAGCCTCTGGAGCGTGCTTTCCTCCGGATGTTAAATAAACATTTGGCAGCAGGAGTAAATATAGAAGGCATAAAGAATAAGCTGCGAAATGAATTCTGTGATGGTGAGCCAAAAGAGCAGTATGTCTTCCGTATGAAAGAAATACTTGGTATATGAGATCAGTACAGCAACAGTAGGTCCGCTGTTGCAGTTGACTTTTGACTTATTTGCAGACCGGTAATATAATGGGAAATGGCAATTTGAGAAATATAATTTATGAAATGAAGGTGTAGTATTATGAATAAAAGAATTGCTAAAGCAAAAACAACAAAAAAAGTTGAGCCGAAGTCAGCTACAGCCAATACTGATGCAAGTGCCTCTGCTCAGAAAAAAGAAACCGTAAAGGCTGTTGAGGCTTCTACACAGAAGATAAAGAAAGAAGCGAAAGAATACACGCTGTATCTTCAGTATCAAAACAGGGAATACAATATGGCTGATTTGACAAAACAGATTCTGGAGAAATGTGAAGCAGAGAAGATGGATCCTGCGGATCTTCGTATATATGTTAAGCCTGAAGATGGCAAGGCATATTACGTATGTGCCGGCGGGAACAGTTCCGTTGCTTTATAATTTGTCAGAAACCTTTTCTTTTTGCC
>DWXI01000061.1 GCA_019119265.1 Candidatus Mediterraneibacter intestinigallinarum | reverse complement strand
ATCAGTTCCTTCGCCCTCACATGTGCACGGGCAAATCTCTGATTCTGTCCGATCATCAGGAATTTTCCTTTTTCCTCTGCCTTACTGACCATTCGAATACAGTCGTCCAGAGTTACAGCCATCGGCTTTTCGCAAAGTACATGTTTTCCGGCCTCTAACGCCTTAATCGTCATTTCCGCATGCGCATTGTTAGCCACACATACGCTGACGGCTTCTATCGCTTCATCGGCGAGCAATTCATCTACAGTCGCATAGGCTCTCCCTCCATATCTGTCGGCAAGCTCTTTTGCCCTTTCATAATTCAGGTCGAAATATCCGACAATTTCTGACGATGAATTATCTGCGTATTCCGGTATATGTCTCATCTGAGCAATTTTACCGCATCCTATAATTCCTACTTTCACATCACGCACATCCTTTCATTTTCTTTTTCATTTTTTCATTTCTGTGAAATAATACTAGCATTTTCATCTATTTTTTTCAATATGTCAATTACATTTTCATTTTTATGCCCAATTCCCACTCTTTTTAATGCTTAAATTGCACAAACAAACTGTTTTATTTCTGAAATATTTTTCATTTATTTCATAAATTACTATTCACATGCAAAACAAAATCGTTTATAATAGATTTATCGCAAAACAAATTCCTTCTTTTAATCTCATCATCTCTTGCATTTATTAACATTTGAGAGAGGACCTGTTTTATGAAAAAAGAAAAGATTACTGTTTCAAAAATCGCAGAACTAGCAGGCGTATCGCCCGCCACAGTATCCAGAGTATTAAACCATCGGTCTATTGTAAAAGAAAGTACGATCCGGCAGGTAGAAGACGCTATGTCCAATCTGGGATATCCCTTAATGCGTGAGCGCGAAAACGCATACGCAATTTCACATCAGCCTTTAATCGTACTTAATATCCCGGGAATAGAAAATGTTTTCTACCAGGATGTTATAAGAGGTGCGCGAGTATCCGCCAAGGCCCACGGCTGTCATCTTTTAATCCACGAATCCCCCCTTGACCGTGGTTCCATCCGGGATTTCTGCAATCTCCTCATGCGGGTAGAGGCAGCCGGAACAATCATATTAAATTATGTTGCCGAGGAATTATTAGATCAGATCAGGGGAATCGTTCCGCTTGTCCAGTGCTGTGAATACAACGAAGAGGCAGACTATCCATATGTAAGTATTGATGACTATGCTGCCGCTGAAAACGCAACAGAATATCTTATTTCACGCGGCTGCAGAAAGCTGGCCATGATCAATGGACCGCAGAGTTTCAAGTATGCCAGAAAACGGCAGGAGGGATTTTTAAGCGCAGTAAACAAGGCAGATATATTTGTTCCTCAAAACTGGCTTATACAGCTCCCCGAAATAAATTACGAAATGGCATATGCCGCTATCTGCCGTATTCTGAATTCCGAAACACGCCCCAATGCCTTTTTCGTTATTTCAGATATATTTGCCGCTGCTGTGATCCGAGCCGCCAAAAGATTTAACTTAAATATACCGCACGATATCATGGTAGTCGGTTTTGACAATATAGAATTTTCCATGATGACAACCCCTTCTATCACCACAGTCAATCAGCCAAGTTTTCAACAGGGCTATTCCGCAAGCGAATTATTACTGGAAATGGTCGAGAATCCGACACTGACACCAAAATCTCTTTTGCTCGATGCGGAACTGATTGTCCGCGAATCGACGATGAAGCTATAAAATATATAAGAAATGTTCATAATCCATTCAAAAGTTGAACACACTTTTTACACATCTCTTTTCTATACTATAATTGTTCTTAAAAAGAACACTTTTTCATAAACTTTTTCCCCCTTTGAGCCGCAGAAATGTGGCTCTTCCTTTTTGCGCGATAATCCCGTCAATAGACCGCCACGCAAGCTGAGTGAAAGTCCGGAGGGCGACCGCCGCGCTTGTACGAACAGACATTTGTGTATACAAAAACCGGACACCATACGAGATGCCCGGTTTTTTACATACCATATCACAGACTCAGCTGCACCATCCTGATCACAACACTCTTCCCCTTATCTTTCCCCACAGATGTACCTGAACATAATCATATGCTCTGTCATAGATAAACAGTCCTATCTGTCCGCCGATAATCACGCCAAGCACGAACGCATTCGACAGCGCCCGTGCAAACAAAAGATCACGAAAGAGTATCACTATCGGTATATATACGATATTGAAGATCACGTATTTTGCAATCCAGAAAACTTTGTATCTCTGCATCATCTCCGGATGTTTCTCGAGCCACCTCCAGACCGCCTCGATCCCCCAGATATATAGCCCCATAGCCGCAAAAGTAAGCACATAGAATTTATTCGGTGCCGTGATCGCTCCCAGAAAGACTGCTGCCAGATAAAACGCTCCGCCTGTCCTCAGGCCAAACTCTCTCACAACGATTCCTACAAAAAAGGAAGCCGCTGCAAGCAAAAATAATGTACTCGTCTCTATAATACTGCCAAGAGCCATAAAAACCACGGTAAGCGCTAACAGCAATCCGCCCAGAGCCACCGTCTTCGCTTTTACATGCATGTACAAAGATCTCCTCCCATACATTCACAAAGCTGGTCTGCAATACACAGATCACAGCACATATTTCCGGTTCCGCAGGATGAGTATCCCCCGCCGTATCCATTGCCGTACGGACTGTTCTGATATCTTCTGCTGCTGAAATCTAACTGATTCAGAAGCTGTCTGTACTGAAGATTATTCGGCTCCATGTTGACAGCCTGCGCCGCATGATCCCTGGCCAGAACATTATTTCCAAGCCCTGCGTTGGCGCAGCCGCTCAGGTAATACCAGAGAGCCGACCGCTCAGGTATCTGATCCAGTGTATTCAGCGCCTCACGGTAACGTCTGCTGTTGATATAATTCACGGCCGCCTGCAGCCTCGGATCCTGCTGCGTGCTCTGATATCCGCCATAACTGCCTGATCCGCCATAGGAATAGCTGCCGGAGCTTCCTGAGGATGAATTATTGCCATAAGAATATCCTCCGGAATTTCCCGAAGAACGTTCATGCATGATCGTATCATACGCCTCCTGCACTTCCTTAAACTTCTCCTCCGCAAGATCCGCCAGAGGATTGTCTACATTGGCATCGGGATGGTATTTCCTTGTAAGATCCCGGTAGGCTTTCTTTATTTCATCATCCGATGCACTCGGAGAAACCCCAAGTACATCATATGGGTTTTTATTCATTATTTCTTTTCCTCACTTTTCTTCATCTGTATCTTATTATATCGACTCCAGACTCCATCATACAATATATTGCGCAAAATGTCCACATCTACAAGGCACGGGAGACGTTCAAATTCTACAGTACTCTCTGCTATCATCATACAAAGAATCTGTTTAACCCGCTCCTCATATTCCGGTTCTGCGTAAATCTTCTTGAGCGGGTTATATCTGTCCTTTTTCAGATCCTCCGGCAGATCCTCGTATGCATCCATAAGATATATGAATTTTCCCAGAAAGAATCCCATTTTCCGCAGACTTTTCTCCCACATGTCCTCACGATAAAGAAAAAGCTCTTCCATCAGCCGACCGAAACATCCGGCTGTCCGGTCGATATCTGTACTGTTCTCCCTCTCACAGGCGGCCAGCTCTGACAAAGAAGTACGGATCGCATCGCTCTGCCTCGGATACTTTTCAATGATCTTCTTTACTTTTCCGTGAATCACACTTTTGGTCAGCAAACTTGTAACTTTCCTGTCGTCCTTCCAGTCGTCATCCATGTGATAATAGGCCAGAAGTACATTCATAGCCGCCGCATAAGATGTAATCTCGTTTTTCAGCATCATCTGTTTTTTTACCGGATGGACTTTACACCGGTGCAGCTCCATAGCCGCCACATTTTCATATAAAGAGGACAGAAGGATGATAGCGAAAGTCATATCATATGTGAGCGTCATCTGACCCATAAATCCATATTCTTCTTTCAACACGTGGCAAAGCCCGCAGTAATATGCCTTATATTTTTTCAGATCCTTCACTTTCAGTTCCGGTTCACATATTGTCACATAGCCAAACATATCCTTCTCCTGTCCGTATATACTTCCCTGGCAGATATTATAACATGCAGCGCCATATCAAAGATATGATTTTTTCTAAATATTTCGTAATACATTTTTACTGATCGTAAAACAAACTCGTTCAAATTGTAAACCTATTTCGTCTTATGGTTGACATTTTATCTATTCCTTACTATACTTGGAACGAATTACATTTTATAAAATTCATCAAAAAGGAAAGGCTCATAAAATGAAAAATAATATCAGCAGAATATCTGTGAAAAAAAACCGTACAAAACAATTAACCGCAATTGGTCTGATGACTGCCCTACTCTGTATCATCGCACCTTTTTCCATTCCGCTCCCCGTCAGCCCCGTTCCCATCTCTCTGACCAATTTTATAATATTCATTATCGTTTATGTATTGGGGACAAAAGACGCCGTAACCTGCGTAATCATCTATCTTATCCTGGGATCCGCCGGACTTCCTGTTTTCTCTTCTTTCAGCGGAGGACTTGGAAAACTGGCCGGACCAACAGGGGGCTATCTTATAGGATTTATATTTCTCACTCTGATCCAGGGCTTTCTAACAGAAAAAATCCCCGAAAATAATATTGCTGCCATTGCGGGAATGATCCTGGGCATGGCCGTCTGTTATGCTTTCGGCACGGCATGGCTGGCATGTCAGATGAACCAGAACTTTTTCGCTGCCCTGGCAATCGGCGTACTGCCCTATCTCCCGGGTGACGCCACAAAGATCATTATAGCGGCAGTCGCCGGCCCGAAACTGAGGGCCGCCGTCAGGAAGCAGAAACTGATCGAATAGCGGACGCAGAAAAAAGAATACTCTGCCGGCTCACCAGTTTTTTCTGACTGTGTAAGGTCGTTAGACACAGTTAAAGCCTGTGGTATGGCGTTAATCAGGCAAATGAAGTTGTCTGAACGAAGTGAGTTCTTCATTTGCCTGATTGATTTTAGCCATATCGCAGGCTTGTTACTTTGTCTTATGACCTGTAACCGAAGCCGGGAGCATTACAATCCCGGCTGAGCCGAATACGTACGTCATCACACTATATCCGAGTAATTTTCGGACGTATCATCTGAGAAACGTCCCTTCGACAGACACGAATTTACTGTTCCTGAAGGACTTTGTAAGCTCCGCCTTCTACAACCACAACCGTAGGCTCTTTGGACGGCTCGCCATCCTCGCCCCATGTGATCTGTTTTCCGGTAAGCCCGTCGATCGTGATTTCTGTCATAGCGCCTTTCATGGCGTCACACATATCAGAGATGCTCATATCCGGTGTGATATCAGCTTGCTCAACAGCAGCTTTGATCACATACATACAGTCATAAGCATCTGCGGCAAACTGGATCGGCGTATCGCCGAATTCCGCTTCATAATCCGCAACGAATGTCTGCGTAGCCTCATCCTCTGCATCCGGTGTAAACGGTGTCAGGAACATCAGTCCCTCTGCAAGATTTGTATCGAAGCCTTCTACATCAAGCAGTCCGTCCATACCGTCAACGCCGAACCACTCCGGAGCAAATCCGGCTCTGTCGGCCTGCGCAAGAATCAGAGATGCCTGCTGATAGTAGATCGGAAGGAATACAAGTTCTGCACCTGCATCTTTTACTTTCTGGATCTGTACTGAGAAATCTGTGTTACTGTCTGCTGTAAACGCTTCTGCAGCTACGACTTCAAGTCCTTTTGCCTCTGCTTCTGTTGCAAAGTTCTGATAGATACCTGTTGAGTATGTGTCAGAACTATCGTAAATAATACCTATTTTTGATGCAAGTCCGTTTTCTGCGATATAATCAGCCGAAACTGAACCCTGGCTCGGGTCAGAGAAGCACATACGGAACGCATTGTCATACTGAATAGCCTCTACTGTTGTCGCAGACGGTGTAAACTGAAACATATTGTCCGCATGTGTTTCTTCTACTACAGCAACACATGGTGTAGACGTAACAGTTCCTACAAGCATCTGCATTCCCCAGTCTTTCAGGGTATTGTATGCATTGACTGATTTCTCGGAGTCACTCTGGTCATCCTCAAACTGATACTCTATCTGGTATCCGTTAATACCGCCGTCTGCATTAATCTCGTCAACCGCTAACTGAATGCCATTTTGAACAGCCGTTCCATAAATAGCGTTGTTTCCGGTTGTAGGTCCGATACCACCGATCTTAAATGTGGTAGCGTCTGCATTTCCCTCGTCGCTTCCGCCGCCGTTGCTTCCGCATGCAGCCAGTGAAAATACCATAGCTGATGCAAGTGCAAGGCTGGCAGCCTTTTTCAACATTTTCATAATATCTCCTCCTTGATAAATACTGGCTATTCTATGGTAAACTTACCCGGTAGATTTGTCAAGGAGAAAAACCGATTACACTCTTTTTTATACCTGATAGTAAGCGAACTTATCAAATATTTCCACTTCATCTGTCACTGCATCCAACACTACAGGCTTGGAAAGATCAAGACTGAAAATCCCCAGGAAAGATTTTGCATCTACTTTCCTGCGTCCTGAACTTAGATCGAATTCACCTTTTACATTTGCAATCTCTTTCGAAAATCTCTCCACCATATCATAAGAGTCAAACCGGATGTTCATTGTCTTTTTCATGTGTCCGCCTCCTTAAAAGAAAAGAGACAATAAACTTGCCGTCCTCCTTCGGACGAACTCATTTATTGTCTCTTTGGGTTTATAATTGCTTATGCAAATAAATATGTTTATATACTATCAGATATGTATAGACCTTTCAAGTATTTTTTTATCCTTTCTTTCTGTTCTTCAGCATATCCATTGTTACAGCAAAGATGATCAGCACACCACTTGTAATTTCAAGCATGTATGTATTCAGTCCGAACTGAACTCCGGCGTTGCTGATAAGCTGCATGAGGATCGTACCTAGCAGCGTACCTGTGATAGCGCCTTTCCCTCCTGACAAAGATGCGCCGCCGATAACAGCCGCTGCGATCGCATCCATGTCATATCCTTCACCGCCGCCCGGAAGAGCACTCTGCACACGGGCTGCCAGCATGATACCTGCAATTCCGTAAAGAAGACCTGCTGATGCATACGTCATATAGAACATCTTTCTTACTTTGATACCGCTGAGGCGAGCAACTTCAACGCCACTGCCGACCACATAAAGATTTCTTCCGAAAACTGTATATTTCAGTACAAACCAGATAACAACCAGAACAATGATCCAGATGATCGTCAGCACCGGAAGCACTCCACCTATATTTGTGTTACCCATATCCAGAATGTGCTGATCAATACCCGTAACCGTAAGTCCGTTACTGAGAATCTTTACAATACCACGTACGATCGTCTGCATACCAAGAGTTGCGATCATAGGAGGAACCTGAAAGTCATAGATGAGTATACCGTTTACAAATCCAATTGCTACGCTGATCACAACCGCTATAAGAAGTGTCACTACAAAATTCATCCCTGTGTCTCTCTGCAGCATTGCAAGAACCATACAGGAGAGTCCTGCGATAGCACCTCCGCTGATATCAATCCCCGCCGTAATGATAACCATCGTCTGGGCAGCCGCCATAACGCCGATGATCGATCCCTGCTTCATTAGATTAGTAATATTATACATCGTGCAAAAATTATCAGTAAGTACTGAAGCCGCAACAAAAAGAATAACAATAATCAAACCAAGCGTAAATTCCGTATGCTGGAATATACTCGCTTTCCCTTTAGTAGTTTTTGTCTTTCCCATGATAATCCTCCTTAGCCCTCGTAGGATGCCTTTTTCAAAACATCTTCTTCTTTCAAATCGTTTTCCACGCTGAGATCACATTCACCTGTAATTCTGCCCTGCGCCATAATAAACAGTCTGTCGGACAGCCCCATAACCTCGGGAAGATAAGAGGAGATCAATATAATTCCTTTTCCCTGTGCAGTCAGGGCTTCCATGATCTTATAAATTTCCTGCTTTGCACCGACATCAACACCTACGGTCGGTTCATCGAAGATCAGAATATCCGGGTTGCGGCACAGAAGCTTGGCAATAACAACTTTCTGCTGATTACCACCGGAGAGATTTCCTGCCAGCTGCATTATACTCGGCGTCTTGACATTGACATCCTTCGAATATTTTTCAGCTCTCTCCGCCTCCTTTTTCAGGGAAATCACACCGCCCGTACTGATCATATCATAAGAATTCATGTTTACATTCGTTTTGATCGGAAGATTAAGCGCCAATCCATCTGCACGACGGTCCTCCGTCAGGAATCCAATGCCGTATTTAAGTGCTGTAGCCGGATCTTTTATATCTACTTTCTGCCCTTTTACATACACATCGCCGCTGAGTCTTTTTTCAACTCCGCACAACGCCCGCATGATCTCACTTCGCCCGGCTCCGACCAGGCCCGCAAATCCGATTATTTCTCCTTCATGAAGGCTGAAATTAATATCATGGAAATGTGAACTGTCACTGAAATTCTCAACTCTGAGCAATTCCTTGCCCGGCTTATTCCGCTTGATATTATAGATATCCGATAGCTCTCTTCCAACCATCATATGTATCAGAGAATCTTTCGTCACCTCTTCGATCGGTTTAGTGTCTATATATGTGCCGTCTTTCAGTATCGTAACACTGTCGCAAATATCCATAATCTCCTCCAGCCGGTGAGATATATATATGATACTTACTCCCTGAGTTTTCAGTTCTTGTATAAATCGGTAAAGGGTATCTACCTTTTCATTTTCCAAAAGAGCCGTAGGCTCATCAAAAATAACTATTCTTAAATCGTCACTGACAGAAATCTTGCTGATCGTCACCATGGCCTGCATCGCGATCGGCAGACTTGAGATTTTTGCCAGAGGATCAACATTCATACCAAATTTGTCGATAATTTTCTGACTGTCTTCCTTCATTTTCTTCCAGTCGACCATTCCCATTTTGGTTTTCGGCTGGTGTCCGAGATAATAATTCTCGGCAATACTCAGATCCGGCGCAATATTTACATGCTGATAATTTGCAAAGACGCCGTGATCCTGGGCCTCCAGTGCATTCGTGTTTTCAATCCAGCTGCCATTATAGTTCATTAACACTTTGCCTTCATCCGGCCGTTCAACACCCATGATACATTTAATCAGTGTTGATTTTCCCGCACCATTTTCTCCAACAAGTGCCCTCGCTTCTCCTTTATTTATCTCAAAGCTCACCTTATTCAGTGCCGTTACGCCGGGATAGAATTTACTGACATTTTCAATTTTCAAAATAGTATCCTGCATAATTCTCATCCTCTTCGTTTAGATAAACGGGGTGGTTGTTATAATAACCACCCCTCTGTCTAACCAGCTATTATAAATTTATTTATCGTGTAACATTTTCATGATTTTGTTATATTGCTGCCAATTAGTTCTCAATATTTTTTATAGTATTTTCTTTTCCTTATCAGTCTCTCTGAAGTCTTGTAGGATCAAGGAGATCCAGCATTTCCTCGTCTTCAAGGCTGTCTGCCGTGATAACTACCGGCGGGCAGTTGATCTGTTTTTCTGTTTCCGGATTCTCGCCATTAATCAATGTAAGAAGAGCGTTTTCCATGCACTGATATCCCTGTGCGTATGCATCCTGTACGATAATAGCATCCAGATTTCCATTCTCCAGCGCCTGGATTTCAATATCGTCGGAGTCTACTGCTACAGATACGATATCGCTTCCAATACCTGCAGATGCAACTGCGTTGCAGACACCATCACCAGTAATATTATTTCCGGAATACATACCAACCAGCTCATCACCATATGTAGAAATTACATTTTCTGCATTGCTCTGGGAATTTTCTACAACGTTCTGATTATAATAAGTATCTGTCAGGGTCAGATCCGGAGCAAGTTCAGCCATCTTATCTCTGAATGCATCGATTCTGTGGTTAAGCGCTTCGTTTTCAACGTTCATGTTAACGCCTACAACACCGCCGTCAGCAGGATCCATATTCTTTGCTTCCATAGCGTCCACAAATGCCTGTGCCGCCATCTCACCGATCGTGTCGTTCGAACAATAGTAGAACTGATTGTAGTACTCTTCATTTGCCCCATCATCGCCTGTTCCGATGCCGCAGTTTACAAAGTTCAGCACGATACCGGCATTTGTAGCCTCCTGAGCCTTCGGTACGGTTGCGTCGATTGCCAGCGTAGCCGTTACAATCGCATCCGGCTGTTTTGCTATAACTTCTTCAAATGTGGATACATACTCTTCTGTCTGGCTCTCTTCTGCAGGTCCTACAATCTCGTAATTTACTGTAATGCCTTCGCTCTCTTCAATATCCAGCATGGCATTCTCAATACCGATACCTACATAAGTCCAGAACTGGGAAGCCGTAGAAGGAGTCAGATAAACAACATCGTACTCCTGTCCGCCGCCGCTTTCACCGCCTGAACTGTCATCGCTTCCGCCGCTGCTGCTTGAAGAGCCTCCGCCAGAGCAAGCTGCCAGAGAAAACGCCATAATTCCAGCCAGTGTCAATGATAACAGTTTCTTCATTTTCATAATCGTTCCTCCTCTTTTTTAGTATGTTTGTAAATGTTACACTTAAAATAATATTTTAT
>DWXI01000060.1 GCA_019119265.1 Candidatus Mediterraneibacter intestinigallinarum | reverse complement strand
TCTTTATATCGCCGATATAATAATGATATGATGGTATACGGTAAACCACTAGTACCGTGCTAGTTACCTATCTCCATGAGATAATAACTCCAGAAAACTACAAGTTTATTAAAGGAGTTAGTGTCATGGATAAAATCACACATCAGGTCCGTGCAGAGCACTGGACCAGAATCCTAAATGAATGTATGAACAGCGGGATGTCCAAAACCGCCTGGTGTAGGGCAAACGGAATCTCTGAGAAGCAGTTTTTTTACTGGCAACGCATCCTGCGCCGTGAAGCTTATGAAGCATCTCAGAATTCACCATTACCTGTAGTTGCAGAAACCGAATCGTTGTCTGCTGTTCAGAGGACGGTATCTTTCGCTGAAATCAAACTTCCTGCGGTATCACCGGACGCGTCACCTGTTTTCCGTCCGGATCTAGTGATCCGGAAAGAGAATCTTGTCCTGGAAATTTCGAATTCAGCCTCATCAGAACTGCTCTCCCGGGTAGGAGGGATTCTTCATGCTGAATAACGCATCCGGATTCCGCAAGGTTTACATTGCTGCAGGCTATACGGATTTGCGGCGAGGAATTGACGGGCTGGCATCTATTGTGAAGTTTAACTTCGAGCTGGATCCATATGAAAAGGATATCCTCTTCCTGTTTTGCGGAAGACGCAGTGACCGCATCAAGGGGCTCATATGGGAAGGAGACGGATTTCTTCTCCTCTATAAAAGGCTGGAACTTGGCGGCTTCAGCTGGCCCCGCACAAAAGAAGAAGCACTGGAGATCACGCCGGAACAATACCAGGCACTGATGCAGGGGCTGGAGATCGTATCCAGACATCCAATCCAGGAAGTGCAGCCCAGAGATCTTCTGTGAAATGTTGTGCAAAACGGAGAGAATAAAAAATCTTTTTGCATCTCCCACTACAGATGCGGCATAAGTTATCCACAGCCAGCTCTCATACCATTCATTCAATTAAGAGTACTTCACAGCTATAAGCTGCTGTGTGGATAAGTACTCTGAAAAACTGAAAAAACTATTAGTTTTTTCGGCTTTTTTCTGATAGACACACCATATGAATCAGAAGAACTACAGGAAACACTGGTGAAATGAAGTGAATCACCAGAAAGATCAGAAGCTGACAGCAGACACCGAAGAAAACAGAAGCTCTGCAGAGTAAAGTGGTGAAAAGAAAGAAAACACCAGAAAAAACTGGAGAGCCTTTATAAAGAAGATTACTGACCGCTGTATTTTCCGGTATAGGAGATGCAGCGGTTTTTTAGTTCCCAATAAGGCTGAACAAGTAAGCAGGACTAAAGGATATTTTTAATGTATTGAAATTGTAATTTTTAACTTGATTTTTTTCTAATATTGAGGAAAAATAAATTGATGGGCAATACGATAAAGGAGAAATTATTTTATGAGAACATTAAAAAGAGTAATATTGGCAACGTTTTGTATTTGTATGCTTACAGTGGGACCTTCTGTATTTGCGGCTTCAGACGATCAGACATCGGCTGACATGGTGCAGCAGCTTGTGGAAGAAGCTGAAAAAATGGATCCGGAATCAACCGAGTCTGTGGAACAGTTTGCTGAGTTATTGGATGCCTGGGAGATAGGATCAGAAGACTCCTCGGATGCAACTTCCTCACTTTCGGGGACGATGAATAGTTTACAGGATTTATCCGGAGACAATATACAGGTTATTTTTGCACAGCTTCAACAGCAGCTGGATCAGATGTGTAAAGATCAGGCTGCTAAAAAAATTGAACAGATTCAGAAGCAGCAGGAACAGCAGAAACAATGTACAGAATTAACCAATCAGTTAAGAGAGCTTAATTCGACAATAAAGTCAACAGGAACACCTGTGGCGTTGTCGGAAGATATAAAAAGCAGACTGATTGAACTGGGCATTTGCTCAGCAGGAGATGCTGTGATGGATAAAGATGTAACATCGCAGGAAGTGGACCTGTTGATTAGTTATGCAGAAAACAAACTGGAATCGATCGCAAGCAGTACGCAGCAGGAGATGGTTTATATTCAGGATTACATAGACCAGTACAACTCTTATCTGCAGCAATCAAATGCGGCCATTGCTTCGTCCGGCGGATTACTGACTTCTCTTGCCGGAGGGACGATGATCGGTGGTAGTATAGGGTTGTTATTTACCGGAATCCTGATTGGAGTATTTGCCAGTGTGATAGTGGTACTTGTTGTACTGAGATCGAGAAAGAAAGGGGCCTGATGCCCAAGAGGGAAAAGCTTCATGGCAGTATGTAGTTTATTTGTGACCGGAGCAGTCTGCGTCTATGGGATTTTTACCAGTTTGCGGCCCAAAACCCCATTGTTCTATAAAATTGTAGTGTATGGATTTTGTTCGTATTTTCTTGCGGCGTCATACAGTTTTCTATATGCGGAACTGCTTCCGGAAGGCACAGGATTTCATGCCGGTTATTTTGGATATGAAGGTACATTTTTCTTTTTATTCTCTTCCTATTTTGGAGCCTTAGACCGCCTTGCTGACGGGAGAGAACCTGAATATCGAATCTATCGGATTGCAGCATTGCTCCCGCCTGTGCTGATCGTGCTCTGCGGAGGTGATCTTTGGAGCAGGTTGTTTCTGCTTCCGGTGGCATGTGCGGCATATTATGCGTGTAAGCATTTGATACTTCCGGATATTGATATGGGAATTATCCGTGTGATGAGACCTTATAACGGTGTGATTCTGTTATTTTGTCTTGTACAGCCTTTTACGGCGGATTTTGTATCCGGAGGTTATTCTGACCGTTTTCCGGATATTCCTTTTACTGTTATTAATCTGGTACTTGTGGCGCTGGCTTTACCGACTGCCCGCAGGGGGGTGCAAAAATGGTTTATATAATTTATCTTTGTTTTGCAGTGCCTCTTGCATTGATGCTGCCGCTTCTTCAGAAACAGTCCCGCTGTCTCATTGGATTTATGATGCTTGGGGCAACGATTGCAGTCAGTGCTTCAGAAATCAATAGTGTGATCCAGATTTTCCTGAATCTGTCTTCATTGCAGGTTTCTCTTCAGGCGGCACCCGTGACAGAAGAGGTTATGAAGGCAATTCCGGTTCTGATGTATGCGATACTGGTGACTGATGACCGGAAAAAAGTACTTCCGCTGTCTATGGCAGTCGGCATAGGATTTGCGATTTTGGAAAATACATATATACTGATCAGTAATCTGCAGTCAGTCAGTGTTGTATGGGCCTTGATCCGCGGTCTTTCCACCAGCCTTACACATGGTATGTGTACCTTTCTGGTTGGGTGCGGTATCATTTTTGTACGGAAACAAAAGAAACTGTTTTATACAGGGACGTTTGGCTTACTGGCTGTGGCGATTACCTTTCATGCCGCGTTTAATCTGCTCGTTAATTCAAAATGGGATGTATGGGGAATGATGCTTCCTATTGTGGTATATCTGGCTGCCCAGTGTATCATAAGGTTGAAAGACGGACGTAAGGTGGGAAATTCAAGAAAGGAGTGTGCCGCAAAAACGGTGCAAATGAGAAAATGACAATTACAAAAACAGAAAATGGAAAAGAAATCACATTAGCATTGGAAGGAAGACTGGATACAAACTCAGCTCCGGAGCTTGAAAAGGTGCTGGCTGAATTCGGGGTCTATCCGCAGTCTCTTGTTTTTGATTTTGAAAGTCTCAGCTATATTTCAAGTGCAGGTCTCAGGGTTCTGCTTTCAACTCAGAAACGTGCGAATGCCGCTCAGGGAACACTGGTGATACGTAATGCTAACGAGCTGATCAGAGAAGTATTTGAAGTAACAGGTTTTGATAACATTCTTACAATTGAAGATTAGGAAAATGAAAATAGTTTATCTGGGAATAGATTTGCTCCATCCGGTCCTGTGTTCGCTTCTGCAGGAAAGATGTGAGGTTATGAAGATATTTACCTGCCGTACAGATAATATAACCGAATTTAATACAGATGTAACTGCGACAGCAGCAGCTTATGGGATTCCTCTGACTTTAAACCGGATTACCCGGCAGGATCTGCAGGAACTGCGGGAAGCCGGATGTGAACTGCTTGTCTGTGCCGGGTATTATTATCGTGTACCGGTTCTTGACGGTCTTCCCATGGTAAATGTACACCCGTCGCCGCTGCCCCTTGGACGGGGAGCCTGGCCCATGCCGCTTATTATAAAAAAAGGTTTGTCTTCGGGCGGTGTTACGATGCATAAGATGACAGAGGAGTTTGATTGCGGTGATATTCTGCTCAGAGAGTCTTTTCCAATTCGGGAGAATGAGACTCTGCAGACTTACATGGAACAGGTTTTTCAGTTTGTACCGTCTATGGTTCACAGTCTGGTGACTGATCTTCCTGAACTGCTTATGACGGCGGTACCACAAGGAGAGGGAGAATACTGGCCAAATCCTGTGGAAGAGGACTGGACTGTGACACCTGATATGAATGTGGAAGAGGCCGACCGGATATTACGGGCGTTCTATGGCTATGAGTGTATATATAAAACATCCCGGGAACGGGTGGAGCTGATCGGAGGCAGAGCCAGAAAGGGAAATCCGCAAGGGCATGTATTTCCCGTCAGAGGAGGATATATTTATGCGGAAAGGATCAGGATGCTTTGATTTGGGAAAGAAAACAGAAATGAACTCGTATAAAGACAGATTTACACCGCATATGTTTCGCAGATTGCTGGTGCCATCGCTGATATCTTCTGTCGGACTCGCCTTTGCAGATATGGCGGATGCTATAGTGATCGGCCGGAGTATGGGAGCGGTCGGGCTTGCAGCAATCAGTCTGAGTCTTCCGCTCTATATGGTGTTTAATGTGTTCATGCACGGCCTGGGAATCGGCGGGAGCGTGAGGTTTTCACAGCTTATGGGAGAAGGAAGGAAAGAGGAAGCGATAAGGTGTTACAACCGGGTGATGCAGGCCGGGATCCTGCTGGGGGTTGTGATCGCCGCGATTGTGAATATCTTTCCCGACATGATTCTGAGAATTTTTGGAACAGTTCAGTCAGATGGTGCTTTATATGATGCGAGTAGAAGTTATGTGTGTTTGATCGCTCTTGGAGCACCTCTTTTTTTTATAAACTATATGTTGAATTATTTTCTGCGCAATGACAACAGTGAACGGCTTGCAGGTGCGGGATTTTTGATCGGAAATGCTGTTGATATTGTGTTGAATGTCGTGTTTGTATTCTGCTTTGATATGGGGACGGCAGGTGCGGCATTTGCGACTCTGACCGGATTGGCCGTAGGAATTGTCTGTTATCTTCCGGGGATCTTTTCCTCCGGACATTTTCTGTATCCGGCCTGGAAGGGAATAGATGTGAAAGAAGTGTTTTCTTGTCTGAAAACCGGCCTGGCAACATCATCTCAATATCTTTTTCAGATGATCTTTCTTTTGATCGCAAATAATGTGCTGATGACTTTGGCAGCCGAGAAAGGGGTTGCTGTGTTTGACCTTTTACAGAATGCTTCTTACCTTATTTTATATCTTTATGAAGGAACCGGGAAGGCAATGCAGCCTCTGGTAAGCACATTTTACGGTGAAAAAAACGGACGGGCAGCAGGATATACACTCAGGCTTGGACTTGTGCGGGGCATATTGGCAGGGGCAGCGGCGGCTCTGGTAATCTTTATTTTCCCGGAAGTGATCTGCGGTATATTCGGCCTGCAGGAGGGGGGACTGGTTCAAATGGGAACACAGGCGCTTCGTATATACTGTGCAGGAAGCGTCTTTGCAGGCATGAGTATCATACTGGAGACATATTATCAGTCCGAGGGGGAAGAAAAGAGTGCTTTTGTGATCGCTTTTCTTCGCGGATGTGCTGTCCTTCTGCCATGCACTGTTTTGTTTTCCTTTTTATCACTGGAAAAGTTCTGGTGGCTGTATCCGGCAAATGAGGTGGTTTCACTTGGCATTTTTCTGATATGCAGGCAGAGGCTCAGGAAGGAGAAAGAGTTTTTTGACCCTGCAAGAGTATTCAGCCGGACAATTCAAAGCAGGCGGGAAGAAGCAGCAGGAATGGCGGAGGGCATTGAATCATTCTGTGACAGATGGAATGCTTCAGGCAAGCAGAAGTATTTGGTTATGATGGCTGTGGAAGAAGTGTGTCTTGCAATTATCACAAGGGCATTTGGAAAAAGGAAAGCCGGGGTGATACAGGTCACAGTATTGGCACTGGAGAACGGAGAGTTTGAACTGCATATCAGGGATAATGCCGTAATCTTTAATCCTTTTTCCCTGCAGACTGCACAGGCAGACAAAGACACAGGTATTGATATGGATGCCATGGGGATACTCGTGATCCGCAGCCAGGCGAAAGATTTCTTTTATCGTCATTACCAGGGGTTTAATACACTTATGATTCGTATCTGAGAGGGTAATATATCTATGAAAAAGATGAGAATGTCATTAAGAATCAAGGTTATGATCGGAGTGCTTGCAGTAGCAGTTATCATTGCGTTCTGTTCGGTGCTGGTCAGTTATAATATTTATTCGGATACCATGGACAGACATTATAAATCACTGACGCTGGATCTCGCCAGAACAACGGCTGTCATGGTGGATGACGGTGCTGTGCAGGAACTGACGGATGCTGTGATGGAAATTTATCGTACTGAATGTGTGTCAGAAGATACGCCCCCGGATTTTGAAAATTTTACGGAAGAGGATTGGAGCAATTATTATGCTTCATATGAAACGATAATAGAGTCTGATTATTATGCAAAAATCATGGATACACTCTCAAAGCTCAGAAAAGAGAACAGTGTACGTTCTATTTATCTTGCTTATATGGATGTGCAGTCCGGAAAAGCAA
>DWXI01000059.1 GCA_019119265.1 Candidatus Mediterraneibacter intestinigallinarum | reverse complement strand
TAAGTTTTGATCGGGGCGATGATAAAGAGGCGGTAATGGAAAATTTCCGGCGTATAGGAAAAACACTGGGAGTGCGATGCGAAGATATGGTGCTTTCAAAGCAGACACATACGACAAATGTTCGTGTCGTTACGGAAGAGGACCGGGGAAAAGGAATCATAAAAGAGCGTGATTATACGGATGTGGACGGTCTTGTAACCAATATTCCGGGAATTTGTCTCGTAACGTCCTATGCTGACTGTGTTCCTCTGTATTTTGTGGATCCCGTGCGGAAAGTAATCGGACTGAGCCACTCGGGATGGCGTGGAACTGCAGGTAAGATAGGGAAAAGGACCGTGCATCTTATGCAGGAAAGATTTTCATCTGACCCTGCGGATATTCTCGCGGCAGTAGGACCATCTGTATGTATGGCGTGCTATGAAGTCAGCGCTGATGTGATTGCCAGATTCAAAGAAAGCTTTGATGAAAAATTGTGGGGAAATCTTTTCTATGAGAAGCCCAATGGAAAATACCAGCTCGATCTATGGAAAGCAAACGAGCTGATCTTTCTTGAGGCGGGGATAACACCGGAGCATATTGCCGTGACAAATGTGTGCACACACTGTAACAGCAGGATTCTTTATTCTCACCGGGCTGCAGGAGATAAGAGAGGAAATCTGTGCGCGTTTCTTGCGCTAAAAGAATAGCAGACGAGTCGGAGTGACTTAAGCGATCATCAGAAAATCGGGATGGAGGTGTAGGATTATGATCTTTGATATTATGCAGACCGGCAGGAATATCATAATGGCCGCGTCAGGCGCAACGAATGTAACGGACGAATCTGTCAGCGATGTGATTGATTCGGCGACAGAGGCTACGACAGAAGCGGCTCAGGAAGTGAATCAGTTTGTGCAGTTTATAGAAGATAATATTCCTAATATAATCGGATTCGGTATAAAGGTTATCCTGGCTCTTGTTTTCTTCTTTTTAGGAGGCAAGGTCATCAAATGGATCAGAAAGATAGTACATCGTTCCTTTGAGCGGACAAATGTAGATGCCGGAGTGGAGCAGTTTGTAGATTCCATGTTGAAATTCGGGCTCTATGCACTGCTGATCTTTATGATCGCCACGAACTTCGGGATTGAGTCGTCGTCTATTGCAGCTTTGATCGCGTCTGCGGGCGTTGCGGTTGGTCTTGCATTACAGGGAAGTCTTTCGAATTTTGCCGGCGGTATTCTGATTCTGCTGCTTAAGCCGTTTGCGGTAGGCGACTACATTGTGGTGACTCAGGAAGGAATTGAGGGAACGGTAAAAGAAATTCAGATCTTTTATACAAAGCTGGCAACTGTGGATAATCAGAGAGTTGTTGTGCCTAACAGTATTCTGACGAGTAATAGCCTGACAAATGTAACGGCACGTCCGGAGCGTCAGCTTGATCTGAAAGTGGGCATTGGTTATGATTCGGACCTGAAGAGAGCAAAGCAGCTGATCGAGGATATGCTTCATAGCGATCCGAGTGTAATACAGGATGAGGAAATCAAGGTGTTTGTGGATTCGTTGGGCAATAGTGCAGTGATGATCGGGATGAGAGCATGGGTGAAAACAGAGGAGTACTGGGCAACAAGGTGGCGTCTGACGGAGCAGATCAAGTTTAGTTTTGATGAGGAAGGAATCGAAATCCCTTATAACCAGCTCACAGTTAATGTCAAATCAGAGTAGTATGTTCGGGCAGAAATAAAAAAATGCTGAAAAGTAACAGTTCGCTTGAAAAAGTAGTTGAAATTTATACTAAAAAGAGATATAATAGCAAAGGCTCGTCGAGGTACGGGCTATATGCCGGAATAGCTCAGTCGGTAGAGCACTTCACTCGTAATGAAGGGGTCGTCAGTTCAAGTCTGATTTCCGGCTTTACCAATAAAAGGCGCAATCCCAGTGATTTCAAGGGGTTGCGCCTTTTATGGAATAAGGAGGAAGAGCAGATGAAGCCATCAAAAGAGATAATCGAATTGTTCCAAAATGACAGGTTTGCAACAGAAAACGGGGCTGTGATCGAAGAAGTGGACGATCATTATGCAAAGTGCAGTCTGATGCTTGAGGACAGGCATCGCAATGCAATGGGAGCAGTTATGGGCGGCGTTTACTTTACGTTAGCAGATTTTGCCCTTGCAGTTGCAAGCAACTGGAAAAAAATGGGCCATGTATCTCTGAATTCGGAAATTACATATCTGACAGCGGCGAAAGGCAATCAGTTGATCGCAGAAGCATTCTGTGTGAAGAATGGGAGAACAACAGGATATTACCGCATTGATGTGAAGGATGAGTTTGGCAATCTGGCGGCGGCAGTGACGGCTACTACATTCTGCGTGACAAAATAGAAACGGCTGCGGACTGCAGGTCCGGATAGATGATTTTAAGAGAGGTAAAATTATAAAATGGATAAGTCAAAAGTTTTTTTTACAGATATGCGAGCTCTTCCGGGTACGAACCTTCCGGATAAACTGAAAAAATTAATACGCAAAGCAGGAATCGGTGAGATCAATTTTGAAAAAAAGATGACTGCTATCAAGATACATTTCGGAGAACCGGGAAATCTGTCTTTCCTGCGTCCAAACTATGCGAAAGCAGTGGCGGATGTAGTGAAAGAGCTGGGAGGACGCCCGTTTCTGACAGACTGTAATACACTGTATGTTGGCAGGAGAAAGGATGCGCTTGAACACTTGAGCGCTGCTTACGAGAATGGATTTAATCTTCTTTCTACGGGGTGCCATATTATCATCGGCGACGGACTGAAAGGAACTGACGACGTCAGTGTTCCTGTGGAAGGCGGAACGCTGGTAAAAGAAGCGAAGATCGGAAAGGCAATCATGGATGCTGACGTGTTCATCAGCCTTTCACATTTTAAAGGGCATGAGATGGCAGGATTCGGAGGCTGTTTCAAAAATGTGGGCATGGGCTGCGGAAGCCGTGCGGGAAAGATGGAGCAGCATAATAGCGGAAAACCTTCTGTGAATCAGTCGGTCTGTGTCGGATGCCGTGTCTGTTCCAGAAACTGCGCTCATGGCGCAATCACATTTCCGGAGAAGAAAGCAGTCATTGACCATGAAAAATGCGTAGGATGCGGCAGATGTCTTGGAGCCTGCAATTTTGATGCCATCTATAATGAAAACTCATCTGCCGTTAAAGAACTGAATGTTAAAATGGCGGAGTATACAAAGGCTGTCGTGTCAGGACGCCCTGCATTTCATATCAGTCTTGTCATTGACGTATCTCCGTACTGCGACTGCCATCCGGAAAATGATGTTCCTATCCTGCCGGATGTAGGTATGTTTGCAAGTTTTGACCCGGTGGCTCTGGATCAGGCGTGTGCCGATGCGTGCAATGCACAGCAGCCGATGCGGGGAAGCCTTCTGGACGAACACATCCATCAGGAAGGATTCTGTGATCACCACGATCATTTTGTGAATACTACGCCGGAGAGCGAGTGGGAGACCTGCCTGGATCACGCGGAGAAGATCGGGCTGGGAAGCAGGGAGTATGAGCTGATCGAGGTGAAGTAAACGTGCTCTGCAAAACGATATGATGCGCTGATAGCAATGCAAAGTGATTTGCAGGATAAAAGCGCAGGTATATATAGGAAAAGGGAAAAGAGAGGAAAATGACAATGAAAAGAGAAAAATTCGGCTCCCGTATTGGGTTCATCCTTATATCTGCAGGATGCGCGATCGGTCTGGGAAATGTATGGCGTTTCCCTTACATTACAGGTCAGTATGGAGGAGCAGCGTTTGTGCTTATCTATCTGGTATGCCTGGTTCTCCTGGGCCTGCCGATCATGATCATGGAGTTCTCCATCGGACGTGGAGCAGGATGCAGCATAGCAAGAGCGTTTGACAGACTGGAGCCGCTGGGAACAAAATGGCACTGGTACAAATGGTTCGGCATTGCAGGAAATTACCTGCTGATGATGTTTTACACAACGATCGGCGGCTGGCTTCTGATTTATCTGTTCAAGATGGGAGCAGGCAGTTTCGAGGGTATGGATGCGTCACAGATCGAGGGGGCGTTCGGCGATCTGATGGGGCAGCCGGTTCTCATGACCGTGTGTATGGCGATTGTAGTAATCATGTGCTTCGGTATCGTGAGTCTGGGACTTCAGAAAGGCGTAGAGGGTATCACTAAGATTATGATGGTGCTTCTGCTCATCCTCCTGATTATTCTTGCAATTCGGTCCATTTTGCTTCCGGGCGCCGGGGCAGGGCTTGAGTTTTATCTCCTGCCGGATTTCGGGAAAATGAAAGAGGCGGGGATACTGGAAGTTGTATCTGCAGCCATGAATCAGTCTTTCTTTACACTTAGTCTTGGAATCGGCGCGATGGCTATCTTTGGAAGCTATATCGATAAAAAGAGAAGACTTGCGGGCGAGGCAGTGGCGATCACAGTACTTGATACATGTGTCGCCCTTATATCGGGATTGATCATCTTCCCGGCCAGCTTTGCATTCGGCGTAAATCCGGACAGCGGCCCGAATCTGATCTTCATTACCCTGCCGAATATTTTTAATTCTATGGCAGGCGGAAGGCTTTGGGGAGCGATCTTTTTCCTCTGTATGTTCTTTGCGTCGGCGTCTACGATTATCGCCGTGTTTGAAAACATTATTGCTTTTGCGATGGATCTGACCGGATGTTCCAGAGGAAAGGCAGTAGCCATTAACCTTGTTGCAATCCTGATCCTTTCCATGCCGTGTGTACTCGGCTATAATGTGTTGAGCGGATTTACGCCGTTCGGAGAAGGAACAGCGATTCTTGATCTGGAAGATTTTATTGTAAGCAATAATCTGCTGCCGCTGGGAAGCCTCCTGTACGTTCTCTTCTGTACCACACGATACGGATGGGGCTGGAAAAATTTCCTTGCGGAGGCAAATACAGGAGAAGGACCGAAATTCCCTAAATGGGTAAGACCCTATGTAACATTTATCGTACCCCTGATCGTAATCTTCCTGTTCGTACAGGGATATTGGAGCAAATTTGCAGGCTAGGCTCAAGCCTTGCATAAAAAGAGAGAACATCAATCATCGTGCTTGCACGAATGAGGGATGTTCTCTCTTTTTATATAGGGCGCAGCCCGTGAGCGATGCATTGAGCACTTAGCGAGGCTATGCCGAGGTTAGTGCGAAAGTACACAGAGTGGATGGAGCGCGAAGCGCGAAAACGAGCTGCAAGGCATGAGCCGGAAGGGGTTGAGGGCGCAGCCCGTGATCAGAGCCGCTTCTGATATATTTTCTCCACCACTCCAATCAGCGCATACAGAACCATCGCCATAATACACAACAGCACGATTGACATGAGCAGCCAGTTCATTTTAAATACCTGGCTCGAATAGATAATAAGATACCCCAGACCGTTTCTCGCTGCAAGAAATTCTCCGATCACCACGCCCACAAGGCAAAGTCCGATATTGACTTTCATGTTGCTGATGATCGCCGGAACAGAGCTTGGAAGTACGACCTTAAACAGTGCGTGCCTGCGGTTTCCGTGGAGCGTGTAGATGAGTTTGATTTTTTCTCTGTCAACCGTAGTAAAACTGGTATACAGGTTCATGATGCTGCCGAATATGGCGACGGACATACCGGCTACAATGATTGTTGTCGGGGTGGCCCCCAGCCATACGATCAGAAGCGGTGCCAGCGCTGATTTCGGCAGACTGTTCAGTACCACCAGATAGGGTTCCAGTATCTCGGAAAGATCCCGGCTGCACCAGAGCAGGACGGCAATCAGGATACCGGAGAAAGTCACAAGCAGGAAACTCACGATCGTCTCGTACAGTGTGATGCCGATATGCAGGAAGATTGACTGATCCAGTACCATTTCCCAGAAGCAGAGTGCGATCCGTGAAGGGCTGCTGAAGATAAAGGAATCGATAATGCCGCAATCGGCACACACCTCCCACAGAAGCAGAAATAGGATCAGAATAAGAATTCGGGCGATACATACAATCATACGGTGACGACGCAGCCGATGTAAAAACAATTCCTGCCCGTCAGAGTGATTTTTCGGTGATTTGGCCATTATGGTTCAGCTCCTTCCATATTTCGTTAAAATAAGTTTTGAATTCGGGCGCATTTCTTCGGATCAGCGGTGTGTCATGTTCCAGATCAAATGATATCGGAATGATGCGTGCTACAGATGCCGGACGCTTTGTGAGGATGATCACCCGGTCGGAGAGACTGACTGCCTCCGAGAGATCATGGGTGACGAGCAGAGCGGTCTTCCCGGATTCCCGGATGATCTGACCGATGTCATCGCTGACAGTCAGTCGAGTCTGATAGTCAAGGGCAGAGAATGGCTCGTCAAGCAGCAACAGTTCCGGTTCCAGAAGGAGGGTTCGGATAAGCGCCGCCCTCTGGCGCATGCCTCCGGACAGTTCAGAGGGTTTGGAGCGTGCGAACTGCTTCAAACCATACTGTTCAAGCATCTCTTCCGCCCGTTTCTTGATTTCCGGAGTAAGCTGTCTGCTGATCTCTGCTCCGAGAAGAACATTGCGGTATACTGTGCGCCATTCAAAGAGATGGTCGTGCTGGAGCATATATCCGATCTTTGATGAATTTTCTGTCAAAGGTTCCCCGTTCATTAGGAGTTCTCCGATCTCCGGCTTCATCAGACCGTCAATCAGGGAGAGCAACGTGGATTTACCGCATCCCGACGGGCCGACGACGGCCGTGAACTCTCCTTTCGTAAGTGAAAATGAAATATTGGACAGGGCCTTTGTCTCCCCGTCCAATGTATGATAGGAATAATCAATATTTTTTAATTCCAGTATTGGAGTCATAAGGTCACTTCCATCCATATTGTATATCTATAGTTAGTGTATGAAAAAAAGAAATTCTGTGTGCGGGAAAAGTTTTAAATCCCGTTGTTTCGCCAGGAGAAGAGGGGTATAATATGAGTAACAGATGAAGTGAAAAAACCGGAAAGTCCAGCGGTGATATGTCAAGAGGAAAATGAATAAAAATCAATAGATTTTTGCTGGCTTCACCT
>DWXI01000058.1 GCA_019119265.1 Candidatus Mediterraneibacter intestinigallinarum | reverse complement strand
TACGCTTTCAGTGTGATTCTCATTACTTGACTTGCCATAAAAAAAGTCGCCTCCTTTTCGTACTTGTAACTCAGTACGACAAGCGGTGACTGTACACTCTCCCGTGTGTGTCGTGAGAAACATACACGGCGCTCTCGCTTTTTCAACTCTTGGCGCAGTGCTGTTCTGCGCACAAAAACGAGATACTGTTGTGATTCGTACAGTGACTTGTCGCCAGTTTCCTAACTTGACATTCGCTCCACGGAAAACCTGCCTTCGCTTATGTTTTTGCATCGGCAGCAACCTCACGCTTCACAGCTATCATGTCACAGCTTTTTCAGTATAGCGGATGGTGGGATTTATTTCAAGAGGTTTTTTAGAAATATTGTATTTTTTTTAGTACAATCCTTTCTTAACAAACGCCACCACTCCGCACTCGTACGGATGATCATAGTACACGACATCCTCCGCTTCCGGTGCGAACATCAACATCTTTAATATAATGAAGATATCCCCGCCTCCGCCAAAGATCATGATCACGGCAAGGAAAAGCAGCGGGAATGAACTGCAGGCCGCCGCCACGGCAGTAAGTCCGCCACCCAGGATCAGCGTCGGCATCGCTCCGCCTGTTATATACTGCCACTTCTTTAACGGCTCGGAACAGGTACAGTACGGCGTGATCATCTTCCAGATCACGCCGAAATCGATGGAGCGAAAATGATTTTTGGCAAAAACAGCCCACGTAATCCCATGAATCAGTTCATGCACTACTATCAAAATAATAAGCGCCGCTAAATACATAAAGGGGATTCCCCAAATGCCTGAGCTGATATCTGCAGCTCCGGCCTCGGAAGGATTTGCGCGGAAATAGGCAGTACATGCCAGCGCCACAAAAGGAAGCGGAAGAAAAAGCGCCATGACATTCGCCATTACTACTCCGACCGTCAGGTCTTTCTCCTCATATCCGTCCGCTTTCATTTTCTCACATATTTTATCAAAATACTCTTTTCTCTGCTTCTCTTTCTCTGTTAATTCCCTCATATCACCGTATCCTCTTTTATTGAATATCCTCGATAGATTTTATCATTAAGAGATTTTATTTCCGGCTTTAGAGTATTTTATTGATTCTTTACAATATACTGACTGGTTGACGATCCAGATCACACATACAACAAGCGAAGGCAGGAAACCTATGCCAAAAATAAGCGCGCTGATGGCCAGTACAGGAGCAAGGATCGAACAAACAGTATTGGTTGCAGCCCAAGCCTTATACGTACACTTTCCAATCATGATCTTTTCAGCCTCGTCGCAGCTGTCCATCCATTTCTTGTGGAATTTCATATCATAGATGGAGGCAGTTTTCTCAGGGTTGGTTTTCTTTGCTGCGTCCACACATTTTTGCTGAATGATGACCGCCTCGATCATAATACCGAAGAAAGCGGCAATACCGACAAAAAATAATAAAACGTTTTTCTCGTTTTCAAAAATAGCAAAACCTCCGGAGTACGACGCTGCGATAAGGAAATACGAAATAATCATAGCGGCAGTCGTAATCCAAATTACAACTGAGAGCTTTTCATCTACAGCGTCAGATATCTCTTCGTCCTCACCGTTCCAGGAAGAAAGCAGTCTTTTTGCTTTTTTATATAGCGGAACAGAAACAACAGGAACAAGGATAGCGATCGCCAGTATCAACCACGAGGCAATATTTGTTCCAAAAAATGCTCCTGCGCTTTTCATACTTCCCGCCAATGTGTTCAATTCGTATTTTGCGGCAAAAAAGCCTATTACACCGCCGACGATCATACATATAACCAGAATGAGAATAAATTTCGGCATTGCTTTTCGATTTGCTGATTGGATTTCTTTATTGTTCATTTTGTTCTCCCTCCTCTAAATAGAAAACTTCTTCTACCGTGACGCCGCATACCCTGGCAATCGTCAGGGCAAGGGTGACAGACGGCGAATAGTCTCCCCGTTCGATCAGGCTGATCGTCTGCCTTGAAACTCCGCATAAGCGCCCCATTTCCTGTTGATTGACATTCAGTGCGGCCCTGCGTTCCTTCAAACGATTCCGCAATATCATACAGCACCTCCGATTGACAGATTTATTTGTCATATTGACAACTTTATTTGTCAATATGAATAATACTCTTGTCATAGCAATTTGTCAATAGGTATTTGCACACAAAAGGCATCCCAACACCGGCAGGATGCCTATAATCTTTTCTGTCTATAGATATGCAGTATTTTCTTTCCCAACTAAAACTGTCTTTCCGCAAAAGGCAAACCCATACTTTCTGATCCGATCTGCCTGAATCCCTTTATCCAGTAATTCAACGGCGTAATTCTTAGCATCAATCTGCCGTAATGCCGCTTCTACTGTCTGAGATAAATCTTTTTCCTCCTCCGGCTCCTGTATTTTGAACTCAATGATAATTGCAGGATCATGGCCATTTTTCGGTTCCAGCATAATATCATATCGTCCAAACCCGCTTTCCCGATTTGATGTTATGCGATAGCGTTCCTCAAGGTCAACTATAAGTCCAAGCACAAATCCATGATAAAAGCAGACGCTTGAGTTTGGTCCTTTCAAACTCTTAGCGGTCGCTTTCACAGCGTGCAATCGCTCTGGTTCAGTTGCCTCAGAGGGCTTTTTCCCGGTGTCAAAGAAGCTGAACACAGATAACGCAATGCGGTTCATATATAGATTCATAGCTTTAATGTCATCTTGCATCAATGCCTTAATAAACTCATTATAATTTGAAGCTGAAGGAGCGAACCAACTGCGCACCAGTTTTTTCAGCATAACCAGCACTTCAAAGTTCGTGACGCTCAATTCATAAACCTGATCCCATTCATCGCTTGTCTCTTTAACCTGTTTATTTCCTTCCTGCAGGAGTTTGCCGATCAAATGGTTGCTGCTGGTATTTACCCAATAAGGTGCGGCGGCCCGATTATCCAGATAATTAAGGATAGACCATGAATTATAAATATCTTTCGTATTTCCGAAACAGAAGCCGTCATACCATTTTTTCACTTCATCCAGTCGATTTTCTCAAGTCCATATTCTTTTAATGAATTTAGGACTTCTTCCTCAGTGAAGCCAAAACAATCCGCATATTTTTTCGATGTAGTTGTCACAACTTTCAAATGATTCAAATCCGAGAAAATAGATTCTTTGCTGATTCTGGTAATACCTGTCATGATGCCTCTGGCTAAATATGGATTATCTTTAAAGGTAACATTTAACAGATTTCTCATAAAATCCGCCAGTTCCTGCCAATATCCTTTAACATAAGCCTCCTGCATAGGCGTATCATATTCATCCAGTAAAATTATTACATTTTTCTCATAATATCGATTTAAATAAGCCGACAGTTTTTCAGCGTCAGGGAAGCTTCAT
>DWXI01000057.1 GCA_019119265.1 Candidatus Mediterraneibacter intestinigallinarum | reverse complement strand
TGATTGTTCCATTGATATGGATTGCATCTCCCACTACGGTTTTTGATGATACGACACCATCCATTCCCCGAAACAGGGATTCCAGTGTTGTCTTAAAATTATTCTTTTCTTCAGCCATTTCTTTTTCCTCCTATAATCTGAACTTTCTGATATGGCGATATGTTATCCTAACATTTTTATCCAGCAGCATATTTAATGCGATGATCAGGCCATAAATAAGCCGTATGTTACCTTTTACAAAACAATTGCATTTGAATACTTTGTGTTCAAAATCCGGATTGATCTGAGCGAACTCTCCTATTACAGGGTATATCATACTGATTCCGGCAAGAGTATAACCAGTCAGCGCAGGATTAGAAAAACCGAATTCCAGATCAACAGACGCTTTCGATGGTTTCAGGAATGTAAGGAGCCTTTTTAATTCCCGGACGGTCCGACTAAATGCATTCTGATGCGTCTCGTTTTTCAGAAAGGCAGAAATGCGGTCTTTTTTCTTTCCCAACGCCCTTATCTTATCACATATTTTTCGGAAAGTATATTTTATCTTATCCAGAAATTTAACGAATCTTTCATAAAGATTTGGAGCCTTATTCACCTGCCCCGCTTTCTTTCTCTCCTGCCGCATGTTCTTCTGCGGCTTCGGTGGTGATTTATAATGTGCTTTATTATCCTGTATTTCATCCCGAGGCTTATCCGGTACTGCAGAATCTTCTTCTGTATGAGGCTCCGGCTGTATCGGTATTTCTTCCTGTAAATCGGGAAGCACACTCTCATGTACCGCAGTGTTTTCATCATGAATGGTTGTATCCTTAATTACAGCATCATCAGTTTCAGCATTTCCCGGCGGAACAGAATCGTTTTCTGCTTCGCTGCTGAATTTTCTCCAGGCGGCCCGGAAATGCCAGACGAGAGTTCCGTTCCGATAAACCACTTCACCGGCAATCAGATGCATCAGCCAGTAGAAACGTACGCGGCCGTTTATACTCTCGATTCCGTCCTCCGCTGACAAATCCAGCCTGTAAACCAGGGGTGAGAGCAGAATTGCTGCAATCAGCAACAGGACCAGTGCGATTATGCCGAGAACCAGAAATACGATTATTTTTAGGATTAGGAAAATAATATGTAACATCTGAATCAATGCCCTGCCTTTACAAAATCTTTTTGACGGCCCAGAATGTACTTTCTGAGATCAGTATCTCCTGTTTTGCTGTATATTTCTCCTGTGATCTTCTCTGTCAAGTCAAGAGCTTCATCATATCCGTCTGCAATTCCAACAATAAAAAGCTTCGCATGTTCGAATACATGCTGTTTTAAAAGAATGCTGGAGAAGAACTCCAGCTGGTTCTGTTCTCCCTGCGCCAGAGCGATCACGTATACTTGTGGCTGGATTCTGTTCTTGATCAGTTTTTTTATTATTTTTGCCTTTTTTTTGTGCCAGCATTCACTGACATACAAATCACAGTAAAATTCCATCTGCATAAGCATCCATCTTTCACATATGATAATCAGTTATAATAGGAATCCAGTATCGTGCCGGCAATGGAGACAGCCCTTCCGCCGAAGCTTCCGTCAGACCCTTCCGTGATTACCGTAATAACAAGTTCCGGATTATCTACGTTTGTAAAACCTGTGAACCAGGAATGGGTGCGGTCGCTGTCATCCGAACTGTATTCTGCCGTTCCCGTCTTTCCTGCCACTGTGTAAGAACGTCTGGAAAGTACGGATCCGGTTCCCTCTTCAACTACCGCCGTCATATACTCTTTGAGCTGCGATGCTTCGTCCGAGGTCATAAGACGTGCATAACTTTTCGGAACATTCCGGCGCACTTCAGTTCCGGTATAATTTGTAACGGAATCCACAAGATATGGTTCCATGAGTGTACCGCCGTTAGCAATTGCCTGGGTGATCAGCGCCATATGATATGGGCTGACAGTTGTCCTTCCCTGCCCCATTGCCGTCATCATGATCTCTGAGGTCGGGGAATCCTGATCCAGCACAAAAGAACTCTTTGTATAATCCAGCACGCCCGGAAGAGGAGAATTAAAAAGCAGGTCATCCGCAGTATCCCGGAATCCGGAAATATCAAGCTGAAGCCCGATATTCGCAAAAGAGGAATTGCACGAGTTAGCAAATGAGCTTCTCAGATCTTCCTGACCGTGGATGTTGCCTCCTGCGCACGGAATCGTTGTACCGTCTTCGGTGATGGAACCGGAGCAGTTATATGAATAATCGCTGTAGTTGCTGTTCTGTCTCATATAAGCCAGCGTCGTAACGATTTTAAATACAGATCCCGGCGCATAGGAACCTCCGGTAGCACGGTTAAGAAGGGGGCTGTTCTCTTCATCGGTGTTCAGCGTCTGCCAGTCGGACGCGATATCATTGGGATCGTAATCCGGTTTGGATACCATGGCAAGGATTTTTCCGGTGTCGGCTTCCATGATGACAACAGCGCCTTTATAGCTGCCAAGGGCATCGCTGGCCGCCTGCTGCAGATCCGCATCGAGAGTGGTGATTACAGTATCTCCCTGATTCTTGGAGCCTTCAAACTCATTTTGAATCTTTTCAATAAAAAAAGCATTTGATGTAAGCAGTTCAAAATTTTCAACGGATTCAAGACCGGTCCTTCCCAATTGATCATCACTGTATCCGACCACATGGGAAAAGAGAGAACCGTAAGGGTAATATCTTGTCTCCGTACCGTCGTCAGCCACCTGAGTCTCGGCCAGTACATTGCCGTTGCGGTCGGTAATACTGCCGCGCACAACATTTTTTGCAAATGCATCCTGCCGCTGGTTATATGGACTGTTCACAAATGTTCCTGCCCTTACGACCGTGAAATAGACAATATATCCCATCAGAGCAATGAACAGGATGACAAAAAAGTAAGTGATCCATGCGAATTCTCTATTTTGAACGCGCTCTTTGCTTTTTGCCCGTCCTTTGTTTGGGGACTTCTTCGAATTTCGGCCCGCTTTTTGCCGTCGTACGGGTCTTTCGGGGCGCTGTTCTTCCCAAGCCATCTCTTGCCTTCCTTTCTTTTTCGAGTTTTTCTTCCTCATCCTCACGAAGGATATACAAGCCCTGTATGATGCCGAACATTATCATTGTGCTGAGCATCGAACTGCCTCCGTAACTTACAAACGGCAATGTCATGCCGGTTGAAGGGATGAATTTGGTCACTCCGCCTACCTGAAGGAACACCTGGAAGATATAGCATGTTCCGAGTCCGAGAGCGACATATTTATAGAATCGATTATGCAGTTCCATTGCAATATTGAGAAACATAACATAACAGCTCACGCAGATCAGAATGAGACAGAGAGAAAAGATCACCCCCATCTCTTCCGTAATTGCTGAAAAAATAAAATCTGTCTCGGCAACAGGAATCGTGTCAGGCTGTCCCTGAAAGAGTCCTGTTCCGAACCAGCTTCCAGTGCCGATGGCAAACAACGACTGTGCAACCTGATATCCGCTGCCGTCATACGTACCGATAGGATCCTGCCATGCCTCTACCCTGACTTTGATATGGCTGAACAGATGATAGCCTGCAATAGCGGCCAGAACGCCGGCTCCAAGACCAGCCGCAGCATAGAGAGGCTGCCTTGTAGCCACATACAGCATGACGAGGTACACGACGAAAAATATCAGTGCCGCTCCCAGATCAGTAGAAATCACAAGGATAAGAACGTGTGCAGCTGCAATGGCGGTCGTGACTACAATATTTTTAAACTCTCTTGATTTATTCAGGCTGGCCGCTACAAAAAACACAAATAAGATCTTAACAAACTCGGACGGCTGAATATTAAGCCCGAAAATCTCAAATCCGAGATTTGCCCCGCCTGATTTCGGCGCGAACAAGGCGACGGCAAGGAGAGCAGCGCCTCCCACGGCTGCATATACATAAGTCCATTTATCGAGAAAAGTAAGTTTACGAATCAGAACCGGGACAATCAGACCGAACACGATTCCAAGCACTACAAAAACAAGCTGTCGTATTGCGCTTCCGTATGGCGAGTCATTATCTACTGACAGACGCGTAATCATGATCATGCCGGCAGTAATGAGCATACACATATTATTGACGACCAGGCGCGATACATTCGGATAAATCAGATTGTATAAAAGTATAACAGCGAACAGCACGACTGCAAGAGCCGCATACAGGAAAAGAATACGCATGTCCTCCGTCGCAAGATACATGGTGCCAAAGGCAATGAGCTGAAGGAGAAACAGTAGTATATCCTGACGAATGAGCACTCGCTTCTCTTCATCCTCATAGTTTCTCGTAAAAATAGAAAAACAGGAAAACGTGTATGCCGCCATCAGGACGATTATAATGTATTTAGAAAGTTGTATTAGTATATTTACCATATGATCACCTGCCTATCGGACCCCATTTCTGAAATGGCCCTGCGTATATCTAAAATCAGGATCCGGATCATCCCTTCTACAGGAAAAAGCGTCAGCTGCACTATGAAGGACATCGTATACCTTCTTCCGGTCCTCAATGTGGAAACTGATCCGGAGCATTCGAGGACGTAAGTTTGAAATAGCTGTTTTTTCTGCTGCAAGAAACAGAGGACGGTTATTATAGATTACATTATAACAGTGTCTACAGTCGTTCCTGACAGGAAATCTGCAGCCGCGGCGATCCGTAATCCAATGAGTTTCGGGAACTTTACTGCATTTGCCACAAGTTTTAAGGACACACTGCGCCGATATCATGACTGGAGTATATCCGTAAATCTCCAGTTCGCAGTCACTTAATCCCAAATCTGCCAGTTCGCTTCGGTTAAGTTCAACCGGCGCGGTAAATTCTGTAACCCCGAGGTTTTTCCAGAAAATCCGGCTGTATCTGTTGAACACATATAGATTATGGTCCAGAATCATCTTTTTGTCAAATCCATGCTCTTTCAGAAACTGAAACTCTTCTGTGTTGCGAATGAGTACGGCGTCTACAGGAAGCCCTTTGATCTGATCTGCAGAGCGATTGGTGTATTTTCCACTCTGATTCCGGAAAATATGAGGTAATATGACTGCCGTTTCTATTTTTTTCATTCGCAGTTCTGCCATTATTCCAGCTGCATCAGATAAAACCGTGCTGTCGATATAAAGCCTTCTTATATCAAGGCTGTTTTCGTTTGACATTTCAGTTCTAATATAGCTCATCACTTCATTTAACTGTTCTAAAGTATCTATAGAAACAGAAAAAGAAGGAAGCCATACTCTGTCAGTATCGGACGCTTCGGTAAAGTTTTCAGAAATATCGAAAAACTTTGCCGGGAGAACATTATCGCGTTCGTATTCTTCAAGCATTTTCCTTTTCAGCCCGGCAAGCGCATCTCTTCGGACAGAATTAATCTGCTGAACAGGAATAAAAATATTTTCTTCCATTGTTATCTGAATATTCCTGAAACAGAACTCTGACCCTCCGGTCTTCATTAGCTGGGCGCGGATGCGTTCCTCTCCGGTCGGCTGATTCCGGGCAGGCTGAACCATTTCTTCGGATTCAGCCTGATAGTGGATGCTTCCGGAAGATACCTGTAGTACGGCCGGCTCTCCGGTTTTTAATATAAGTGTTCCATCTACAGGAAGCTGCAGATTTCCTTCAATAATATCCTTTCTGATGCTGCTGATCAGAGATTCGTTGCGTATCCGCCGTATAACAGTTCCTTTTGGAAAACAGATTCCTTTGGAAACAAGAAAAGATATCTCTTCGCCCTTCGATGCGGGCGTTCCCATTGTATGGTCATACTTTCCGCCCGAAAGTTCCAGTACATCACCAGGATGGAGCTCTGTAAGTACAGTGGCAAATAGTTTCCGCCCCTTCTGATATCTGACTTTCAAAGCAGGAACTCCCGCATGATTCGGACGGTCAAGAGAGATCATCTCCCGTCCGTTATGGGTTTTGTAATATCCCTCGGAAAAACCTCCCCGGTTGTAAAGATCAAGCAATATCCTGCGGTCTTCCTCTGATACATGAAAGTCCTTTCTGCCATTCTGTAAATACAGATTGGTATATTTACGGTACATAGCCGTCACAGCGGCCACATACTCAGGCTTTTTCATACGGCCTTCGATCTTGAACGAATCGATGCCGGCTTCGACAAGATCAGGAATGATTTCCAGCGTACATATATCTTTAGGACTTAGATAATATTTTGAATCTCTGGCGGATGACGCATCGAATGTATAAGGCAGTCTGCATGGCTGCGCGCACTGACCTCTGTTTCCGCTGCGTCCGCCGATCAGACTGCTCAGCAGACATTGACCGGAATAACAGTAGCACAGGGCTCCATGAACAAAACATTCTATCTCCAGGTTTGTCTGCTCACGGATCTGCCGTATTTCCTCCAACGATAGTTCCCTTGCCGGTACAATACGCGTCATTCCACAGGATTCTGCAAATTTCGCACCGAAAGCACCTGTGATAGTCATCTGTGTGCTGGCATGGATATCAAGTTCGGGAAAGAATGTCCGGATGTATTCCACAACTCCCATATCCTGTACGATTACAGCGTCAAGTCCGTTTTTGTAAAAAGGAGCAAGATAATCATATAAATCGCTGATTTCACTGTCTTTTAGCAGTGTATTGACGGTCAGATAAAACTTGCGGCCATAAAAATGAGCTTCGCGGATGGCCTGTATCAGTTCATCTTCTGTAAAATTTTCCGCGTAAGCTCTTGCGCCAAATCTTGTTCCGCCGGCGTAAACCGCGTCAGCTCCTGCACTGAGCGCAGCTCTGAAAGCAGCATACGAACCGGCCGGAGCAAGAATCTCGATTTCTTTGTCTGCCATATTATTCGTTAATATCCTTTCTGCTTATATAATGAAACAGGCTGTCGATTATGACAGCCTTTATAATTTACCTTCTGCGGTTCTTCATTTCTGTTTCCAGTTTGACGATCTGCATCTGAAGATCATTATTCTCTTCTTTTATCTTCGCAAGTTCCTTCTCTGCATTTTCAAGTTTAATCTGTGCAGAGATGAGCTCATGTTTAAGATCGTACATTTCCTTGTCTTTCAGTTCGATATCATTTTCAAGGGAATCTCCCTGTTTCTTTGCTTTGAAATAATCATCTGCGATGTTCAGGGCGAGAAGTACATTTCTGGTGTCAGCGCTCTGTTTTCTGTATCCTTCACTGTTCGCACACTCCGTTATCTTGTGATTCAGATAGGAAGATACTTTCTGCAGATATTCTTCACCTTCAAATCCACTGAGAGTATATACCTTTCCCCCGATCAATACTTCTGTAAAATGTTTTGCTGAACTCATAGCTTCCTCCTCGCGTTTCATACAGTTTATTATAAACTATTTGCCAGTAAAAACCAACAGTTTTTTCATAAATCGCTATTCTTCGAAGTTGAGCATAGGTATGCCGAGGTGACGGTATGCCAGTTTCGTCACTATTCTTCCTCTTGGCGTTCGCTGGATAAAACCGTTTTTCAGCAAATACGGCTCATATACATCCTCAAGTGTGCCGGCATCCTCGGAAATGGCGGCCGCCAGCGTGTCAAGTCCGACCGGTCCTCCCTGAAATTTCTCGATCATCGTCAGCAGGATGCTGCGGTCAATATGGTCCAGACCATATTTGTCCACATCGAGAAGATCAAGAGCATAATCCGCAACTTTTTTCGTGATCTTTCCATCGTATTTTACCTGTGCAAAATCCCGGACACGTTTCAGAAGACGGTTGGCAAGCCTGGGAGTTCCTCTTGACCGTCTTGCGAGTTCAAGCGCGCCTTCCTCTTCTATCTCAACATTCAGTACGGACGCAGAACGGAGGATGATGGTCTTCAATTCTTCGTCTGTGTAGAATTCCAGCCGGTTTACGACGCCGAACCGGTCTCTGAGAGGAGCAGTCAGCATCCCCGCTCTTGTAGTTGCCCCAACCAGTGTGAATTTCGGAAGATTCAGCCGGATCGACCGGGCTCCCGCCCCTTTTCCGATCATAATGTCGATGGCGTAATCCTCCATGGCCGGATAAAGCACTTCCTCTACCTGACGGTTCAGACGGTGAATCTCATCTACAAAAAGTACATCATGTTCCTGAAGACTGTTTAAGATCGCTGCCATCTCTCCCGGTTTCTCGATAGCAGGTCCGGAAGTCACTTTCATGTGCACGCCCATTTCATTAGCGATGATTCCTGCAAGCGTCGTTTTTCCAAGACCTGGCGGGCCATAGAACAGAACGTGATCCAGAGCCTCGCCCCTCGCTTTCGCAGCTTCAATATAAACGGACAAAGTCTGCTTCGCCTTCTCCTGACCGATATAGTCCGTCAGATACTGAGGGCGCAGCTCCCCCTCTATCTTAAGATCTTCCTCCAGATTTTCCGTTGTAATGATTCGTTTTCCCATGATAATTTAAGTAATCCTCTTCTCTTGCATTTCTTCTCTCGCGTTATTATTCGCCTCATGCAGACTAAAAAAGATACTTCAGAGCTTCTTTCAGTATGTCTTCCACAGTCTGACAGTCCGGAGATGTTTTTCTGACCGCCCTAAGACTTTCCGCATTGCCGTATCCAAGAGCTACAAGAGCCTGGACAGCTTCTGCCTGCATACTGCTCTCCGTCTCCGATACACGGAGATCTTCCGAAGTACTGCCGTGGGCGGCGCTGTCCAGTACATCTGCAATATCTACTTTATCCCGGAGCTCCAGGATCAGTTTCTCCGCAGTTTTTTTCCCGATACCCGGAGCAGCGGAAATCGCTTTGGCGTCTCCGGACATGATCGCGAAACGGAGTTCGTCCGGAGACATACATGAGAGAATGTTAAGTCCGCCTTTCGGGCCGATACCGCTCACGCCGATGACAAGCTTAAAAATCTCCAGATCGTCTTTGGTTAGAAAACCGAACAGCTGCATTGCGTCTTCTTTGACGTTGAGATATGTATATAGTTTCACTTCATTACCCGGCTGCGGGAGCAGAGACAGCGCCTGCTGGGACATATACACTCCATAGCCGACTCCCCCCACGTCCACTATTGCTTTCTGCGGTTCCACCGCCGCAAGTTCTCCTCTGACATATGAAATCATAGTTTACTTTCCTTTACTGTATTATTGAAACTGCAGGTTACGGATCCTTTTCAGCACCTCTCCTGCCACAACGCCGATCACAGTGCCGGTGATCAGGCCTGCGATCAGAAGCACAGGCAGATAATATCCCACCTGATAAGTCTCTACAACGATCATTGCCACGATCAGCTGACCGATGTTATGACACACGCCTCCTGCCATACTGACACCGACCACGCTGAAGCGATCTGCTCTTTTGAGCAGCGCCATGACTGCCAGACTAAGGATACCGCCGGCAAGGCTGTATATGATGCCGAACAGGTTTCCGAAGATAAATCCTGCAAGGATGATCCTAACTACAGACAACAGGAGCGCCTCACGCCAGTCCGTCTTGAAGAGCGCGATTACAATGATCAGATTCGCCAGTCCGAGCTTGACTCCCGGAACCCCGAACTGGATCGGGATCAGCGTCTCTATGTAGCTGAAGATCAGTGCAAGAGCTGTAAATACACCGAAATAAGCTGCTCTATCCTTCAATCTCATAATCCTCTCTGCCGATAAAATTTTCTGTTCACCGATAAATTTCCTACTGCGCAACCGCATCCACATCGCTCTCTTCAGAACTTGCTACAGTGACAACGACCTGATTTGGGAGGCATATGATACTCTCCCCGTTTCGTGAAACCGCTCTGTGATCTACGCAGATCTGATCCGGACAGTCGGCCCATTCCATACGCGCCTCTCCGTCTTTGATCACAAGGCGGTTCGTATCATCTATTTCAACTGTCTGATCCTCTGTAAGGTCGTATGTGCCAAAAACTTCTCCGTCTACAGTTATCTCCACATAATGTCTGCCGTCGTCCTGACGCAGGAACTGGAATATAAGGAGGAATGCAGCCGCGATTACAACTGCAGCTGCAAGAATCAGGTCGTATTTTTTCATGATCAGTTACCTCTGGTTAACTCTTCATCTAAGATATCATAGCACACCGACTTTTAATATGCAATCACATGTTCGATTGTGATCCGGCACAAAATCGGATATAATAACGGATGTGCCGGAAAACACATAAACAGTACGGCATAAAAACAATCAACATAGAAGAGAAAAATAACAGAAAGGAACGGATTCTTGAAACAGAAAAAACTAAGTAGAATCTGCATGACAACTGTTCTTATATTGCTCGTCACACTTACCGGATGCACAACACCTCCAGAGAGCGAATCTCTCACTGTAACCGGAACATATTTCGATACGGTCGTTCAGATTGAAGCGTGGGGAGCTGATCAGGAAATCATGGAACACTGTTTGCAGATGTGTGAAGATTATGAACAGATGCTTAGCGCAACGATTGATACGAGTGAAATTTCAAAGATAAACAACGCGGGAGGAGAACCGGTAACGGTTTCCGATGAAACAGCCGGACTTATAGAGGAAGGAATAAGATACGGAGATATTTCAGGCGGTCGGTTCGATATCACTGTCGCTCCGGCAACAGAATTGTGGAACTTTACGGACAATGAAGAGAAAACACTTCCCAATCCCGATGAACTGGCAGCGGCAGTCAAACATATTGATTATCATTGCGTCAATGTGGATGGCAACACAGTAACTCTCGCAGATCCGGAAGCCCGGATCGATCTCGGCGGTATTGCAAAAGGCTATATTGCCGACAGACTGAAAGAATATCTTGAAAACGAAGGAGTCGAACATGGCCTCATCGATCTCGGTGGAAATATGCTCACACTCGGCGGACGATATGACGGAACGAATTTTCGTATCGGTCTGCAGGAGCCGTTTGCCGATACCGGCACTGCTATGGCTGTGGTATCCGTAAATGATAAATCCGTCGTGACTTCAGGCGATTATGAGAGATACTTTGAAAAAGACGGCGTAATTTACCACCATATCCTTGATCCGGACACAGGCTATCCGGTACAGAATGATCTGGACCAGGTAACGATCATATCAGATCAGTCAGTGGATGGAGACGCCCTGAGCACTACCTGCTTCGCCATGGGGCTTGAAGACGGACTTCAACTGATCCGCAGCCTTGACGGAGTGGAAGCCGTGTTTGTAACAAAAGACGGGGAGATCCATACAAGCAGTGATGACATCGAATTAGAAGTGCTGGAGTAAAATTCATGTTTGTTGAAAAGATACCGCTACAGTAAAGATATACTGATCGAATAAAGGACGCAGAAAACCAAACGGATACAGCCTATATGGTGCACCTTTCGGATCAGGCAGGATTGTAATGCGGACGGTGACTGTGGAGAAAGGGTAGATAAACTTTAACCCTGAGATATAGCGCTGATCAGACGGACGGACTTGTTTGAGCATCGCGAGTTGTCCGCCCGGCTAATCGTTTTTAGCTATATTTCAGGGTTATTAGTTTTTCTTCCTTTTGTAACCGGAGCCGGAAGTATTACAATCCCGCCTGATTCGAATACGTGAGTTATTTCACTGTATCCGATTGGTTTTCGGACGCTTTATCATGGGATGTCTCTCCGACAAATACGAAATCATATCTTAATGATCTTCCTCGGGCATTTCTCCGCGCATACGCCGCAGTTCGTACATTTATCCGCATCGATGTGTGCAAGGAAGTTGTTTACAGTGATGGCGCCGGCTTCACAGTTCCTTTCACAGAGCCGGCATCCGATACATCCCACCTGACATACATCCATCAGGGCTTTTCCCTTTTCGTTCGAATTGCACTGAACGAATGTCTGCTGCTTGTACGGAATCAGTTCGATCAGATGTTTCGGACAGGCAGCTACACATTTGCCGCAAGCCTTGCAGGCTTCTTTGTCTACGACGGCGATACCGTCCACGATGTGGATCGCGTCAAAGGGGCAGGCGGCCACGCAGGAGCCATAACCGAGGCACCCGTATGCACAGCCTTTCGCACCGCCGTCCTGCATCTGGCTTGCCATAACGCAGTCCTTGATGCCGTAATATTCATATTCTGTCTTTGCCTTTTCGCAGGTACCGCCGCATTTTACAAATGCGACTTCCCTTTCCTGCTCTCCGGCGTCTACACCCATGATCGCGCCGATTTTCTCAGCTACGGGTGCGCCGCCTACAGGACATCCGCCGACTTCAGCCTCGCCGGCCACGATTGCCGCGGCAAGTCCGGAACATCCTGCATAGCCGCATCCGCCGCAGTTGTTTCCCGGCAGAACTTCCAGAATAGCATCTTCTCTTTCATCTGTTTCTACTGCAAACGTTTTATCAGAGACACCGAGGAAGATGCCGATGAACAGACCGGTACCGCCGACTACGACAACGGCCAGAATAATTCCCATTATACCCATATCATCTTTCCTCCTATATCAATCCTGAGAATCCAAAAAACGCAATCGCCATCAGACCTGCCGTCACGAGAACGATCGGAGTTCCTTTAAAGGATTCCGGCACATCATTATGCTCTGTTTTCTCACGGATCCCGGCCATAAGTACGATGGATACAAGGAATCCGAAAGCAGTTGCAAATCCGTTTACAACGCCTGTCAGCAGTCCATATCCGTTCTCTACATTCGTAAGCGCAACGCCGAGAACCGCACAGTTCGTTGTGATCAGCGGCAGATAAACGCCGAGCGCATTGTAGAGCGACTGCATGGATTTTTTCAGGAACATCTCGACAAACTGTACCAGAGCCGCGATAACCAGGATGAATACAATCGTATTCAGATATTCAAGCTCACCGCCCATGATGTTCGGATTGCCGAGGATAAATTTATAAATCACGCCAGTCACAAAAGATGCGATCGTGATGACGAACACTACGGCTCCACCCATTCCTGCTGCTGTCTTTACATTCTTTGAGACGCCGAGGAACGGACAGATTCCGAGGAACTGGCTGAGTACAACGTTATTGACGAATGCAGTACCAACTGCGATCAAAAGTAATTCCTGCATTTATACTCCCTCCTGTTCATTCGTTTTATCTGCATCTTTTTCTGTGACAGAAGATATTTCGGAAACTGTTCCTGCGCCTGACAGATGTCCTCCGCAGATTCCCTTGCTTGCGCACGAAGCGCATCCTTCGCCGCATCCTGCAGTTTTCGGAACCTCTTTGCCTTTCTTTGCCAGATTTCTCTTTACTTTATTCTGAAGAGCAACCAGGCATGCAAGCACAAAGAAAGCACCCGGAGCAAGGATGAAGATAGTAAACGGTTCATAGGCATCCGGCATAACCTGGAATCCGAAGATCTGGCCTGCGCCGATCAGTTCCCTTACGATACCGATACATGTCAGACCCACTGTAAATCCGAGTCCCATACCGATGCCGTCGAAAATGGACGGGAGTACAGGGTTCTTTGATGCGTAACTCTCAGCGCGGCCGAGGATGATACAGTTTACCACGATCAGCGGTATGTAAAGACCGAGGGAATCATACAGACTCGGTACAAATCCTTCCAGAAGGAAATCCACGATCGTCACGAAAGATGCAACGACTACGATAAATGCCGGCATTCTTACAGAGTCAGGTATGATCTTTCTCAGCATAGAGATCAGCATGTTTGACATGATCAACACGGCGGTTGTGGAAAGACCCATTCCGATACCATTGGTGGCGGATGTAGTGACCGCCAGAGTCGGACACATTCCAAGCATGAGGACGAATGTCGGGTTCTCTTTTACAAGTCCGTTAAAAATACGTTCTGCACATTTATTCATTGACTTCGCCTCCTAACTGACTTCCGCCTAATTCATTTTGATAATATACAAGTGCAGAATCCACGGCGTTAGTAACGGCGTTTGTTGTGATCGTAGCGCCGCTGATAGCATCGATCATACCGTCGCCATCTTCGCCTGTCTTTGTGTAAGTGATTTTTTCTACATTCTTATCTTTGAACTGGTCTTTGAATTCTGCCTCGTCCGCTTTCATGCCGAGACCTGCTGTTTCGCTGATATCCAGCATTTCCACACCTTTTACAGTACCGTCTGTGGCGATACCCACGGATAACTCCAGAGTGCCGTCATATGCTTCGCTGGACCGGACACTGATCACATATCCGACAGTCTCGCCGCTGTCGTCTGTTCCTTCAGCCACCTCGGTAATCTCGTCAGAAGTGTATCCGTTTTCCGTAAGCAGGGAAACGGCGCTGTCCGAATCGAAATCAACAGTTTCAAATGAAGACGCATCGGAGAGAACCGCTCTGTATGCCTCCTGCTTTGTATTTTCCTGCGCCTGAGCGATCGGCTCCTTTGTAACATCGTATACGATGCCGAGAAGAAGACCTGATACAACTGTGATCGCGGTCAGGATCAGTGTATTTTTGACTATTTTATTCATTACTTCTCTCCTCCTTTACCGAATGGTTTTGGAAGAGTAACCTTTTCGATCAGAGGAACTAAAAGGTTACTGATAATGATCGCATAAGACACACCCTCCGCCGAACCGCCGAAAAGACGGAACAGGCCGGTCAGAAGCCCCATGCATATTCCATATATGATCTTTCCGCTGCTTGTGATCGGAGATGTAACATAATCCGTCGCCATGAACCATGCACCGAGCATCAGACCGCCGCCGCACAGATGTGCAGTAATATACTGTGCGTCAAGTCCATGCCCTCCGAATAGTACGATAAATACGATAAAAGATACAATATATGATCCAGGGATGCGCAGATCGATCACTCCCATCAGGATCAGGAACATCGCTCCGATCATGATAGCGATTACAGATGTCTCTCCGATCGTACCACGTGTGAAACCGAGCAGCATATCCATTGTGTTGACTGCTTCTCCCGCTTTCAGATTGGCAAGCGGTGTCGCCCCGGTCACTCCATCATAGACAAAATAAGTCATTCTTCCGGTAAAGCAGATCAACAGGAAACAGCGTGCTGCAAGAGCGGGGTTCATGAAGTTCTGCCCCAGTCCTCCGAAGAGCTGTTTGACTACTATGATCGCGAATACCGCACCAACAACCCCCATCCACCATGGAAGTGTTGGCGGAAGGTTCAGAGCAAGCAGAAGTCCGGTTACGGCTGCGCTGCAGTCCTTGATCGTGATTGGTTTGTGCATTAACTTTTCCCAGATATACTCAGATAAAACAGCCGCAGCAGTTGTAACGACAACAAGGATCCATGCGTTCTCATGACGGAAATTCCAGATTCCAAACAGAGTTGCAGGGAGAAGTCCGATGATGACCATGAGCATGATATTGCTGCTCTTGACCTTGTCACGGATATGCGGCGATGATGATACATGTAATTTCTCGTTCAATTCCTTCTCACCTCTCTTACTTTTTCCTCTTGTTTGCGAGCGCTGTCTTGCGCATGGAGCCGATTGCCTGTTTCAGAGGCCTCTTTGCAGGACATACATAGCTGCATGAGCCGCATTCTACACACTCAAGCCCGTTCATTGCAACGAAAGCATCCTCGTCATGCCGCTGCGCAAGATCCGCCAGCCTGGACGGCACGATCCTGCTTGGACAGACCTCTACGCATCTGCCGCAGTTAATACATGCCGTCTCCGGATTTTTGGAAACAACATCTTCCTTAAATGCAAGAATCGAGGATGATGTCTTTGTGACGGGCGCATCGGCAGTAACCATAGCAAAGCCCATCATTGGTCCGCCGGAAATCAGTTTCTCCGGTTCAGCAGAAAATCCGCCGGCCGCTTCGATCAATTCCTGATGATTTGTACCAAGAAGTACTTTAAAGTTACCCGGGGATGTGATTGCATCACCGCTTACAGTAACGACTCTCTCCATCAGCGGTCTGCCTTCTACTACTGCAGTATGTATACCAATCAGAGTCTCTACGTTGTCCACGATGCATCCGGCATCTGCCGGGAGCATTGTGGAATTGATGGCCTGTTTGGTAACGGCATAGATCAGCTGACGCTCTGCTCCCTGGGGATACTTGGTCATCAGAAGTTTCACATCCATTCGGGGCTCATCTGCGATAGCAGCCTTGATCTTCTCGGCGCAGTCTTTCTTATTGTCCTCAACTGCAAAATATCCTTTCGCATTAGGAAAAAGTGAAAGAACAACTCTCATACCGCTTACAAGCTCTTCTGTGTTCTCAAGCATTCTTCTGTAATCAGCCGTGATATACGGTTCGCACTCAGCGCAGTTTGCAATGATGTACTCGATCTTATCCGGCTCTTTTGGAGAAAGTTTTACTCTGGTAGGAAATCCGGCACCGCCCATTCCGACAATCCCTGCTTTCCCGATCCTGTCGAGTATCTCTTCTCTTGTCATCTCATTCAGTGGTTTCACGGGATCGTAATCAATCTCCTTGTACTCACCGTCATTCTCAATTACAATGCATTCCGTCCTGCTTCCCGTCGGATTAAACCGCTGTTCAAGCCCCTTTACAGTGCCTGATACAGAAGAATAGACGGGTGCAGAGACGAATCCGCCTGCATCAGCGATCATCTGCCCCTTCAGGACATGATCTCCTTTTTTCACAACCGGGTTAGCAGGTGCTCCGATATGCTGTGAAAGAGGGTATACCATATCGCCTTGCGGCATGACCGGACGGATTGCCTGATCTTTAGAAAAACGTTTTCCATCATCCGGGTGGATCCCGCCTTTAAATGTCAGAAGTCCCATTTTACTCTTCCTTTCTAACAGCAAATAAACAGCAGTCTGACTAACCGCTGTTTTCGCCTTTGATTTATGTATACTATTGTACTAGATTAAAGCATTAAAATCCAGTAATTCTGCAAGAAAAATTGCATATTTGCACAAACATTTTGTCGAATATTTAACAATAATGCACAAAAATACCGAAGCGGTATTGATTACCGCTTCGGCCATTAAATGAATCACTTTATGCTTCCTCTTCTTCTGTAGAATACTCTACAGGAGCATCCTCCTCTGTATGCTCCGGCTCCAGAACTTTCATGCTGAGGCTGATCTTCTTCTCTGCTTCGTTGAGATCAACGATCTTTGCTGTGATCTCCTGTCCGATTGAAAGCACATCTGACGGTTTGTCAACATGTGTTCTGGAAATCTGTGAAACATGAAGAAGTGCGTCAACCCCCGGTGCAAGTTCAACAAAGGCGCCGAAATCTGTCATACGTGCAACTTTTCCTGTAATGATCTTGCCTACCGCGAAATCTTCAGCTGCGTTAGCCCACGGATTTGTCTCCGGGAACTTCAGACTGAGCGCGATCTTGGTATCATGAATATCTTTTACAAGTACTGTCAGAGGATCTCCTACATGGAAGAGTTTCTTCGGATTATCAACTCTGCCCCATGACATCTCTGAGATATGAAGAAGTCCGTCAACTCCGCCCAGATCAACAAAAGCGCCAAAATCTGTTACATTTTTGACAGTACCGTCAATTCTGTCACCGACCTGAAGTTTTGCGAACAATTCTTTCTGTTTCTCGGCACGCTCTGCGACAAGGAGCTGTCTCCTGTCACCGATAACACGGTTCCTTCTCGGATTGAACTCGCTGATCACAAATTCGATTTCCTGTCCCTCATACTTGCTGAGATCTTTCTCATAAGAATCAGATACAAGGCTTGCAGGAATAAATACTCTTACTTCATCGACTGTTGCGCAGATGCCTCCGCCAAGGATCTGAGTTACCGTAGCTTTAAGAACCTCTTTATTCTCGTATGCTTCGCGGAGCCTCTCATTTCCTTTCTCAGCGGCAAGCCTCTTATATGTAAGAAGAACCTGACCCTCTCCGTCATTTACTTTCAGAACTTTGACTGTCATCGTAT
>DWXI01000056.1 GCA_019119265.1 Candidatus Mediterraneibacter intestinigallinarum | reverse complement strand
TATTTGATAAGATTGCAAACTTAACTTTATCGTTCTGTCCAACTACCCGATAAATCAGGATTGAACAAAATCGCTGCGCGATGGCCTGCCAAGGCTGTGGCATAGCGATTTTCTGTTTTCTATAACAAAAGCAGTAGAAAGCAAGTCCTAAGAGTAGTATTGTTAAGTCACCACAACGAAACAATCAAACAGGATCGACCTTCCCACTGCCTATGAAAAGAATACCATCCTTCCGCCTGGTTGGCAAGCGGTTTTATGACCCAAATGCGCCTCCGTGTAAAGCAGTGTTTTTGACTACTACCGATTTTACATGGAGGATTTTATTATGTACGAAAAATATTTAGAACAGCTTGAGGAAGCCGGAAAAATCCGTAACCTCAAAGAACGTTCCATTACCTGCTATAAAAACTACGTCTCTTATTTCCTGAAATATCAAAATAAGAACCCGGAGGAGCTTACCTGTCAGGATGTCAGGGCTTTTCTTCTTGCAAAAAAGGACGAAGGGCTGAAAGCCACCACCCTGAACCTTTATAATTCTGCCATCCGCTTTTTCTATCGGAATGTCCTGCACATCCTTTGGGATGACATTACAATCCCGCGCATGATTCTGGAACATAAACTTCCAACTGTTTTGACGATTGATGAAATCGACCGCTTGTTGGACGCTGTTGACGACATAAAATATAAAGCTATGTTTGCAACCATGTATTCTTCCGGAATGCGTGTTTCCGAAGTCATCCATCTGCATTATGATGATATTTCCCGCACAAAGATGCAGATCCATGTCCGGGATACAAAAAACCGGATGGACCGCTATACGGTCCTTTCCAAGCGGTGTCTGGATATCCTTACACAATACTGGTTTGAGAAAGGACGGCCCCGTGGAATCCTGTTCCCTAATAAGTTCACCGGTAATTACCTGACAGTCAGTACTCTGGAACAGGTGATGCGCCGTGCTGTATCTGAGGCTGAACTTCCGGCGGGAGCAACTCCACACTCCCTCCGGCACAGCTTTGCAACACATTTGATGGAGCAGGGCGTAGAACGGCAGAATATTCAGGCACTGCTTGGACACCGTGACCCGAAATCCACGGAGGTTTATCTTCATGTCAGCAACAAATCCCTGATGGGAATCCAGAGCCCGTTTGACCGGAAAGAAGGTGCTGGCCATGAATAAACCCACAGTACAGGATATCTTTCTGCGTTTTTATCCGGCATACCTTGAAAAGTATTCCCCTTCCCCTGAACAGGCAAAAGTTTCCCGGAACATCATAAACTGTAAAACCGGAGCTTATGGTGCGAATGTCAGCATATGTGAGGATTGTGGTACCGTTCAGATCCATTATAACTCCTGTCGTAACCGCTGTTGTCCCATGTGCCAGGCTGTTCCAAAGGAAATGTGGATGGATGCCCGCAGGGAAGATGTACTTGATGCACCTTACTTTCATCTCGTATTTACCGTTCCGGATATCTTGAATCCAGTCATTTACAGTAATCAGAAGCAATTGTATGACACCCTGTATCACGCTGCTTCTGCTACAATCAGTGAACTGGCTGCTGACCCAAAGCATCTTGGGGCTTCCGTTGGATATATCTGCATCCTGCATACATGGGGTTCTGAAATGAACTTTCATCCCCATATCCACACAATACTGCTCGGCGGAGGATTGACACCAAAAAATGAATGGAAGGATAACGGCACTGAATTTTTCCTTCCAATCCAGGTCATTTCCAAAGTATTCCGCGGAAAATACATGGAAGAATTGAAAAACCTTTGGGAGACCGACCGGCTTGAGTTTCATGGAACAGCCGAAAAATACCGTAACCATTATGCATTCAAAGAACTGCTTGATACCTGTTACTCTGCGGAGTGGATCCCTTATTGTAAGAAAACCTTTCACGGTGCACAGTCTGTGATTGATTACCGGAACAAAGGGCAGTGGAAAGAACTGACCCTTTCCGGTATCGAATTCATACGACGTTTTTTGATGCATGTCCCCCCAAAGCGTTTTGTACGAATTCGGCATTACGGACTTCTGTGTTCCCGCAGCAAAAATAAAAAGCTTACTTTATGCCGGAATCTGCTCGGATGCAGAAAATATATTTCAAAACTGCACGATAAGGGTATGCCTGAAATACTGAAACATCTCTATGGCATAAACGTCTGCGTGTGTAAAATCTGCGGTGGAAAACTTGGAAAGCCTCAGCTTCGGATGCCACAAAGATGCTAAATGTTTCATTTACCAATAGTTTTTTGAAGCCTCAAGGCCTGAGGTTTTGTTGTCATGCCCATTTATCTGGAGCTACTTGGTTTCCTATAGTTTTTGCACAGAAAATCCTGTATAATCATGGGTAAGAACAAAAGATTGAAAGTCCATAGGTAGTGGCTACCCGGACGCTCACTTTGTTCAATTAGGCCAAATCGAAAATGGTGTAAACGAAGAGGCAGTTCACTGGAATGCCAAAACTGCTTTTTCGTTTACCCCATCATCGATTCTAACCTAAAGAATTTGACGATACGATTCTGTTCCGGCAGGAGGATCTCACACTGGAATCCGAAGTCTACGGGACGCCGCTTCTTCCGGAGGGATATGTGCTGATGGAGATCAAGTGTTCCGGAGCGATTCCGCTGTGGATGACGCATGTGCTCTCTGAGCAGCACATTTATAAAACCTCCTTCTCGAAATACGGCACCGCTT
>DWXI01000055.1 GCA_019119265.1 Candidatus Mediterraneibacter intestinigallinarum | reverse complement strand
AGGTGAAGCCAGCAAAAATCTATTGATTTTTATTCATTTTCCTCTTGACATATCACCGCTGGACTTTCTTGCACGCACAGATCTACTCATTTTAACTATTTTTCTGTATCTTGAATCTTTTTGCTGAATATGCTATATTCTTAATAGAAAAGGAGCAGCCGCCCACAAGGGGTTGACCTCTTAAGTAGAATGATAAGATTACCACCCAACTACTCGGTCAAAGTTTTGAGGGTGGTTTTCTTATGCTTAATGGATTACTTCAAATTCGCAAATACGAATAGAGGTCAGCCACCCTGCAACACGGTTGCTCCGTAACTCATTCTATCATGATATCTTCCATATATTCAATCTTCTTTTTCAGTTCCACATAACGCTGCATTTTCCCGTCGCATTTTTGAACCGGAAGACCATATAATACCTTTTTTTCTCTTCCACTTCCAATTTAGCCGCATAGTTCATGCCCATACAGAATATCAATTCTCTCCTCTTCTCATCCAAAATCTGTAATGTCACCGTTCCCTCTGATATTTCCGAGCGATATGCAAACTCATAATTTCCCGCCTTGTGAAATCTAAGCACGCGCTTCACCTGTCCGTTACATCCTGCAAACTGCAGGGCTGCCTCCCCGTTTTTTCTTATATAGCCCGCAAATATCACCGCAATCTTAGCGCTGAGCATGAGCAGACCATTAATATAAAGCAGATAAAACCCAAGGCATAATCCTAATACAAATAATAATCCCCATCCCATAGTGCTGCCCTTTCTGCCGGTATTCCTGAAATCACATCAGTGCAAGTACGCACTCAAATGCCAGTGCCATATATTTATCCGCACCATCCAGTCCGTACTGCAGCAGATCTCTGATCTCCCATGTGTCTGTTCCAACGCTGTCCGCGCCATACAGGAACTGGATAAAAGGGATCTTCCTGTATTGCGAAGCTGCAATCATGGACGCGCATTCCATCTCTACTGCAAGGCATCCCTGTTCCTTTCTCTCCTGTATCATTGGAAGAGTTTCTCTGTAAATGCCGTCTGTCGTCCACGTCCTGCCCTTAACATACGGACAGCCGCAGTTCTTTAATACGCGCTCCAGTATATCCACATACCGTTCATCTGCTTTTATCTCCGCTGATGGCGCCGCGTAATGATAGCTCGTTCCCTCGTCCCGTACCGCCGAGACGGGAATGATGATCTTCCCCTGCACTTTCTCGTCATCAAGTACGCCGCAGGAACCAAACAGGACAAACCGCTCCGCACCCATAGCCACGATTTCCTCGAAGCCGACGACACAGGCAGGAGCTCCTACTCTTGACTGGAAAAATGCGATATCAGTATCTCTATAGCGGATCTTATAGACTGGCATTGCGCCGTTTGCAGTATATAACTCCGCTATCTGATGCACGTTTTCCAGAGACGCAAATTTACGGATAATATTGTCAGAAAATGTAGACACACAGATCTTTGGGAAATCTTTTCTCTTCTCTGTCGTATCTGCCGGATTGATCAGTGCCGGAGCGGATATATCCGCTCTTTGAAATATTGTCTCCACAGGCATCACCTGCTCCTTTCTCTTCTTCAGGTACAGTTCAGTACAGTTCACACCTAACCCCTGCCCACATGCGCACTCGTCGCGCTGACGCGCTTCAGTTCCGCACTACTTCTTACATGCAAGACGCTATATTCTCCTATACCTGAGTACGGTGTGAACTGCAACCTTTTTTCATCACATAATTTGTCAACAGTACTCCTTTTCTCTCTACATGTTGTTCCTTCACGACCTTATATCCTCTCTTTTCAAAAAAAGGTCTCGCCGTGATCGAAGCATGTGTTGTAATCGTTTCTGCATCCACTTCCTGCTCCAGATGATCGCAGAGTGCAGATGCGATTCCGCATCTCTGGAAATCTTTGTGCACATACAGCCGGTCAAGATATCCCGTACTGTCCACGTCGGCAAAACCTATGATCTGTTCTGCATCTTTCTCTCTGCCTGCTGCTCCTGGTTCCTCCGCTATTGCTACTAATGTAACATGCTCCTGGAATGAGACATTCCACGCTTCCATATCTATATTACCGTCAGCCCACGCATTGAGCTGTTCATCCGTATAGTCTGCCGCATTAACAGTATGTACTGTATTATAGAAAAGTTCGGCTATCTCTTTGATATCTTCCTGCCTGTATGCTCTGATCTTCATCTTCACGCTCCAATTTCTGTCTCGCTATAGCAAAACGCTGCATTAGTATTTTAAAACAAAATAAATTACATAAACCCAGCTCAGCAATCCGTGGAAGATTGCCCGTCACCAAAATACTTCGGTTTAAATCCCTTTACATGAATGGTCTTCATCATTGCCTTGAAAACTTCCGGTTCGAAATCATCATTCATGCAGAAGACTTCATAATCCACTCCCAGATAAGAAAGGAACAGGCCAGTCTCTTTATACCCGTTACGAAGATAAAATTCGCGTCTCTTTTCTCTTTGCCTGCTGTTATCTGCCGTGTCATCGGGCATTTCAAAATCTACTATCTGCTTCTTCCCAGGATATTCTGCCTTCAGTGTTTCAATGGCCCGGCTTCCATATCCTTTTGAGCGGCAGGCAGAATCAATTGCAAGAAAGAAGAGATATGCAAGATTTTCATAAGTCATGACAGCCATAAATCCCACAAAAGAATCCCCATCTTTCAGCGCCAGAAAATCAAAATTGTCTGCCTTCGCCATTTCCGCTAATTCTGCGGGTGCGATGTATTCTTCAGGTGGAAATGCTTCTTTTGCAAGTTCATTTACATTATTCCAGTAACGGCTGTTTTTTGTAATATGTTCTGTATTTAATTTCATAGTCACCTCTGTATCTGCAGCCTAAAATAACAACTCAACAAGTCCTCCAACTATCAGCGCTACAATTAGACCTATCGCCATCCCTATGAATCCGTCTATGATACTCTTTCTATTATTTGATCTGTATTCTTCATCCATATCTTCTGTTCCTGGCAATCTACATTTCTTCCAGTTTGCCAAAATACCTATATCAAGCACGAATACATCAAACCAATTCACAATAAACCAGATAGTATAACAGTACCAGAATCCTTTCACAAAGCCGTCTGCTCCTGCCAGATATACCATAAATAACAGCACCAGGGAGAGCAATACACAAGCTGACGACTTTTTAAACATGATGCTTATAACTTTTTCTTTTTTATCAGACGATCTGTATTCCGGATGCATAGTAAGAAATCTCTCCTGCACGGCAGGCGCATATTCCTGCAGCCATAACACTTTGTTTACTAACAATGAACCAATAATAATTGCTC
>DWXI01000054.1 GCA_019119265.1 Candidatus Mediterraneibacter intestinigallinarum | reverse complement strand
ATGCGGAATCAAGGAGATTTTGTAGCTCTAATTCGACATAAAATTCGACTTTTCAGACGTTTCGACCTGCTTCAGCATATTTTCAATAAATATACCATATCCCTTTGTCGAATCCTGAACGAACACATGTGTCACTGCGCCGATCAGTTTCCCGTCCTGAATGATAGGACTTCCACTCATCCCCTGGATAATACCTCCCGTTTTTTCAAGGAGTTCCGGATCAGTCACCTGAATAACGAGTCCTTTATTGATCTCGGAATCTGTCTTGTCGATTTCAGTCACCCGGATATCATACTCCTTTATTTCATTGTCGATATAACAGCGGATCGTCGCGTCTCCTGTCCGGATCTCTTCTTTTGAGGCTGTCTCCATGGGGATCTGTTCTTCAAAAAGATCATCAATCTTGTCGATCGTACCATAGATCCCTGCCTCTGTATTTTTATCTATTGTTCCGAGCACATTGTAATTGTTATAAACAATGATGCCTTCCATTGTTCCCGGTGACCCGCTGTATCCTTTTGTGATATCCTTGATACTTGTACGATATACTCGGCCACTGTCGATCGTCATGAGCATATTTGTATCTGTGTCACTGATCCCGTGCCCAAGCGCTCCAAAGCGGCTCTGCTCTGTGAGAAACGTGATTGTTCCGAGACCCTGCACATTGTCTCTCACCCAGATTCCCAGTCGGTAATGATCTGGTTCATACTCTACCGGACTGATCTTTATATCCATCGTATCTTCCCCTCTGCGCAGTGTGAGGACAACATTTCCTCCGTCGATTTCTTCGACCAGTTCAAGAAGATCTGATTTTCCCGTTATCTCCTGATGATTGACAGCCATGATGTAATCCCCTGTCTTTACTCTGTCAGCGGCCGGTTCGTACACATTGCCGTCGAGACCTTCGATCTTCTCCGTGTTCAATACCATGACGCCGTCTGTTTCCATATAAATTCCCACAGGCATCCCTCCAAGGAGGACGGTATCATTTTCAAGCGACGAGGTGCTTGCCTCTGTCTGACGCAGAGCTTTCTCTTCCTGCCGCGTCTGTACCTGATTCCAGATGACAACGCCGGAAAGAAATAAAATGACCCATAACAGAGCACGGACAACTCTGTTTTTCCGGCCCACCACCATACTTTCACATCCTTTCCCGGTCATAAAAGAAAACGGATACTTCTGCCGTATCCGTTTCTAGTATGTGTGGTTTTTCATTTTTTCACACTGGTATTATCTTTCACTCTTTGCCAGTTCTTTCATCTCTCTGGCACTCTTCAATATACTGTCCGTCACCTTTGCGCCGCCAAGTATCCGGGCGATCTCTCTTATTGAAGCATCGTCGTCAAGCCGTTCTATATGCGTTTTGACCGAATTCCCCCGGGCATTTTTTTCAATCAGAAAATGTACATCTGCAGCCGCCGCAATCTGTGGAAGATGGGTGATACATATCACCTGCCGGCTCCTGCCGATCAGATGAAGTTTTTCTCCGACTTTGTCCGCGGTAATGCCGGATATTCCAGCATCAATCTCATCAAAGATCAGCGTCGGTGTATCTTCTTCGTCAGCAAGAACGGTTTTAACCGCCAGCATGATCCTGGAAAGCTCGCCTCCCGATGCAATATTGGACAGAGGCCGGAGCGGTTCGCCAGGGTTAAGCGCAATATAAAATTCCGCGTCATCCCTGCCGCCTGCACTGTATCGGCCGGTATCCGTGATCTGCATTTCAAGCCGGGTATCCATAAAATTGAGTTCCGTCATCTGTTTTCTGATCTCCTCCGCAAAAGAAGATGCATATTTTTCACGGATCACATGCAGCTTTTCCGATGCTGTCGCTGTTCTTTCAAGCGCTTCTTCTTTTCTTTTCTCCAGCTCTTTTATAAAAGCGTCATAATCATTCAGCTCTTCTATTTTCTGTTTTCTGTGCTCGCAATATGCCAGGATATCCGTGACAGTTTTTCCATATTTTGCCTTCAGATGATTGATCAGATTTAAGCGGTCCTCAGTCTCCTGGAATTCTTCGCCTGAAAATTCGAAACTTTTGGCATACTCTGAAAGTTCCCTGTTGAAATCATTGAGCAGGCTGTCGGCATCCAGAAGCTGACTGTAAAGCTGTGCGGCATTCTCATCAAAGTCCGAGATTTCCTGGAACGCACGGATCGCACGGCTCAGGCAGTCACTTGCGTTTGAAGAAAGGTCTTCCGCCGTGTACCGATATGTCTCGGCGACAGCTTCCGTCACCTTCCTGCTCTCCGTCATCCTGCGGTAAAGCTGTTCCAGTTCTTCATCCTCTCCCGGAACCGGAGCCGCCTCTTCAATCTCGTTTACTTCGAAGTCCGCAAGAGACAGTTCCCGTCTCCTGCTGTCGTCATCCATCAGTGATTCTTCAAGCTGTCTGCATATTTCCTGATATGAGCGGAAAGCTTCCGCCATTTCCTTTTTAACCGGAAGGATTTCTTCCCCTGCGTAGAGATCCAGAAGGGCAAGATGATTTCTGCGGTTGAGAAGCGTCTGGTTATCATGCTGTCCGTGTATGTCTATCAGCAGTCCTGCCACGTCTTTTAATGTTCCCATGCTGACGGTTTCCCCATTTATCCTGCTGACGCTGCGTCCTTCCATAAGTCTGCGGCTCAGTGTGATAAGACCGTCTTCCGGAAATATATCCATCTTCTCCAGACTATACAGTATCCGTTCATCATCTATGGTAAATGTAAGTTCAACGAGCCCGTTCTTTGCTCCGCTCCGCAGCATATCCGCCGTATATCGACCTCCAAGGGCAAGGCTGACGGAACCCATAAGAATAGATTTTCCCGCTCCCGTTTCGCCGGTCAGTATATTGAGGCCGGGGCCGAAATCAACTTCTGTCTCATCAATCAAAGCAAGATTTTTTACATGAAGATTCTGCAGCATAGTCTATACCCGTATTCCTTTTGAAATGATCTTCCGTATCTTTTCCATAACAGCCGACGTATCCTCTACTGTGCGGATCGCGCACATGATCGTATCGTCGCCGGCTATGCATCCGACAACCTCATGCCATTTCATGGCGTCAATCGCAGCGGCGACAGCCATGGCCATACCGGATACCGTCTTGATCACAAGGATATTCTGTGCCATATCCATAGACACATATCCGTCGCGCAGCACGCGTATATACTTCTCGTTCATCTCAGGCTCGTCCTGTCTGTGAATGACATATTTCTGTTTTCCTCCGCTGACAGAAACTTTGGTCAGTTTCAGATCGCGGATATCCCTGGAAACCGTAGCCTGTGTCACTTTAAATCCCGCATTGTTCAGATATTCCGCCAGTTCCTCCTGGGTCTCAATGTCATACTGGCTGATCAGTTCAATGATTTTTGCATGTCGGCTGACTTTCATCTTCTTCTAATTTCCTTTCATCTTTCTGCGCATCGTTATCATGAAACTTTCCCGGTTCAACTTGATAAGCCTGGCCGTTTTCGCCGCCTTTCTGATGCAGACTCTCTCCCCTGTGACCAGTGTGGTCTGCTCCGCCCCGTCAAAGCAGAGAGATATCTGTTCCTGCCTTCCGTACCTGCCCTCGCAGATCTCCACCTCGATCGTATCGTCCGCTGAAAGAACGACGCTGCTCGTGTTAAGAGCATGGGAACAGATGGGTGTGATCACGATCATCTGCGCTGTGGGCTCTACGACCGGTCCTCCGGCCGACAGATTATATCCGGTGCTCCCCGTAGGTGTTGACAGGATCACGCCGTCCGCATGGTAGGTGTTAAGAAGGGTTCCGTTTACATAAATATTAAAACTTACGATCCTGACTTTTCCCTCTCTCGCAAGCACAATATCGTTCATTGCTATATCAGTCCGAGAACCTCGGAATGAACCTTCCAGCATCATCCGTTCTTCGATATCCGGCTCCCCGTCAAAGAGCCGGTCAAGAGCGACTCTGAAATCCTTAAGCTCAACATCGGTCAGATACCCCAGCGTTCCCAGGTTAATACCCAGGAGAGGCAGACTGTTTGCCCCCAGGTCACGCACAGCGCGGATCAGCGTTCCGTCACCTCCAAGTACAAGACCGCACTGAACATCAGAGGGCACCGTTCCCGGAATGATATGCCCCTCACCGTCTTTCTCAGAGATATAACACCTCTTCCCCTTGCTTTCGATATAATGTCTGATCTCATTTGTAATAGCAAAATCAGGATCTTTCAGTTTGTTTGTAATAATATAAAAGCAGTCCATCCTATACCTCTTGTAATCTACTTTGCCAGTGTCTCAAATGCCTTCTCTACAACTGTATCAGGATCGATGCCGTGATTTTTTCCTGCGTCTTCCGAACATTTTCTGAGATGGATCAGATATTCGATATTTCCCTCCGGACCTTTGATCGGAGAAAAATCAAGAGCATAAAGATCGAATCCAACGGACATTGCATAGTCCGCCACTTTGTGTATTACTTCCAGATGAGTGCTCTTCTCCCTGACCACACCTTTCTTTCCTACTTTTTCCCTGCCCGCTTCAAACTGAGGTTTGATAAGCGCTACGATTTCACCCTCTGCTTTCAGATAATCGCGAATCGGAACAAGCACTTTTGTCAGAGAAATAAAAGAGACATCAATAGAGGAAAAATCAACGGGCTCTCCAATATCCTCCGGCGTAACATACCGGATATTTGTCTTCTCCATACAGACAACCCTGGGGTCATTGCGAAGCTTCCAGTCAAGCTGCCCTCGTCCTACATCAATGGCAAATACTTTTCTCGCTCCGTTCTGGAGCATGCAGTCTGTAAATCCGCCGGTAGAAGCTCCCACATCCGTGCAGACTTTATCTTTCACATCAACGTCAAAATTCGCCAGGGCTTTCTCAAGCTTCAGTCCTCCCCGGCTGACATATGGAAGAGTATGTCCGCGGATTTCGATATTTACGTCGGGTGCAAAGGTACTTCCCGCCTTGTCCTCTCTCTGCCCTTCCACGAATACGTTGCCCGCCATGATCACGGCTTTTGCCTTTTCCCTGGAATCGGCAAGATTTCTTTTCACAAGCAATACGTCCAAACGTTCTTTCATATCAGTTTTCCTTTATCGTCAAATAATCGGATACTGCCTGCTTTACTATCGTATCACAGTCCAGTCCTACTTCTTTCCTCAATATCTCAACATTGCCATGCTCCACATAATCATCAGAAATTCCGATGTTACGTACATGCACATCGAGATTTGCCGACGAGACATAGTCCGTCACCTGCTCGCCAAATCCTCCGGTCAGCACATTCTCCTCAATGGTCACAAACAGGCTGTGATCTTTTGCCAGATATTCCAGCATCTCTTTGTCCAGAGGCTTTACAAATCTTGCATTGACCAGACTGCAGCTGTAGCCGGTTCTTTTCAACTCCCGCCTGACGCGGTCGGCAAGCCCGGCCATATGCCCTACAAAAATAACAGCGATATCTTCCTCCTCATAGAGCAGTTCGCTTTTTCCGTATTCTACAGGTGCCCTGAAATTTTTCATTCCTTCATATGCGCTTCCCCTCGGATAACGGATAGCGATCGGATACTGGAAATCCACGGCAAACCGCAGCATATCCGCCATCTCCCACCTGTTTTTCGGGGAAATTATCGTCATATTCGGAATCGTAGACAGGAATGACAGATCAAAAACACCCTGGTGTGTCTCTCCGTCGCTTCCCACAAGCCCCGCCCGGTCTACCGCGAGCACAACAGGCAGATTCTGGAGACAGACGTCGTGAAGCGTCTGGTCGTAAGCGCGCTGTAAAAAAGAAGAATAAACGGCAAACACAGGTTTCATACCGCCTGCAGCCAGTCCTGCCGCGAAAGTCATCGCATGTTCCTCGGCGATTCCCACATCGAAAAATCTGTTCGGGAAATGCTTTGCAAATGTCGAGAGTCCTGTTCCGTCCGCCATGGCCGCGGTAATCGCAACTACTTTATCATCTCTTCGGGCAATATCCGTCAGCACCTTGGAAAACACCTGCGTATAACTGTCAGTTGTACTGACATCCGTCGGTTCTCCCGTCTCAATGTCAAAAGGACCTGTACCGTGAAATCTCGCCGGATTTTCCTCGGCAGGCGGATAGCCTTTTCCTTTCTTTGTGATCACATGTACCAGCACTGCGTGATCCACCCGTTTCGCCTCGTTTAACACTTTTACAAGCTTGCGGATATCATGGCCGTCCACCGGTCCGAGATAAGTTATGTCCATATCTTCAAAGAACATCCCCGGTACGATCAGCTGTTTGATCCCGCTCTTGGTCTTTCGGATCTGACTGACGATCCGGTCTCCTTTGCGGGGAATCTTCTTCAGCGTGTCTTCGACGCCTTTTTTAATATCCGTATAAGCCTGGGCGGTCCTCAGGCCGTTCAGATATCTGGACATACCCCCGACATTTTCTGAAATGGACATGTTATTATCGTTTAAGACGATAATAAAATTACTCTTCAGCCTCGACGCATTGTTGAGCGCTTCATAGGCCATACCGCCTGTAAGGGATCCGTCTCCGATCACGGATATCACGTTATGCTCCTCCCCGTTCAGCTCACGGGCCGCAACATAGCCGAGGCCTGCGGAGATTGATGTAGAACTGTGTCCTGTATCAAAGGCGTCACAGTTGCTTTCCTTCCTCTTCGGAAAACCGCTCATACCGCCGTATTTACGCAGCTGGTCAAAGCCGTCTCTGCGGCCGGTGAGCAGTTTATGAGTATAAGACTGGTGGCCTACATCCCATATCAGTTTGTCTTCCGGGAAATCAAGTGTCAGATGCAGAGCCATCGTAAGCTCCACGACGCCCAGATTCGATGCGAGATGTCCGCCGGTCCTGCTGATCTTCTCGATTAGGAACTGTCGGATCTCGTCAGCGAGAAGTTTCAGCTGTTCGTCGTTCAGTTTCTTTATATCGTTTGCCTGCCGGATCATTTCAAGTATCATGACGATCCTCCTTGTTTTTCCCGTTTATTTTTCTCTGTACACGAGCCATTCCAGCAGCTCGTTCAGGAACCTGTTCTCATGCCCCAGTTCTTTCAGTTCCTCAAGGGCTTCCGACGTCAGCCTCTCTACTTCTCTGCCGGATTCGTCTACTCCCTTTAAAGTCACATAGGTGGTTTTTTCATTTTTCTCATCACTGTGTACCGGCTTTCCGAGCATCTCAGTAGTGCTTGTGACATCAAGGATATCATCCTGGATCTGGAACGCCATTCCTACTTTCGACGCGATCGATTCAGCCTTTGAAATTTCTTCCTCTGACGCACCTGCAAGGACTGCGCCGATCATAACAGAAGACTCGATCAGAGCGCCTGTCTTCAGCCGATAGATGAAATCAAGTATATCTGCGGATATACTGTGTCCGGATTCTTTCACATCAACCACCTGACCGCCGATCATTCCGTAGATTCCGGCTTTGCGGGCAAGAATCTGCAGCGCATGCCCGATCACACTGCTCTTTGCAGGTTCCTGATCAAAAGCTGTGCACGCCGTCTCAAACGCATAGTTGAGAAGAGCGTCGCCTGCAAGGATCCCCATGTCCTCTCCGTAAACCACATGGGTCGTTTTTCTTCCCCGGCGATAGTCGTCGTTATCCATAGCCGGAAGATCATCGTGCACAAGAGAATACGTATGGATCATCTCGATCGCCGCCATAAAAGGTTCGATCAAACGTCCTTCTCCGCCAAAAAGTTCATAAAATTCCCGCATCAGCACAGGCCGGATCCTTTTCCCGCCGGCCATAAGACTGTATTCCATGGCCTCGGTAATGATCTTCTGATACCCTTCCCGGGCAGGCAGGTATTTTCTCAATATCTCTTCTGTCGACTCTACTTTTCTCTGATATTCTTCCTTAAAACTCATGCGTCTCTCCATCTTCGTCCAGAACAAGGACCTTTTTTTCCACTTCATCGATCGTCTCGTTGCACTTTTTCAAGAGGGTCATTCCTTTGTTATAGAGATCAAAAGAATGTTCCAGCGTTACGTCTCCCTCTTCCATTTCTTTTATGACAGCCTCCAGATTCTGAAACATCTCCTCCAGATTCTCTTTATTCTCATTTTTTTCCCAATTTATCTCTTCCATCTCAGCGCCTCCTTTATCTGTCATCAGACTGTTCCTGCAGCCCTGTCACTTTTGCACTGATCCTTCCGTCTCTCACATAAATTTCGATTTCATCGTCGGGGAGCACCTGTGCAACGCTGCGGATATTCTCTCCCTGCGGTGTCTGTACGTAAGAATATCCCCGACTCAGTTTTTCCAGCGGAGAAAGTCCTCTCATCCTCTCCGCGCAGATCGCCAGCCTGTGTTTTTCCCTCTCCAGACGATTACCCATCAGCGTCCGGAGCCGGTTCTCCAGATCAGCCGCGTACTGCCGGTTCTCGTTTAATTTCTGTCTCGGATGGGCATAATTAAGCCGCATTCGGAAACGTTCAAGAACAGCTTTCTTTTCGGATATCGTTATCGTCATATACTTTTGCAGCCTTTCACGGAATACCCGGATCTGCTCCTTTGCCTCCCTGTAATCATATACCGCCAGCTCTGCCGCTGCGGACGGAGTCGGAGCCCGCAGATCCGCCACATAGTCTGTGATCGTCGTGTCCGTCTCATGTCCTACTGCCGAGATGACCGGCACACTGCATTCAAAGACAGCCCGGGCCACAGATTCCTCGTTAAATGCCCACAGATCTTCGATGCTTCCGCCGCCGCGGCCCACGATCATCACGTCAACCTTCCTTTTTTCCAGTGCACGGATTCCACGGATAATGCTCTCTGCCGCTCCGTCGCCCTGCACCTGGGCCGGATACAGGATGAGCTGCACAAAAGGATTCCGCCGTCCGGCGATATTTATGATATCTCTGACAGCGGCCCCCGTCGGAGCAGTGACAATCCCCAAGGTCCGAATGTATTTCGGGATCGGCTGTTTATATTCAGGAGCGAACATTCCCATCTCAAAAAGCTCTTTCTTAAGCGCCTCGAATTTTTCATAGAGAATGCCGGCGCCGTCCAAAATGATCTCCCGCACATAAAGCTGATACTGTCCGCTCCTCTCATATATGCTGACAGATCCAAGGGCAATCACCTGCTGGCCGTCCTGCAGTCGAAAAGAAAGCCCTGACCTGTAGCCTGCGAACATAACGCAGGCAATCGTGCCGGACTCATCTTTCAGCGAAAAATATATATGACCCGATGTATGATATTTACAATTGGAGACTTCCCCCTTGACATAGATACGGCTCAACATGAAGTCCTGAGTGAACATATTTTTGATATAGGAATTTACCTGCCGCACCGTATAAACATTTTTCATGTTCAGGACTCCTGTTTCGCCAATTTCCCAAGTATGCCGTTCACAAAAGAGGAACTGCTGTCACCGCCGAATCTTTTTGCCAGCTCAACCGCTTCGTTGATGGCGACGCCCTCAGGCACATCATCATCCCACTTCATTTCATAGACAGCAAGCCGCAGGATCGTAAGATCCACCTTGCTCATTCTTGAAGTCTTCCAGCCCTTCGCCGCGTCATTGAGCAGACCGTCGATTTCCTCCACGCAGGAAGCTACAGCCTCATATTTCCGCTGTATATAGTCTTTATCCTGTTCCCTGGCGTCCTCCAGTGTCTCGAAATAATTTTTAACATGATCCGGCATATCTGCGGAATCATTGAATTCAATCTGGAAAAGCATCTTAAAAACATGCTCTCTCAGCTCAGATCTTGTCATGGTAATTTTCTCCTTCTGTAACAACTATAGAAAAAGGATGTCTTGCGACATCCTCTATTATACAACACCGGGCATACAATTTGCAATAATGCCCCAAACGGATCAGTCCTGTTTCTCCATCTCTACTCCGGCAACCCTGATATTAACGTCAGCCACCTCAAGTCCTGTCATATTTTCCACTGCGTTCTTCACTTTCTCCTGAACTTTTCCGGTCACGTCGACAATACTGTAATTGTATTTGATGTTCAGTGCAAGGGATACTGTCACCACGCCTTCCAGTACATCTACTTTTACACCTTTTGAAAGGTTCTTGATCCCAAGTTTCCCGATCACCTCGTTCGTGATGTTGCCGGCCATGGAAGCAACTCCTTCAACTTCCGTTGCTGCCAGCGCCGCAATAATAGCGACCACTTCATCAGCAATCTTTACTTCGCCGAGGCTTGCCTCATTCTGTATCGTATAAGTATTTCTTTCGTCCTTAGCCATCTTCAAAACCTCCCGTTTTGTCTAATCTCTTTCCCCATTATAGCAAATATCCCATCATTTGCAAAGAAAAACCTTTCTGAATCAGGTTCGGATTATGAACGGCCGAATTCTGAGAGGATGAGACCCTCGTTGCGTTCCTGTGTCATACGGATGCTCCACTCATGTACAAACAGAAGCAGCGGACGGTCTTTTAAATCCTTAATCTTCTTCATATCCGATGTTCCGCTGACATGATCAAGATCAATATTATCATTCTCAATCCATCGAATATGTTCATATGGAAGATTCTCTAGGATAATTTCAACATTATATTCATTTTTCAGTCTGTACTTCAGCACGTCAAACTGCAGCACTCCCACAACTCCGACAATGATTTCCTCCATACCGGTGTTATACTCCTGGAAGATCTGAATCGCCCCCTCCTGAGCGATCTGATTGATGCCTTTTACAAACTGTTTTCTCTTCATCGTGTCCACCTGACGCACTCTTGCGAAATGTTCCGGCGCAAACGTAGGAATTCCTTCAAAGGCAAACTTTTCTTTCGCTGTAGTCAGCGTATCTCCAATGGAGAAAATTCCGGGATCAAAAACCCCAATAACATCACCTGCGTAAGCTTTATCAATGATCTTTCGTTCGCTTGCCATCATCTGCTGGGGCTGTGAAAGCCTTACCTCTTTCCCGCCCTGCACATGACAGACTGTCATTCCGGCGTCAAACTCACCGGAGCAAATCCTCATAAAAGCGATCCTGTCTCTGTGAGCCTTATTCATATTTGCCTGTATCTTAAAGACAAACGCCGAGAAATCCTGCTCAGTCATCGGATCGATCGCTCCGCGGTCGGACATACGCGGAAGCGGCGATGTGGTCATGGCAAGAAAGTGTTTCAAGAATGTCTCCACACCGAAGTTTGTCAGCGCTGAACCGAAAAATACAGGCGAAAGCTGACCTTTGTCCACCAGTTTCTGATCAAATTCCGCAGATGCGCCGTCCAGAAGCTCGATTTCCTCCTCCAGCGTAACTTTTGCCTCGGTGCCGATCAGCCAGTCTACCTCCGGATTATTGATGGAGACTTTCTTTACCTCGCCCATGGAAGTACCTTTTCTGGTATCGGAAAACAGATCCACTTCCCTTTCCTGACGATCATATACTCCCTTAAACGCTTTACCCGAACCGATCGGCCAGTTGATCGGGCAGGTGGGAATCCCCAGCTCTTTTTCGATGTCATCCAGCAGGTCAAACGTGTCTTTCGCATCCCTGTCCATCTTATTGATAAAAGTAAAGATAGGAATATGCCTCATGGCGCATACTTTAAACAGCTTTCTTGTCTGCGCCTCCACACCTTTCGATGCATCGATCACCATGACCGCTGAATCCGCCGCCATCAGAGTACGGTACGTATCCTCCGAAAAGTCCTGATGTCCAGGCGTATCCAGGATATTGATGCAGTATCCGTCATAATTGAACTGCAGAACAGAAGAGGTTACGGAGATACCTCTCTCTTTCTCGATTTCCATCCAGTCGGACACAGCATGTTTTGCTGTGGCTTTTCCCTTTACCGATCCGGCTGTATTGATCACTCCGCCGTAGAGCAGGAACTTCTCTGTCAGAGTGGTTTTACCTGCATCCGGATGAGAGATAATGGCAAACGTTCTTCTCTTTTTTATTTCACTTTTAATATCAGACATACTAACTCCTTTTCCTTTGGATATGCGGTATTTCCAGACAGCACAGCAGCGCCGGTCTTAAGCACCGGCGCCTCTGATGATCCCGGAGCCGTCTCCGGGCATGCTTATTCAGTTTAGCATATCTGATCCGAGACTTCAACCACTCATAGATTTCAGCGGCTATAATTAACTTTGATTTATTCATGGATCGGTGTGATCACGATATTCTCCGGTGCAATTTCAGTTTTTCTCGTTACGATATCCTCAATCTGCGCCCGGTTTGCATCTGTCAGTTCATCCGCCTTCACTACCACATCCGCCGAATCGGCGTCCAGACTGACCACTGACTCCGAAAATCCCTTGGATGCCATCAAAGTTTCGATAGCCGCCTCCTGTTCCGCTATTTCCGTAATCTCCACCATCTGTGCCACAGCATCCTGCTTTTCCGCATCAGACAGGTTCGTATTATCGATGATGGCCTGAAGAGTCTCCTTATTCTGTGCTCTCACCTGCTCTCTTGTCACTTTCGCCTGTGCCACTGTAGTCTCGGCAGTTCCGCTTGTGAGCACGGCTTCTCCGGGTGTTCCTTCAATGTCCGAATCATTGCTCGCGATATCCTCCGTAGACGTTTCAATGTCTTCTTCTGAAATATCGAGAAGTTCCTGATTGGCAAGATCAGCATTTGCCTCGGCCGTTCCCTCTGTATCACCGAACAAAATACCGGAATAGTTCAGATATCCGGCGATGGCGATCATGACCGCCAGTGTTGCGATGATGATCTGGTTCTTTTTAAACAAACGTTTCACTTTCTCCATCCTCCTTCTATGTATCAAGCCCGTTTCATTATTTTAATCTTATGCGCCTCCACACCGAATAATGCCTGAACCGCCTCAGTAATGCTCTCGACTACTACTGCGTTGTCACCCCCGTCCGCGATCACCACCACGCCCTCAATCTCCGGCGTCAGTTCTTTACTCACATAGGGTGTAGATGAGCCGTCGGAATTCTGCTCGTAGATGCTTGTTTTATCGGATGAACTGTCTTCTACAGATCGGGTGCCTCCTGCGCTGTCCTCTTCTTCTGTCGTCTGGGTCGTGCTCGATTGATCCTTCTCTATGATCTTCTGACTTCCGGACTTCAGAGTGATCATTACCGTCACTTCTCCCACTCCGTCAACCTGCCTCAGGATATCTGCCGTTCTCTCTTCAAGATATGATTCATATTCTCCCGGCGTTCCGCCATCCTGACTTATGGAAGCCATTCCTCCTTCGCTCTGCACATCTTCCGTCCTGTCCGCCGATGGGAAAGGAAACACCGCCACAAAAAGAAGCATTCCGACAAGGAACATTATCAGCAGGTGATTCTTTTTCGGAAGTTTCTCCCCTGCCCACAGCCCTTGGAGCCACTCTTTCAATTTATTCACGCCCAATCTCTATCTCCCCCACATTGATCTGATCGTCCTCCTGAATTATTATGCCCGGTTCATACGACTCATCTGTCTGCAGATATCCGGACAGTCCGGCATTTTTGTAAAATTCATCCACACTTTCAATTTCCTGTTTTTCCATTTCGTATTCACTGTTTCCGTAAAGAGTATCAAATCTTTCTTTCATATCCGTAAGATTCAGGATCGGAGTTGCAAGCAGGAGGATCAGGATAAGTCCTGAAAAGAAGCGTATATATTTCCCGTAATCCTTTCCAGGTATGGCATGCATTACTGCCGCCGTGACAATAAGATAGACAGTAATATTCTGGATCCACCCGTATATCTGCTGAAACAAGGATTCCCTCTCCTTTCTGTTATACCCATGATCATTCAGGAAGTAGAAGCAGCAACAATGGCTATGGTGATCAGAAAAAGCATACCTGCCGTAAAAATAACCTTAACCATGATCTCATACCCTTCACTGACGCCGCTGATACATGTCGTTATCCTTTTATCCGATACCGGCTGCACTACTGCCGCGGCAAGTTTATACAGGAATGCCATGACAAGCATCTGCAGGATCGGAACGGCACAGATGGCAATGGCGATCAGCGCTCCTGCCATACCGATCCCGTTCTTGATCAGGACAGCTGTGCCTAACACCACCTCGGCTGCGCCGCCGATGGCATTTCCTACCCAGGGCAGCGCTTCCGCAGTACGCGTGAGAGCGCTCCGCTTAACTGCATCAATTGCCGGAGCCAGCAGACCCTGGATCACGTTGATGCTGATTACGCACACAAGAAGTGTTTTTAAAATCCAGGACACGATTTTTTTTATCAGATCCGCCAGTTCAGAAAGGAAATCTTCTCCTGTCAGATTGCCCAGCACTCGCACCATGATGTAAATATTTACGATTGGCAGCAGAAAACGGACGATCACCAGTTCTATCACATAGATCAAAAAGAGAATTACATTATAGAAAAAAAGTGATGTCACACTTCCCGTAGCCAGTGCAACCGCCAGGAAATAGCTCGGACACAGTACCCTCATAAAGTCAACAAGAGAATTCAGCTTCTCCTCCAGGCCCGCCGCAGACGTCTGAAATGCCGTAAGGCACAGCGTGATCAGAAGCATGTACATCACATAGAAACTGATATCCGCTATCTGTCTGCTTCTGAAAGCTCCGGCAAAATTACTGAATATTGCTGCAGTCAGAGCAGTCAGGATCATATACACAAGACTGCGCCTGTTATAATCAAATTCATAAAACACCTGATCTGCAAGGAATCTGAAAAATACCCCCGCCGTTTCTTCCATATTACCTGACAAAAGCGAAGAAACCACCTCACTGAAAGCAATCTTTTCCTGCGGGAACATACGGTTCAGACTTTTTTCTATTTCGTCAAAATCAAATTCTGCCAGCAGGGCGTCCTGTACTTCTTCCTGGAGAATATCCATATCCTGCTCCGAAATCTCCCCATCATTTTCCTCCGCCGCGTTTACAATCCTTGTTCCCAGGCCGAATACGATCAATACCAGCAGAATTGTAAACAGAAACTGCGCTTTCCTTCCTCTCATGACAGGAACTCCTGGATCGTCTGCAGCAGAGCCAGCAGAACCGGAAGCCCCAGTATCAGTATCGTCAGTTTTCCAAAGATCTCAATCTGTCCTGCAAGCGTCTGATATCCTGCATCCCTGCAGATGCCGGAAGAAAATTCCGCGATATACGTAATGCCGATCATCTTAAACATCGTGGACAGATAGCCAGCGTCAAGATCGATATATGAAGTGATCTGTTCCAGCGTATTGATAAAAATTCCCAGCCTGTCTATGATCATCGAAAACAGGATCACACCGGTCGCCACGCAGATATAGATACCGTACTCTGCTTTGCCGGCCTTTAACTGTATTGCCAGGATCGCTCCTGCCACTCCAACGATTCCGGCCTGTATCATGCTCATCTTTTTCCCTCCTGTCCGCTATAGTGCAAACAGCTGGCGGATCGTCTGAAACAGGTCATAGATATACGGAAGAACCCACGACAGTACCAGGATCAGACCTGCCAGACTTGCAAGAAACGCCTGTTCCTCTCTGCCGCTGTGCTTTAGTACCTGACTCAAAATAGACACAAGTATTCCCACCGCCGCTATTCGAAAGATAAGATTTATATCCATGTCTCCTCCCAACTCAGAGCAGGATCACGATCAGAAATATACCGCTCATTACACCGAGACATCCGCCGATCCTTGTTTTTTCCGCAAGATTTTCTCTGATT